>NZ_JBMDII010000037.1:0-54441 GCF_057808605.1 Comamonas sp. FG99
ATGCACCCAGGCCCCGGCGGGCGGCGGCCGGCGCGCCGCCGGCCCGGCAAGCCGCCGGGCCGCAAGCCCAGGCCGACTGGCCGGCGCTGCGCCAGCAGCTGCGCGAAAACAGCGCGCTGGAGCACTTCGAGCAGGCGCAGCAGGCCCGCGAACGGGGCGATCTGGCGCTGGCGCTGCAGCTCGCGCAGACCGGCACCGGGCTGGCCCCCGCCACCCTGGCCTACCGCCTGCAATGGCTGGGGCTGCTGCTGCAGCAGCGCCAGTATGCGCAAGCGCAGCAGGTGGCCGAGCAAGGCCTGGCCCTGGCCAGCGACGACCCATCGCTGCAGCTGCTGCTGGCCGCCGCGCTGCAGGCCCAGGGCCGCAGCGATGCGGCGGCCCGCTACTTCGATGCAGCCGTCGCCGCCCCCGGGCTGAGCGCGCTGCAGCGCCAGAACTACCGCGGCATCGCGGCCGACGCCGCCCTCGCCGCCGGCCAGCCCCGGCGCGCACGGGCGCTGCTGCAGGGCAGCGACGGCTTGGCCGAAACCGGCGGTGGCCTGGCCGCGCGGCGCGCCGAGGCCGAGGCGGCGCTGGGCCGCGCGCTCTGGCCCGCGGCTACCTATCCGGCCGCGCTGCGCATGCCGGTGGTCAACTGCTACGCCTCACCGGCCGCCGCCGGCTGCGATATCTGGCCCGGGCAGGATGCCCCCGATCCCGCCAGCGGCCTGGCCCGGCAGGCCTACGAGGCCTATGCGGCCGGCCGCCATGCCGAGGCCGCGCAGCTCGCCCGGCAGGCCATGGAGCTGAGCCCGCAGCGCCCGCCCTACCGGCTGCTGCGCCTGCAGGCGCTGGCCGCCAGCGGCGCGCGGCAGCAGGCCTTGCAGGAAGCGGATGCAGCGCTGCAGGCGCGCCCCGGCGACGCCGAGCTGCTGGCCCAGCGCAGCCGCATACAACATGCCCTGGGCCACGGCCAGCAGGCGGCGGCCGATGCCCAGGCGGCGCTGCTGGCGCCGCGGCTGTCCTTGTCCAGTGAGGTCGAGCTGCTGCTGCAGCTGGGCCAGCCCGAGGCCGCCCGCCAACGTTTTGCCGCGGCCATGGCCGAGCCCGCGCTGCAGGCCAGCACCGACCCGGACCTGGGCTACCTCGCCATCCGGGCTGGCGACGACGGCGCCGCGCTGGCCATCTTCGGCCGGGCACGCCAGGCCGGCAGCCTGCCCGCCGGCGCGCTGCGCGACGGCGCCTACACCGCCAGCCGCCAGGGCGAGAACCAGGCCGCGGTCGGCTACTTCGAGCAGGCGCTCGATGCCAACGCCGCCGGCCAGCTGGCGCTGACGCCGCAGCAGCAATTCGAGACCCGGCGCGAGGTGGAAAGCCGCGCGCGCGACTGGGGCGTGAACGCGCTGCTGGGCTACCGCGGCATGCCGCCGGGCGCCGCAGCGGCCCAGCCCACGCCCTACGGCGATGCGGCGCAAATGGTGGCCGAGGCCTACTGGCGCCCCTCGGGCTTTGGCGACGGCCGTTTCTGGGAGCTGTATGGCGGCCTGGCCCAGTCCATCTACAGCCGCAATGGCGACGCCACCGGCACCGATACCGCGCAGGCGGCGCTGGGCCTGCGGCTCAAGCCGCTGGCCAGCCAGAACCTGGTGTTCGCGGCGGAGCGGCGCCTGCGCGTGGGTTCGCTGTCCAGCAACGACTGGCTGCTGCGGCTGGGCTACTCCGGCGGCACCGGCACCGACCTGCGCCTGGACGTGCCCGATTGGACCACGGTGAACGTCTACGCCGAGGCCGGCCGCTTCTTCAGCCAGAAGCAGAGCTATGGCACCGCCGAGGCGCAGGCCGGGCGCAGCTTTCGCCTCGGCGATGCCGATGCGCGCACGGTGCTGTTCCCGCACGCGGTGCTGGGCTGGGACTACAACTCGCGGCCCGCGCCTTCGGGCCAGCGCAGCGCGGCCGGCGCCGGCCTGGGCCTGGCGCTGCGCCACTGGTTCCGCGAAGACGCCTACAACGCGCCGCGCTCCTATCTCGACCTGTCGGTGCAGTACCGCGCCCGCCTCGCCGGGGACGAACGCGGCCGCGGCTGGTTCGTGCGCGCGGCGCTGCACTATTGATCCTGGCGGACGCTCAGACTTCGGGCACGATGGCCTCGGCCCAGTCGTAGAGCGCGCCCAGGATGGCCTCGCCGCGCTCGTTAGCGCTCTCGGACAGCGCATCGATCTCGGCGAACATCTGCTCGGCGGTGCGCGCGCCGCCCTGACCTGCGATCAGCCTGGCGGCGCAGTGCTCGCGCCAGCGCTGCTGCTCCCGGGCATCGAGCGTCTGCGGGAAATTGCGCGCCCGGTAGCGCCACAGCAGCTCGGGCAGGCGCTCGTCGTCAAAGCCCGGGCGCGCCAGCGCCAGCTCCTGCGGGTGCAGTGCCGCCAGCTGCAGCAGGAGGCGGCGGTCGGCCTGGCCGATGAAGCCGCCATACAGATCCTGCTCCACATCCACCTCCTGCGCCGCCGGCCGCTGGTGGACGGCGGCCCATTGCGCGCTCATATCGGGCAACGCCTGCGCCGCCTGGGCGTGGCGCAGGCACCGCTCCATGTCTATGCCCCAGCGCGCGGCCTGCGCGTCGCTGAGCGTGCGCAGATTGCCCACCACCATCGGCGACTTGTTCAGGTGCACGCTCTTGACGGGCAGGCGCTGCACGCCCTCGGGCAGCTCGGCCGCGCTGGTGAAGAGGCGCTGGCGCAGCTCGTCGGCGGGCAGCGAATCCAGGCCGCTCGGGTCGTGCGCCAGGTCCCAAGCGATGATCTCGTTCTTGTTGCTGGGGTGCTGCGCCAGCGGCCACATCACCGCCAGGCAGCCACGCTCCACCGGGAACATGCCCGAGACATGCAGGAAGGGCCGCGCGTTGGCCGCCGTGGCAGGCAGGCGCAGCTCTTGCATCACGCGATCCTTCTTGTGCAGGCTGAGGGCGAACTCGAACAGCCGCGGCTGCAGCCGCTTGATGAGCCGGGCCAGTGCGATGGTGGCGCGCACGTCGCTCAGCGCATCGTGCGCCTGCGCATGCTGCAGGCCGTTGGCGCGCGCCAGGTCTTCGAGCTTGAAGCTCACGCTGCCGTCGGCCTTCTTCGGCCACTCGATGCCCTCGGGCCGCAGCGCATAGACCATGCGCACCACGTCCAGCAGATCCCAGCGGCCGCAGCCGTTCTGCCATTCGCGCGCATAGGGGTCGCGCAGGTTGCGCCACAGCAGGTAGCGGGTCACCTCGTCGTCGAAGCGGATGGTGTTGTAGCCCACGCCTATGGTGCCGGGCTGGCCCAGCTGCTGCTCGACCGCGGCGGCGAACGCATGCTCGGCCACGCCCTGCTCCTGGCATTGCTGCGGCGTGATGCCGGTGATCAGGCAGGCCTCGGGGCTGGGCAGGTAGTCGGGCGACTGCTGGCAGTACAGCATGGCCGGCGCGCCGATCTCGTTGAGATCCATGTCGGTGCGGATGCCGGCGAACTGCGCCGGCCGGTCGCGCCGGGGCACCGCGCCAAAGGTTTCGTAGTCGTGCCAGAAAAAGGTATTGAGCTCAGCCATGGGGCGCTAGTATGCCTGCTCCGGCACCATGGTCTGCGGCGCACCAGCCTGCGGGTACCGATCAGGATGCATCATCGGCATCGGCGCGCACAGCAGACAGCTGTCGAATCAAATGCGGCAGCGCTGTCTGTATGGTGTCCCAGACCACGTCAAGATCGATATCGAAATAACCGTGCGCGATGCGGTTGCGCATACCTCGCATGCTGCGCCACGGAATCCCGGGATGCGCCTGCGCAAACTCACCATGGTGCTCATACCGGCTGCGCCTCTGCGAGTACCTTGGCCCGGAATTTCTGCGGCAGGTCGCCGGGTGTGCGTACATCGACATCAATGCCGAGCAGCGACGAAAGTTCATCCTGCAGCCCGCCCAAGTCGAACAGCGTCGCGCCGGGCAAGGCGTCCACCAGCAGGTCAAGGTCGCTGCCATCCCGGTCGGTGCCGTGCAGCACCGAGCCGAAGATGCGCGGGTTCGCGGTGCGAAAACGGCCGACCGCTTCACGCACCGCGCTTCGATTCATGTCAAGCACCACCGATGGTCGCATAGGCATCCTTTCTTGTCGCAGCTCATTGCGATGATATGCAATCCGCATCCGGGCTGCCCGCAGCGAAAACCCCAGCGGCTACAACAGCGGCGAACACAGCCGCGCCACCGAGTCGCCGAGCCGCAGCCCAAAGCGCTGCGGGCGCTGGTGGTCGACGCGCCGAGCCTTGTCCAGGTCCTTGAGGAACTGGGCCTCGATGCGCCCGGCCAGCAGAGGGCCGTAGGCCACGGCGCAGACCTCGTAGTTGAGCCGAAAGCTGCGGTTGTCGAAGTTGGCGGTGCCGACGATGGCCAGGTCGTCATCCACCAGCATGGTCTTGGAGTGCAGCATGCGCGCCTGGTATTCGTAGATCTTGACGCCGGTGGCGATCAGGTCGTCGAAGTACGAGCGCGCGGCCGCGGTCACGAAGATGGAGTCGGATTTTTCGGGCACCAGCAGGCGCACGTCCAGCCCGCGCAGCGCGGCGCCGGTGAGCGCGTAGATCGCGGCCTCGGTGGGCACGAAGTACGGCGTGGTCAGCCACACCCGCTCGGTGGCGGTGTGGATGGCGGCCAGGTGCACGCGGTGGATGGCTTCGAGCGGGTTGTCCGGCCCCGAGGTCATGAGCTGCACCAGGTGGCCGCCGTTGGGCAGCTCGGGCAGCAGGTCGTCGAGGTCGGCCGGCGCCTCCTGCGGCAGCTTGTCGAGCGCATAGGCCCAGTCTTCGAGGAAGGCGGTCTGCAGCCAGTTGACGATGGGGCCCTCCAGGCGCAGGTGGGCGTCGTGGTAGGCCTCGGCGCAGATGCGCACGTCTTCCTCGTCGGTGATATTGACGCCGCCGGTGTAGCCGATGCGCCCGTCCACCACCAGGATCTTGCGGTGGGTGCGGAAGTTGATCACCGGGCGCAGCCGCCGCCCGATGCGGGTGGGATGAAAGAAGGCGAACTCGCCGCCCGCAGCCACCAGCGGCTGCCAGAAGCTGCGGCCCATGGCCTTGGAGCCGAGCGCATCCACCAGCAGGCGCACCTGCACCCCGGCGCGGGCGCGCTCGATCAGCAGGTCGCGCAGCCGGGTGCCGGTGGCATCGGGCTCGTAGATGTAGTACTCGAGGTGCACATGCCGCTCGGCGCCGGCCACCGCTTCGAGGATGCTGTCGAAGGTGGCGGCGCCGCCGCTCAGGAAGTCGATGCGTGTGGCGGTGCTGATCGGAAAGCCGCTGGCCACTTGCACCAGCTTGGCCAGTTGCAGCAGCTTGGGCGGCGGGTTGGGCTGCACCTCGCGGATGCGCCGCACCGTCTCCTGCACCTGCGAGCGGCTGCGCGCGCGCAGCCGCTTGATGCGCTGGCGCTTGAAGCGCTGTGGTCCCAGGAAGTAGTACACCACCAGGCCCACGACCGGCAGCGCGGCCATGGACAGCAGCCAGCTCATGGTGGCCACCGGCGCGCGGCGCTGCATCAAAATCCACATCGAGACCACGACCACGTACACCGACCAGACCACGGACAGAGTGGCCTTGAGGTGCTCGTGCGAGATCAGGTGCTGCCAACTCCAGTCCACGCCTGCCGACTCCTTGCAATGCTGCTACGCCGAGAGTGTATCGGCGCGGCGTGGCTAAAAGAAAACAGCCGCTGTCGCGGCTGTTTTCTGCGTACCACACGGCCTCAGTCGGCCGCCAGTTCCTCTTCGGGTTCGGCCGGCTCCTGCCGGGCGCGTTCCTTCTTGGGCAGCGGCTGGATGTCGAGCTTGACCTCGGGCTTGGCGGCATCGCTGTCATCCCAGTCCACCGTCAGCCGGCCGCCATCGGTGAGCCGGCCAAACAGCAGCTCGTCGGCCAGCGAGCGCCGGATCGTGTCCTGGATGAGGCGCTGCATCGGCCGCGCACCCATCAGCGGATCGAAGCCGGTCTTGGCCAGGTGCTTGCGCAGCTTGTCGGTGAAGGTGACTTCCACCTTCTTCTCGGCCAGCTGCTGCTCCAGCTGCAGCAGGAACTTGTCGACCACGCGCAGGATGATCTGCTCGTCGAGCGCGCGGAAGCTGACGATGGCGTCCAGCCGATTGCGGAACTCGGGCGTGAACAAACGCTTGATGTCGCCCATCTCGTCGCCGGCCTGGCGCGGGTTGGTGAAGCCGATGGTGGCCTTGTTCATGGTCTCGGCGCCCGCGTTCGTCGTCATGATGATGATGACGTTGCGGAAGTCGGCCTTGCGCCCGTTGTTGTCGGTCAGCGTGCCATGGTCCATCACCTGCAGCAGCACGTTGAAGATGTCGGGGTGCGCCTTCTCGATCTCGTCGAGCAGCAGCACCGCGTGCGGCTTCTTGGTGATGGCCTCGGTCAGCAGGCCGCCCTGATCGAACCCCACGTAGCCCGGAGGCGCGCCGATCAGCCGGCTGACCGCATGGCGCTCCATGTACTCCGACATGTCGAAGCGGATCAGGTCGATGCCGAGGATGTAGGCGAGCTGCTTGGCGGCCTCGGTCTTGCCGACGCCGGTGGGGCCGCTGAACAGGAACGAGCCGATGGGCTTGTCCACCTTGCCCAAGCCCGAGCGCGACATCTTCACCGCCGAGGCCAGCACCTCCAGCGCCTTGTCCTGGCCGAAGACCACGCTCTTCAAGTCGCGCTCCAGCGTCTGCAGCTTGCTGCGGTCGTCGTTGCTGACGTTGGCGGGCGGGATGCGGGCGATCTTGGCGACGATCTCCTCGATCTCGGCCTTGCCGATGGTCTTCTTGCGCTTGCTCACCGGCACGATGCGCTGCGCGGCGCCGGCCTCGTCGATCACGTCGATGGCCTTGTCGGGCAAGTGGCGGTCGTTGATGAACTTGGCCGACAGCTCGGCCGCGGCCACCAGCGCCGCGGTGGCGTACTTGACGCTGTGGTGCTCCTCGAAGCGGCTCTTGAGGCCCTTGAGGATGTCCACCGTCTCGGGCACCGAGGGCTCGACCACGTCGATCTTCTGGAAGCGCCGCGACAGCGCCGCATCCTTCTCGAAGATGCCGCGGTATTCGGTGAACGTGGTCGCGCCGATGCACTTGAGCTGGCCGCTGGACAGCGCCGGCTTGAGCAGGTTGGACGCATCGAGCGTGCCGCCCGAGGCGGCGCCCGCGCCGATCAGCGTGTGGATCTCGTCGATGAACAGGATGGCGTTGGGCTTGTCCTTGAGCGCCTTGAGCACGCCCTTCAAGCGCTGCTCGAAGTCGCCGCGGTACTTGGTGCCCGCCAGCAGCGCGCCCATGTCGAGCGAGTACACCATGGCTTCGGCCAGCACCTCGGGCACGTCGCTTTGCGTGATGCGCCAGGCCAGGCCCTCGGCGATCGCGGTCTTGCCCACTCCGGCCTCGCCGACCAGCAGCGGGTTGTTCTTGCGCCGGCGGCACAGGATCTGGATGGTACGCTCCACCTCGTACTGGCGGCCGATCAGCGGATCGATCTTGCCTTCCTTGGCGGCCTGGTTCAGGTTGAGCGTGAACTGCTCCAGCGGCGAGGCCTTCTCGCTGCGCTCGCCGCCCTGCCCGGCGCCCTCTTCGGACTCCTGCGGCGCCTCGGACTTGGCGGGCTCCTGCGCGTCCGACTTCTTGATGCCGTGGGCGATGTAGTTCACCACGTCCAGGCGGGTCACGCCCTGCTGGTGCAGGTAGTACACCGCATGCGAATCCTTCTCGCCGAAGATGGCCACGAGCACGTTGGCGCCGGTGACTTCCTTCTTGCCGTTGCCGGTGGACTGCACATGCATGATGGCGCGCTGGATCACGCGCTGGAAGCCCAGCGTGGGCTGGGTGTCCACTTCGTCCTCGCCGGCCACCTGCGGCGCGTTGTCCTTGATGAAATTGGTCAGCGACACCCGCAGGTCGTCGATGTTCGCGGAGCATGCGCGCAGCACCTCCGACGCGCTGGGGTTGTCCAGCAATGCGAGCAGCAGGTGCTCCACGGTGATGAACTCGTGGCGCTGCTGCCGCGCCTCGACAAAGGCCATGTGCAAGCTGACTTCCAGTTCCTGAGCAATCATTTGAAACTCCTTTAATGCCTGCCAAATACTTTCACTGCACCCTAGATCAGGACGGAATCCGTTTATTCAACGGGCTCCGTCACCGCCTGCAGCGGATGCCCGGCTTGCTTCGCGGCATCCATCACCAACGCTACCTTCGTCTCGGCCACCTCGAATGGGTACACGCCACACACTCCTCTCCCGTCCAGATGGATCTTCAGCATGATCTGCGTCGCCGTCTCCCTGTCCTTGCCGAAAAAGTGCTGCAGCACGTCGATCACGAACTCCATGGGCGTGAAGTCGTCGTTGAGCATCAGCACCTGGTGCAGGCGCGGCGGCTCGACGCGCTGCGTGACGCGCTCCACCACCAGCGCGCCGCCGCCGTCCTCGGGCGGCGTCTTGGGTTGGATCGGTGCGGGAGGGAGAGGTTTCGTGGCCATTGGAAATCATTCTATCGGGCTTGCCGGCTGCTCTTCACAAGGTGCTGCCGCAATCACCTATTTCAAGCATAGCCATGCTCAGATCGCGCTTTCGTAAACAATACGCATGGCTTCGTGGCCGACCTCGCCGCTCCAGGCGCTCATGGCAGCGTCGCTGGGGTAGAAGCGCCAGCTGTCGCCCAGGTTGATCTCCACCGCGGCCTGCTCCACGGGCTGCGGCTGCGGCGCCTGGCAGACCAGCCCGAAGCGCAGCTTCAGGCCGTGGCGCAGCACACCCTGCTCGGTTTGCTCTTCGCGCGCGGGAAACTCGCGCAGCAGCCGGGCCACGTCGGGCTGGCGCTGCTGCACCTGCACGTACAGGTAGCGGCCGAAGCGGCTGCGCGCGGCGGCCAGATCCCACACATGCTGCACCTTGGCGCGCAGCCCGCCGCTGAAATGGTCGTTCTGCACCCGGGCGCTGACCACGATGAACTCGTCATCCTTGAGCAGCTCGCGGTGGCGATTGAGCATGGCCTCGTCGAGCGAGGCCTCGATCACGCCGGACTTGTCGTCGAGCTTGAACAGCGCCAGCTTGCCGCGCTGGCCGTTGATGATGCGCAGCTCGCTGATGATGCCGGCCACGGTCTGGGTCTCGCGGCTGTCCTTGAGGTTGCCGATGGGCGTGCGCACGAACTGGCGCACCTCGTGCTGCACCTCGTCGAACAAGTGGCCCGACAGGTAAAAGCCCACTGCGGTCTTCTCCAGCACCAGGCGCTCCTTGACGCTCCAGGGCAGCACGTTGGCCAGCTCGGGCTCCTGCGTGCTGGAGCCGTGGGCGTCCTCGCCCATCATGTCGAACAGGCCGCCCTGGTTGGCATTGGCGTGCACCGAACTGGCGAACTCGAAGGCGGTGTCCAGCGATTCGAGCAGCGCGCGGCGGTTGAGCTGCAGGCTGTCGAAGGCGCCGGCCTTGATCAGCGCCTCGACGGTGCGCTTGTTGATGCGCTGGCGGTCCACCCGCACGCAGAAGTCGAACAGGCTCTTGAACGGGCCCTTCACATGGCCCTGCGGCCCGCTGCCCTCGCCATTGCGGGCGGCGACGATGGCCTCGATCGCGGCCTGGCCCGTGCCCTTGACCGCACCCAGTCCGTAGCGCACCACCTTGTCGGTGACCGGCTCGAAGCGGTAGGTACCGCGGTTGACGTCGGGCGGCTCGAAGCTGATGCCCATCTTCAGCGCATCCTCGTACAGCACCTTGAGCTTGTCGGTGTTGTCCATTTCCACGGTCATGTTGCCGCAGTAGAACTCGGCCGTGTAGTGCACCTTGAGCCAGGCGGTGTGGTAGGCCAGCAGCGAGTAGGCGGCCGCGTGCGATTTGTTGAAGCCATAGCCGGCGAACTTCTCCATCAAATCGAAGACTTCGTCGGCCTTGGCTTCGTCGAGCCCGTTCTTGGCCGCGCCCTCACGGAAGATCAGCCGGTGCTTGGCCATTTCCTCGGGCTTTTTCTTGCCCATGGCGCGGCGCAGCAGGTCGGCGCCGCCCAGCGAGTAGCCGCCCAGCACCTGGGCGGTCTGCATCACCTGCTCCTGGTAGACCATGATGCCGTAGGTCTCGGCCAGCACGGCCTCGACCATGGGGTGGGGGTACTCCACCTTCTCGCGGCCGTGCTTGCGCTCCACGAAGCTGGGAATCAGGTCCATGGGGCCGGGGCGATACAGCGCGTTCAGCGCGATCAGGTCCTCCAGCCGCGAAGGCTTGGCCTCGCGCAGCATGCCCTGCATGCCGCGGCTTTCAAACTGGAACACGGCTTCGGTCTTGCCATCGGAGAAGAGCTTGTAGGTCGGGTAGTCGTCGAGCGGGATGTTCTCGAAGGCGAAGTTCTCCTGGCCCTTGTGGCGCTTCATGATGAATTCGCGCGCGATCTCGAGGATGGTGAGCGTGGCCAGCCCCAGGAAGTCGAACTTCACCAGGCCCACGGCCTCGACGTCGTCCTTGTCGTACATGGCCACCGCCGAGGTGCTGCCCGGCTGCTGGTACAGCGGGCAGAAGTCGGTAAGCTTGCCCGGCGCGATCACCACGCCGCCGGCGTGCATGCCGATGTTGCGGGTCATGCCCTCGAGCCGCTGCGCCATCTCGATCAGGGTCTTGACGTCTTCCTCCTTCTCGATGCGCTCGGCCAGCACCGGCTCTTCCTTGATGGCGTAGGTGTACTTGTCGCCTTCCTTGGGCGGATTGGGCGGGTACTTGAGCGTGACGTGCAGCCCCGGCTTGTTGGGGATGAGCTTGGAGATGCCGTCGCAGAAGGTGTAGCTCATGTCCAGCACCCGGCCCACGTCGCGGATGGCGGCGCGCGAGGCCATGGTGCCGAAGGTGGCGATCTGGCTCACCGCGTTCTTGCCGTAGCGCTCCTTCACATAGTCGATCACCCGGTCGCGGTTGCTCTGGCAGAAGTCCACGTCGAAGTCGGGCATGGACACGCGCTCGGGGTTCAGAAAGCGCTCGAACAGCAGGTTGTATTCCAGCGGGTCGAGGTCGGTGATCTTCAGCACATAGGCCACCAGCGAGCCCGCGCCCGAGCCCCGGCCCGGCCCCACCGGGCAGCCGTTGCTCTTGGCCCAGTTGATGAAGTCCGCCACGATCAGGAAGTAGCCCGGAAAGCCCATCTTCAGGATGGTGGCCAGCTCGAACTCCAGCCGCTCGATATAGCGCGGGCGCTCGGCCGCGCGCTTTTTCTCGTCGGGGTAGAGCAGCACCAGGCGCTCTTCCAGGCCCTTGAAGGATTCGGCGCGGAAGAAATCCGCGATCGGCATGTTGCCCGGCGTCGGAAAGTCGGGCAGCCGCGGCACGCCCAGCGTGAGCGTGAGGCTGCAGCGGCGCGCAATCTCCAGCGTGTTGGCGATGGCGGACGGCACATCGGCGAACAGCGCCTGCATCTCGGCGCTGCTCTTGAGGTACTGGTCGCGGGTGAAGCGCTTGATGCGCTTGTTGTTGCCCAGGGTCTCGCCCTCGGCGATGCACACCCGCGCCTCGTGCGCCTCGAACTCCTCGGGCTTGCCGAACTGCACCGGGTGCGTGGCCACCACCGGCAGCTTCAGCTGCGCGGCCAGCGCCACCGCGGCGCCGACATGGGTTTCGTCGTCGCCGCGCCCGGCGCGCTGCAACTCGATGTAAAAGCGGTGCGGAAACAGCGCCGCCAGCCGCAGCGCCGACGCGCGCGCGCCCGCCTCGTCGCCGCGCAGCAGCGCCTGGCCCACCGGCCCGGCCTGCGCGCCGGACAGCACGATCAGGCCACCCGACAGCTCGCTCAGCCAGGCCCAGGTGCACATCACCTGGCCCTTGATGCTGTCCGCGGTCCACATGCGGGCCAGAATCTCGGACAGGTTCAGATAGCCCTGCTCGTTCTGGATCAGCACGATGATGCGCGACGGGCTGCCGCCCGCGGCCTCGGGCTCCATCGCCAGCTCGGCGCCGAGCACGGGCTTGACGCCCTTGTCGCGGCCGCTCCTGTAGAACTTGACGCCGCCGAACAGGTTGTTCAGGTCGGTGATGGCCATGGCCGGCTGGCCGTCGCCCGCCGCATGCTTGATCAAATCGCCAATGCGGTTGGTGCCGTCGACGATGGAAAACTCGGTGTGGATGCGCAGATGGACAAACATATCCTCCCGATTGTAGAAACGCTGGGTAACAGCCGCGGCCAATCAGGGCAAAAACGGGCTTGTACAATGCGCGGCAGTTCAACGTATCTGTGGTCCCTCCATGCATCTCTCGTCGAAAATCCGGTTTACGCAGAATCCATCGGCGCTGACAGCTATTGTTCTTGCAGCAGCTGCAGCCCTGCTTGCCGGTTGCTCCACCTCCGAGGTGGACAAGACCGCGAACTGGAGCCCGAACAAGATCTATGCCGAGGCGCGCGACGAGTCTTCGTCCGGCGCCTGGGACAAGTCGGTGCCGCTGTACGAAAAGCTCGAAGGCCGCGCCGCCGGCACCGCGCTGGCCCAGCAGGCCCAGATCGAGAAGGCCTACGCGCAGTACAAGAGCGGCGAAAAGGCCCAGGCCATCGCCACGCTCGACCGCTTCATGAAGCTGCACCCCGCCAGCGAAGCCTACGACTACGCGCTGTACCTCAAGGGCCTGGTGAACTTCAACGAAAACCTGGGCCTGTTCTCGTTCATCTCGCGCCAGGACCTGTCCGAACGCGACCAGAAGGCGGCCAAGGATTCGTACGAGTCCTTCCGCGAGCTGGTGACGCGCTTTCCCGACTCCAAGTACACGCCCGATGCGCTCAAGCGCATGCAGTACATCGTGAACTCGCTGGCGCAGTACGAGGTACATGTGGCACGCTACTACTACGAGCGCGGCGCCTACGTGGCCGCCATCAGCCGCGCGCAAAGCGCCATTGCCGACTACAAGGAAGTGCCGGCGCAGGAAGACGCGCTGTACCTGCTGGTGCTGTCGTATGACAAGCTGGGCATGCCCGAGATGCGCGACGACGCCCAGCGCGTGCTGCTCGCCACCTACCCCAACACCACCTTGCTCAAGAACGGCTTCCAGCGCCAGGAGTCGCCGTGGTGGAAACTATGGTGATGGCCGCAAGCATAAAAATGTGAGCTATTAGCGCTTGCCAGCCAATGTTTTACGATAGTTTTATATCGCAAAATCAAGCCAGACAATCGCTAGCAGCTATTATTTTTACTACTCCGCCAGGCGCTCCACCGCCGCCATCCATTCCTCGTCGTCCAGCCAACGCATAGCCGGCAGCGCCGCCAGCATGGCGCTGCCGTAGGGCCGGGTGAGCAGCCGCTCGTCGGCCACCACCGCCAGGCCGCGGTCGCTGCCCGAGCGTATCAGCCGCCCCAGGCCCTGGCGCAGCAGCATCGCCGCATGGGGCACGGTGTAGCTGCTGAAGCCATCACCGCCCGCCGCATCCACCGCCGCCGCGCGCGCCGCATGCAGCGCCTCGTGCGGCGCGGGAAACGGCAGCTTGTCGATCACCAGCAGCTGCAGCGCAGCGCCCGGCAGGTCCACGCCCTCCCACAGCCCCAGAGTGCCGACCAGCACCCGCGCCTGCCCGGCCTCGCGCATGCGTGCCAGCTGCCAGGGCCTGGGCTGCTCGCCCTGCACCATCACCTGCACCCCGGGCGCCAGCAGCCGGCGCAGCGCCGTGCCGCTCAGCTCCATGGCCTGCAGCGAGGTGCACAGCACCAGGCAGCGCCCGCCCAGCGCACGGATCGCGGGCGCCAGCCAGTCGGCGAGCGCCTGCGCGCGCTGGGCCGCGTCCAGGTGTTCGCGCCGCAGCCCGGCGGGCACCAGCAGGCCGGCCTGCGCGGCCCAGTCGAAAGGGCTGGGCAGGCGCACCGTGGGCAGCGCCGCCGGCGTGCGGGCCCAGCCGTCCTGCGCCGCATCCGCGGCCAGCGTGGCCGAGGTGAAGATCCAGGTCTTCACCTCGCCCGGCGCGTCCGCTTCATCCACCATAGGCAGCCAGCTGGCGGCGCGCGCCGCCGGCCCCAGGCGCTGCAGCGCCTGCCACAGCCACAGCGGCGATTCGCGCGGGCCGGCGCGGCCCTGGCCGCCCCCGCCTCCACCCGCCTCCCACCAGCGCACCAGGCCGGGCGCGGCGGGCCGGGCCCATTGCCGCAGCGCCTGCAGCAGCGGCAGGCCGGATTGCGCCTGGGCCTTCAGGTCGGCCGCGCTCTCGGCCACCGACTGCAGGGCCGCCACCAGGGCCGACAGCGCATTGTGCAGCTGCACCAGCTCGGCGCCAGCCGGCGCGCTGGCGCCGTCGGCCTGCGCCCAGCGCTCAAGGGCGCGCAGCACCGCGGCCTGCAGCGCATCCCACGGCGCCCAGCCGCGCGCATGGTGCTGCCCCAGGCGCTGCGAACGGGCGGCGAACTGCGCCACATCGGCCAGCGAAAAGCCCTGCGCCAGGACGGCCAGGCCTATGGGCTGCAGCCGGTGGGCTTCGTCGAAGACCACCAGCGGCGCCATCGCCAGCACGCCCTGCCCGCCAGCGCCGATCTGCCGCAGCTTGAGCTCGCTGAAATACAAATGGTGGTTGATCACCAGCACCTCGGCCGCCGCGGCCCGGGCCCGCGCCCGGTTGGCAAAGCAGCGTTCGGCATGGCGGCAGGCCGGGCCCAGGCATTGCTCCTGCGTGGCGCTGACCAGCGGGCGCAGCCGCTCGGGCTGCGCCAGGCCCGGCAGGCGGCTCAGGTCGCCATCGGGCGTGGACTGCGCCCAGCGCTCCACCACGGCCAGATCAGCGGCCAAAGCCCGGTCGGTGCCAGATATGCCCGATACGCCGGATATGCCGGATATGCCCTGACGCTGCTGGGCCAGAAAATGCAGGCACAGGTAGTTCTCGCGGCCCTTGAGCACGGCCACCCGCCGCGCCAGCCCCAGGTGGCGCAGCACCGCGGGCAGGTCCTTGTCCACCAGCTGGTCTTGCAGCGCCCGGGTGGCGGTGCTGACCATGAAGCGCTCGCCGCTTTCCAGCGCGGCGATCAGGTAGGCATAGGTCTTGCCCACGCCGGTGGGCGCCTCGACCGCGATCGCGCCGCCGGCGCGCACCACCGGCCGCAGCGCATCGAGCATGGCCTGCTGCGCGGGCCGCAGCTGCAAGCCGGCTGGCGGGGAGTCGGAGTCCATGGCGGTGGCGCCAGTCAGGGGCCAAAGCCCGTCGAGGCTCAGAAACCGGGCATCACCGAGCCCTGGAACTGGGTATCGATGAAGCGGCGCACCGCGTCGCTGCGGTAGGCCTTCACCAGCTTGGCCACCCAAGGCTGGCCCTTGTCGGCCTCGCGCACCACCAGGATGTTCACATAGGGGTTGTCGGCGCTTTCCATCGCGATGGAGTCGCGCTTGGGGTTGAGGCCGGCCGAGATGGCGAAGTTGGTGTTGATCGCGGCGGCATCCAGATCGTCCAGCGAACGCGGCAGCTGGGCGGCATCGAGTTCGACGAAGCGCAGCTTCTTCGGATTCGCCACCACGTCCAGCGGCGTGGCCTTCAGCCCCGCCTGGTCCTTGAGCTTGATCAACCCCTTGGCCTGCAGCAGCAACAGCACCCGCCCGCCGTTGGTCGGGTCGTTGGGAATGCCGAAGCGCGCGCCCTCCTTCAGCGCATCCAGGCTTTTCACCTTGCGCGAATACAGGCCGATGGGGAAATTCACCGTATTGGCCGCCACCGCGAACTTGTAGCCGCGGTCCTTGATCTGCGCATCCAGATAGGGCTTGTGCTGGTAGCTGTTGGCATCGAGCTCGCCGGACTGCAGCGCGGCATTGGGCTGCACATAGTCGCTGAATTCGACGATCTTGATATGCAGGCCGTCCTTCTCGGCGACCTGCCTGACCTGCTCCATGATCTGCGCATGGGGCCCGGCCGTCACGCCCACCTTGATGGCCTTGTCCTGCGCCAGCGCATGGCCCGCCAAGCCCACCGACACTCCCGCCGCCAGCGACACCGCCAGCAGCGACTGCAACAACGAACGCTTGAGCATGTTCGCCAATTCCTCTGGTTCAAAAGCGCACTACTGTAATACCGCCGGCCGCATGCAGGAAGCGAATGGGTGGAAATGAGTGTATGAAACCGCCGTTGCCTACAGCCCCTGCTTGTCCAGCCGCCTGAGAAACACCGCCAGCTCCTTGACCACCTGGGCATCGCCGCGCTCTTCGGCGCAGGCCTGGCCCCGCAGCCAGGCCGCGCGCGCCTGCTGCGCCTCGCCCAGGGCCAGGCAGGCCTTGCCCAGGTATTTCCAGGCCACGGAATAGCGAGGGTCCATGTCGAGCGCCCGGCGCAAATGCTCCTGCCCGAGCTGCGCCATGCCTTCGTCGACATAGGCCTTGCCCAGCGTATAGCGCAGCAGGGCCGAGTCGCGGCCGCCGGCCAGCAGGCTTTCGAGTCGTGAAATGATGGCTTGCATGGCCGCAGTGTGCCCGAGACCGCTGCAAGCCACCATCAGCCGCCACGCTGCCATAATGGCGGGCTCTCGCGACAAGGCGCCGCGCAGCACCCCTGCCGGGTGCTTGCGGCGGCATCACCGCGGCATGCTATTGCGTACTGCGTATTGCGTTTTGCCGCGCCGCTTCCCTTCTCGACTTCTGTTTCCGGTTTCCGCAGCGCAACGGCACACGGCCGCATGCATGCGGCGTTCCTTTTTTCTCCTTTCGTATGCCGCCTTCGATATCCCTGCGCCTAGTGCTGATCCTGGGCCTGCTGTCGGCCATTGGGCCGTTTGCCATCGACATGTACCTGCCGGCGCTGCCGCAGATCGGCGCCAGCCTGAATGCGCCGGTGGGTGCCGTGCAGGCCAGCCTGACCGCGTTCTTTCTCGCGCTGGGCGTGGGCCAGCCGCTGTTCGGCTCGCTGTCGGACATGTGGGGCCGCAAGAAGCCGCTGTACCTCGGCCTGGCGGTCTTCGTGCTCGCCAGCATCGGCTGCGCGCTGGCGCGGGATATCCAGACCCTGGTGGCCCTGCGCTTCGTGCAGGGCCTGGGCGCGGCGGCGGGCATGGCGATTCCGCGCGCGGTGGTGCGCGACCTGCACACCGGCCACGAAGCCGCGCGCATGATGTCGCTGCTGATGCTGGTGTTCAGCGTATCGCCGATACTCGCCCCGCTGGCTGGCAGCGGCGTCATCGCGCTGGGCGGCTGGCGCTTCGTGTTCTGGGCGGTCACGCTGGCCGCGCTGCTGGGCCTGGCCGCCATGGCGCGCGGCCTGCCCGAGACCCGAGATGCCGCCGCGCGGCTGCAAAGCAGCCTGGGCGATGCGCTCAAGGCCTATGCCCTGCTGCTGCGCGACCGGCACTACCTGGGCCTGGTATTCATCGGCGCCACCGCGCTGGCTGGGTTCTTCGTCTACCTTGCCGGCTCGCCCTTCGTGCTGATCAACCACTACGGCCTGAGCACCACGCAGTACAGCCTGGCCTTTGCGATGAACGCGGTGGCCTTCATCGGCTCGGCGCAGTTCACCGGCCCGCTGGGCAAGCGCTTCGGGCTGGTGCCCGTGGTCAAGATCGCCGCCAGCGGCAGCGGCATCGTCATGGCCGGGCTGCTGGCCTACTACCTGCTGGGCGGCGATGCGCTGGCGGTGCTGCTGGCGCTGTATTTTCTGAGCAGCGCGCTGATGGGGCTGGTCATCCCGACGACCTCGGTGCTCGCGCTGGACGAGCATGGCGCGATCGCCGGCACCGCCTCCGCCCTGCTGGGCACGCTGCAGATGCTGAGCGGCGCGGTGGCCATGCAGGTGGTGGGCATCTTCTCGACGGGCAAGCCGCTGCCGATGGTGGTCGGCATGGCGGCCGGCGCCTTGTGCGGCGTGGCGCTGACCTGGATCACGCTGGGCGGCGCACGCCCACCCTCGGCCCGGCGCTAGACCCCCAGCAGCCCCGCGCCACGCAGCAGCAGCAACACCGCCACCGCGCCGGCCGTGGCCCCGAATGCCCGCTGCAGGTGCGGCCCGGCCAGGCGCTTGCCCAGCTGGCGGCCGGCGAGCAGCGCCGCCATGGCACCGGTGGCGAACGGAATCGCCACGCCCCAGTCCACCGCGCCGCGCGACACCGCCCCGGCAACGCCGCCCACGGATACCAGCGCGATCACCGCCAGCGAGGTGGCCACGATGCCTTTCATCGGCACATTGGTGAGCCAGGCCATCATCGGCACGATCACGAAACCGCCGCCCACCCCCAGCAATCCGCTGAGCAGCCCCGACAGCGCGCCCGTGCCGGCGAGCGCCAGCACGCAGGGCGCCACCAGCCTGAGGCGGCCGCAGGCCGGATCGAGCTCGCAGACGCGGCAGCCGGCGGGCCCCGGCGCGGCCGCCGCTGCGGGCACGCGCGACTGGCGCCAGCTGCGCAGCGCCACCCAGGCCAGCACCAGCGAAAAAGCGATCGTCAGCGGCGCGTTCGGCAGCGCATGCGCCAGCAGCACGCCAAGCGGCGCGACCGCCATGCCGGCCAGGCCGATGATGGCGGCGGCGCGGTAGCGCACCAGCCCTTCGCGCAGCCCGAGCAGCGCGCCCACCGCCGCGGCCAGCCCCACCGCCAGCAGCCCCACGGGCGCCGCCTGCACCAGGCTCATGTGCAGGCCGAACACCAGCAGCGGCACCGCCAGGATGCCGCCGCCCGCGCCGGTGAGCGCCAGCACCAGGCCGACCCCGCAGCCCATGAGCAGGCTGAGCAGATGCGGGCTCATGCGGCCTGCGATCCTGCCGGCAGCGCGGGCTGGGCCAGCCACTCGCGGCCCTTGAGCATGCCGCCCCAGTACAGCGGCGGCAGCACGCGCTCCTTGAGCAGCCAGGCGAGCGCCGACGGGCGGGTGCCGTCGATGAGCCAGGTCGGCAGCGAAGGCGCCAGCTTGCCGCCGTAGGCGAACTCGGCCAGCACGATCTTGCCGCGCGCCACCGTGAGCGGGCAGGCGCCATAGCCGTCGTAGCGGGCCATGCGGCCCGATCCGCTTCTGGCGGCCAGCAGGTTGTGCGCCACCACCGGCGCCTGCTTGCGCACCGCGGCCGCGGTCTTCGCATTGGCGGTGTTGGTGCAGTCGCCCAGCGCAAAGATGTCGGGGTGGCTGCGGTGGCGCAGGCTGGCCGGGTCCACGTCCACCCAGCCGGCGGCATCGGCCAGCGGGCTGGCGCGGATGAAGTCCGGCGCCTTCTGCGGCGGCACGGCGTGCAGCATGTCGAAGGGCTTGGTGATCCGCTCCTGGCTGCCATCCGCCTGCGTGCGGATGAAGCTGGCCTCGCGCGCGGGCCCGTTCACCGCGACGAGCTGGTGGCTGAACTGCAGCTGTATGCCATAGGCCTGCACATATTCCATGAGCGCGGGCACATAGTCCGCCACGCCGAACAGCACCGCGCCGGCATTGCAGAAATCGATGGCGATATTGCCGAGCACGCCCTGGCGCTTCCAGTGGTCGGCGCAGAGGTACATCGCCTTTTGCGGCGCGCCCGCGCACTTGATGGGCATGGGCGGCTGCGTGAACAGCGCCCGGCCACCCTTGAGCCGCTGCGCCAGCTCCCAGGTATAGGGCGCCAGATCATAGCGGTAGTTGGAGGTGACGCCATGGCGGCCCAGGGTTTCGGCCAGGCCTTCGACCCCGTTCCAGTCGAGCTGCAGGCCGGCGCAGACCACGAGCTGGCGGTATTTCACGAGCCGGCCGCCCGCGAGCACCACCGCATGGCGCTCGGGCTCGAACGCGGCCACGGCCGCCCGCAGCCAGTGCACGCCGCGCGGCAGCACGCCGGCCATGCCGCGCGCGGTCTGCTCCGGCGCAAACACACCCGCGCCAACCAGGGTCCAGCCGGGCTGGTAGTAGTGCGTATCGGCGGGCTCGATGATCGCGATGTCCAGGCCCGGCTGGCGCGCGAGCAGGCTGGCCGCGGCGGCGATGCCCGCCGCGCCCGCACCGACGATCACGATCTCGTGGGTGGCCTCGACCACTTGCAGTGCTGGCTTGTTCAGGTTCTGGGTATCCATGGCGAGTCTCCTGTCCTGGTAGTGTGCTGGCGCCGGCTCACAGCGCGTCGATGGGGATCTTGAGGTAGTGGATGCCATTGGCCTCGGCCGGCGGCAGATCGCCCGCGCGCATGTTCACCTGCACCGACGGCAGCAGCAGCACCGGCATGGCCAGCGTGGCATCGCGCGTCTCGCGCGTGGCCACGAACTCTTCTTCGCTGATGCCCTCGTGCACATGGATGTTGTGCCGCCGCTGCTCGGCCACCGTGGTGCGCCACTGCAGATCGCGCCCGCCGGGGCGGTAGTCGTGGCACATGTACAGCACCGTCTCGGGCGGCAGCGAGAGCACCCGGCCGATCGAGCGGAACAGCGTGCGCGCGTCGCCCCCAGGGAAATCGCAGCGCGCGGTGCCGTAGTCGGGCATGAACAGCGTGTCGCCGACGAAGGCCGCGGCCTCCTCGACCACATAGGTCATGCAGGCCGGCGTGTGGCCGGGGGTGTGCAGCGCGCGGCAGCTCAGGCTGCCGAGCATGAAGCGCTCGCCGTCTTGCAGCAGCTGGTCGAACTGGCGGCCGTCGCGCGCAAAGCCCGCCTCCGCATTGAAGAGCTTGCCGAACACGTTCTGCACGGCGCGGATGTGGGCGCCGATCGCAGTGCGGCCACCAAGCTGCGACTTCAGGTAGGGCGCGGCGCTCAGGTGGTCAGCATGCACATGCGTCTCCAGTATCCATTGCACGCTTGCGCCCAGCGCGCGCACGCGTTCGATGATGCGCTCGGCGCCGGCACGCGAGGTGCGGCCGGACTTGGGGTCGTAGCCCAGCACGCTGTCTATGAGCGCGCACTGCCGGGTCTCGCGGTCGAGCACCAGGTAACTGAAGGTGCTGCTGTCCTCGTCAAAGAAATGTTCGATCTGCAGGGTGCTGGTGGCAGGCATCGCGCCGTCTCCTCTGTCACTGGTATGGCCAACAGCAATTCAATAAGCGTGCCAGCAAGCCCTGCTGCCACGAAATGCCGCCCAAGTCCTTGCCTGGCAACAAACTTCCGCCAATTTGCAGCGGCGGCCAGGCCAGCCGGCGCAGCTGGCGGGACTGCCACCTTCTGACACATGGCAGCCCAACCGCCATCTGGCAGAATGGCGGCCATGCGCCCGCCCTTGCCAGATCCCACCCCGTTCGCGCCCCAGGTCCAGGCGCTGGTCTCGTTTCTGGAGAATGACGCGCAGCCCGCCATCGTGCTGGACTCGAACTACACCATCCTCGCGGGCAATGCAGCCTACCGGCAGCAGTTCGGCACCGATTCGCGTCCGTTCCTGGGACAGAAGTGCTTCCGTGTCTCGCATGGCTACGAGGCGCCCTGCGACCAGTCGGGCGAACACTGCCCCATGGCGCGGGCCCGCGCACAGCGCACGCCCGACCGCGTGCTGCATGTGCACCACACGCCGCGCGGCCCGGAGCATGTGGACGTCGAAATCCGCCCCATCATGGACGCGGCCGGCGCCGTGGTCGCCTTCGTCGAGCGGCTGAGCACCGTGCACCATGCCTCGCCGCGCGCCGGCCAGGCGCAGCTGGTGGGGCGCGCCCCCGCCTTCAACAAGGCGCTGGCGGCGGTGCAGCGCATGGCGCCGTCGCAGCTGCCGGTGCTGCTGCTGGGCGAATCCGGCACCGGCAAGGAGCTGTTTGCGCATGCGGTGCACGAAGCCAGCCCGCGCGCCCAGGGCCCGTTCGTGATCGTCGACTGCTCCGGCCTGCCCTACGACCTGTTCGAGAGCGAACTTTTCGGCCACGAAAAGGGCGCCTTCACCGGCGCCCACATCCGCAAGATGGGCTTGATCGAAACCGCGCGCGGCGGCACGCTGTTCCTCGACGAGATCGGCGATGTGCCGCTGCCGCTGCAAGTCAAGCTGCTGCGCCTGCTGGAGAGTGGCACCTTTCGCCGCGTGGGCAGCGTGGAAACCCGGCAGGCCGACATACGCCTGGTGGCCGCGACCCACCTGCCGCTGGACGCCATGGCGCGCGATGGCCGCTTTCGCAAGGACCTGTACTACCGCCTCAATGCCTTGCCCATCCGCCTGCCCGCGCTGCGCGAGCGGCGCGAGGACATCGCCTTGCTGGCGGAATCCTTCCTGCGCAAGTGCGGCGCGGCAGCCGCCCCGCACCCGATCGCCGAAGCCGCCATGCAGCGCATGCTGGCCTACGACTGGCCGGGCAACATCCGCGAGCTGCGCAATGTGCTCGAGCGCGCGCGGCTGTTCGCCGACGGTGGCGCGATCCGCGAAGCGCACCTGCCCGAGGAACTGCTGAATACGGCAGCCATGCCGCACGAGCCGCAGCCGCAGCAAGCCGCGCCGACGCCGCCATCGGATGCGCGGCTGCACGAGCTGGCCGCGGACCGCCGCGTCAGCCGCAAGGAGCTTGCCGCCAGCCTGGGCATGAGCGAGCGCACGCTCTACCGCCGCCTGCACGGCCGGAAACAACAAAAACCATAGCACGAACGCACCATGGTCTTCACGAGCGAAGGCTCCGCCCGCCCTCTCCCCTCTCTATCGATCTTTCTCTACCCCTTCGCCTCGGCGGATTGGCGGGTCTGTCATGTCGGTGGGCAAAAAAAGCATGGCTAGTCGGCAAGCCGATGGCTAGCAAATGCGACGTAGAGGTACTGGAACCCCCTGGTCGCCCCACGATGAAACTTCTGCCGGAAAAACCACCGCGGCGGTCTTTCCGTGCACTGGGACGCATCATACAATAAATGAGAATCAATCTCATTTAATACCATGATGGTTACAGGGCTTTGGCAACGGCAGCGTCGGGAAAACCCCAGCTGCCGCCCCCGATGGCGTGCCGCGTCATGGCTGCGCTCGCGCAAGCCGATGGCCGCACAATGACCACTCACTTGTTAATGATTATCATTTGCAATATTCTCAGCAGGCCAATCGGAAGACCTAGCTGATTGCCGCGTATTGCAGGCTGCACGCATGGCGTGCGCCAGACCGATGGAGATAAACAGCGTGCCCTACCCCGAGGATGACATCGACCACCTGGTCCAAGAGCATGGCGTACTCCTGCGCCATTGCGGGGAAGTGCAGCAGCGCTGCACGGCGCAGATCCAGACCCAGGCCAGCGAGATCACCTGGCTGCAGTCCCAAATCATGCGCATGCGGGCGCAAATCATCATGCTGCTCAGCGCGCTGAGCTGGGAGCGCGAGGATCACCAGGCCCTGCAGGCCAGCATCGCCGGGCGCACCCAGGCGGCGGGACCAGCCGTGCAGGACGGGCTTGCGTCGGCATACCAGCCGCCGGCCGGCATGCAGCAGCAGTCCGTGGAGCCGCCCTCCTGCGCCGATCTCGAATGGCTGGAATACAGCCTGCGGGCCGCCGACCTGGTGATCTGCCAGACGGGCTGCGTCAGCCACGGCTCCTTCTGGCGCGTGCAAGACCACTGCAAGCGCACCGGCAAGACCTGCGTGCTGATCGAGCAGCCGGATGCGCTGCGCATCGTGCGCATCCATCCAGCCGACCTGGCCCCGCCGCAACTCGCCACCAAGGATGTCTCATGACCTGCCACTTCTCCGACCACAGCCTCGCCGATGCCTCGCCCCTGCTTTTGCTCGGCGAATGGAAGCGGCTCACCAGCGTCGGCCTCGAAGCCAGCCGCACGCACTGCGCGGCCCATGCGCTGGCCTGGCATGTACAGGCCTTGCGCATCGGCCATCGCCTGTTGCAATGCGCCGAGGCGGATGTCGCCGCCGACGACCGGCTGGCGGCCTTCGTGGTCGCCCACCTGAATATCGCCGACTGCTATGCCAGCCTGAACCAGCCCGGCACGGCCGCCGAATGCGTGAACTGCGCCCACCGCAAGCTCGTATCCCTGCTGCAGGACGAGGCCACCGCCGAGCCCTTGCGGCAGGCGGCCTACCGGCAGCTGCACCAGACCTTTGCCGCCCAGAGCCAGTACGACGGCGCGCATGCCGCGCCACCCATGCCGCACCTGCATCCACCTGGCTCGCGGCTGCATTGACCGCCATCCGCGCCCTACCCGTTTTTTCACCCCCAGGAACTGCCTACATGCCCTACACCCTGCCCACGCTTGGCTATGCCTACGATGCGCTCGAACCCCACATCGATGCCCAGACCATGGAAATCCATTACACCCGGCATCACCAGACCTATGTGAACGGCCTCAATGCCGCGCTGGAAGGCACCGAGCATGCCGAGCTGCCGGTCGAGACCTTGATCGCCCGCATCGACGCCCTGCCCGAGGCACTGCGCACGCCCGTGCGCAACCATGGCGGCGGGCATGCCAACCACAGCCTGTTCTGGAAGGTCATGTCGCCCCAGGGCGGCGGCGTGCCCGACGGCGAGCTGGCCCGCGCGATCGACGCCGACCTGGGTGGCTTCGAGGCCTTCAAGGCCGAGTTCACCAAGGCAGCGCTGAGCCGCTTCGGCAGCGGCTGGGCCTGGCTGACCGTGACCCCGCAAGGCAAGCTGGCGGTGGAGAGCAGCGCCAACCAGGACAACCCGGTGATGCAGGGCATCGGCTCCGGCAACACAGCCATCCTCGGCCTGGACGTCTGGGAGCATGCCTACTACCTGAAGTACCAGAACCGGCGCCCCGAATACATCGCCGCGTTCTACAACGTCATCGACTGGCAGGAGGTTGCCCGCCGCTACGCCGGCGCCACTCGCTGACGCCACCACGGCAACACCTCAGCCCCCAGACCAGCCATAGGCAAATGCGCATGCAATTCCCGCAGCCCCCCGCCCCGCCCAGCCCTACGCGGCACTCCCGGCCGCTTCGCGTCCAGACCCTGATAGGACTGGCCATCTGCGCCGCGGGGCTGCCTGCGCTTTTCGCCTTGCTCTGCGACGGACTGCTGAACCAGCCCTCCGTCAGGAGCGCATTGCTTGGCGGCAGCATGGCGGCCCTGGCCACCGCGCTGGGCACCTTGCCGGTGCTGCTGGCCCAGCGGCCCTCGGAGCGCGTGCAGGACACGCTGTTCGGCTTTGGCGCCGGCGTGATGCTTGCCGCCTGCGCGTTCTCGCTGGTGATTCCAGGGCTGGAGGCCGCGCGCGCCGCCAACTTGCTGGGCGGCAGCGCCTGGGCGGCCGGCGGCGTCGTCGGCTCGGCCATCCTGCTGGGCGGCATGGCGCTGCTGACCATGGACCGGCTGCTGCCGCACGAGCATTTCATCAAGGGCCGCGAAGGCGCCACGGCCCAGCAGCTGCGCCGCACCTGGCTGTTCGTCTTCGCCATCGTGCTGCACAACCTGCCGGAGGGCCTGGCCATAGGCGTGGGATATGCCGGCAACGAAGGCCTGCGCGCCAATGCGCTGGCGCTGGGCATAGCGATCCAGGACGTGCCCGAAGGCTTCGTCGTGGCCGCGGCCTTGTTGGCAGCAGGCTATACGCGCGGCTTCTCGGTGGTGCTTGGCATGGCCTCCGGCCTGGTGGAGCCGCTGGGCGCGGTGCTGGGAGCGGCCATCATCGGCCAATCGACGCTGATGCTGCCCTGGGGGCTGGGCTTTGCCGCAGGCGCCATGCTGTTCGTGATCAGCCATGAGATCATCCCCGAATCGCACCGCAAGGGCCATGAGGCGTTCGCCACGGCCGGCCTGATGGTGGGATTCGTGCTGATGATGGTGCTGGACACGGCGCTTGGTTGAACTGCAGGCAAGGCGCACCAGCCATCCCCCGGCGCGCATGCCCGCCTCCGCCCACTTCTCGGCCGGCACTCAGTTCATATAGGCTTCCACGGGTTTGTCGTTCGGCTCCTGCAGCAGCTGCTTGAGCGCATCGCTCATTGGCAGGTTCAGGGATTTGTTGGCAGGCGGTATGGGCTGCATGAACCATTTGTCGTAGATCCTGGCGACCTCGCCGGATTTCATCATCGCCACCAGTGCGCCGTCGATTGCCCGCTTGAACTCCGGGTCATCGCGGCGAAACAGCACCGCAATGGGCTCCGACCCCAGCACCTCACCCACGATCCTGTAGCGCTCGGGCGCCTTGGAGCCGGCGATCAGGCCTGCGAGCAGGTTGTCGTCGATGACGAAGGCATCGGCGCGGCCCGACTCCAGCATCAAAAAGCTTTCGTACTGGTCCTTGCCCAGCATCGTGGCCAGATTGACGCCATGGTCACGCCCGAACTTGCGCAGCAGCTGAACCGCGGTGGTACCCGCGGATGCGACGATGCGCCTGCCGTCCAGCTGCTTGAAGGAGTTGATGCCGGAGTCCGCACGCACGGCCATGCGCACCTGGCTGACGTAGGTGGTGACGGCGAATGCGACCTCCTTCTGGCGCGCCAGATTGTTGGTCTTGGGGCCGCAGGCGATGTCGATCGCGCCGTTGCCCACCAGGGGCAAGGTGTTCTGCGGCGTCATGGCCATGTATTCCATCCTGGCCTGCGGCACGATCCTGGCCAGCGCCTTCTCGCACAGCTCGACGTGGTAGCCGATATAGCGCCGGTCCGCGCCGATGGCGTAGGACATGGGTGGCGAGCTCTCCAGCACGCCTATCACGACCTTGCCATCGGCCTGGATCTTGCCGAGCGTGCCGCCCGCGGGCTGCGCCCACGCGGCATTCGCCGCCATGCCTGCCAGCACCAGGCCGGCCCAAACGAGTTTCATACCACCTCCTGAAGAGCATCGAGAAGATTGCCGTAGCGCATCACCGCCGCCTCGATTCGCGGCAGCGGGACTGGAATTCGGGCCCGTAGGCGAACAGGGCCGGCAGGCCCCCGGTGTGGACGAAGACCACCTGGGCCTGCGCGGGCAGATGGCCCGCGTCCTTCAGGCGAGGCAGGGCGGCAAACGCCTTGCCGGTGTATACCGGATCGAGCAGGAGGCCATCCTGGCGGGCGACGTCCAGCAGGAAATCCAGCAGGCGCGGGTCCGGCAGCCCATAGCTGGTATCCAGATTGCCGTCAAACACTTCGACATCGCGCTCGGCCACCATCTGCGCCAGGCCCAGCATGCGGCTCAGGGCGCTGCAATGGGCCAGGACTCTTCGGCGCTGCGATTGCACATCCCGGCGTATGCTGACCCCGAGCACACGGGCCTGGGAGCCCAGCCACCGCAAGCCAAACAGCAGGCCGGCCTGGGTCTGCCCGCTGCCCGATGCCAGCACCGCATGCGTCATCCCGGGCTGCTGCGCCAGCAGCTCCTCGGCGGCATGCAGGTAGCCAATGCTGCCCAGCGGAGCACTGTCAGGCTTCAGCGCGATGATGTAGGGAACCTCGCCGCTCGAGCGCAACCCATGCGCCACCGCGCTGATGGCCGCATGGGCGCCCTCTTCGTCGTCCGCCTTTGCGAAATGGCTCACCGATGCGCCGTAGATATCGCTGAGCAGCACGTTCCCCGAATGGCGGTAGCAGTCCGTCTGCATGCCGGGCACGCGGTTTTCCAGCTGCACATGGCAGCGCATGCCCAGCTTGGCCGCGACGGCGGCGACCGCCCTGGTGTAGTTGGACTGGATGGCCCCCGTGACCAGCACCACCGTGGCGCCCTGCTCGCGGGCCTGGCCGAAGTAATACTCCAGCTGCCGGATCTTGTTGCCGCCAAAGGCCAGGCCAGTCAGGTCGTCCCGCTTGGCGCTCAACTGGATGTCCAGCTGCCTGCCCAGGTTCGGCAGTACTTCCAGCGGGGTTGGCGTAAGCGCCAACGCCACCCTGGGCAAGGGGATGGGCATGCGTCCTGGCATAGCGTATTCGAAGCCGAATGAAGGGATGCGGCCCATTGCATCACGGAACCTGGCGCAAATGCTGCATGAACATATGCAGCAATGCATAGCCGGCCGCTGGCGCAGCGGCCCAGCGTGGGCCGGGCGCGGATCAGCGGGCCTGCTTGCGCAGAAAGCCGGCGAAGCCGCGCAGCGCGTGGTGCGCGATCTCGTGGCGGGGAAAGATGAGATGGCAATCCCAGTGCATAGGCTCATCGAGCTGCAGGAACCGCACGCCTGCCACCGGCGCCTGCGGCAGGTATCGGGCATCGACCAGGGTGATGCCGGCGCCGCACTCGGCCATCTGAAAGGCGATGCGCTGGTTGCAGGCCTCGATGACCATTGCCGGGCTCAGGCCCAGCCGCGCAAACTGCTGGTCCACCAGCTGCCTGAATGGGCTGTCGGGCAGCAGACCGATGAAGGGGTGGCTGGCCAGCTCGCGCCAGGTGATGGTTGCGGCCTTGCCCGCCTGCAGGCCCGCCGGCACCACGGCGACCACCGATCTGCGCTCCAGCAGCGCGCTGCGAACGTCGGTGCGCCCTTGCGCGCTGGCGCCGATCCCCAGCTCGAACCGGCCCGTGCCGACCTCGTCCATCAGCCGCGCCATGCCACCCGCCTCCACCTCGAAGCGCAGGTGCGGATGGAGGACGGAGAAGCGGCCTACCGCCCTGGCCACCAGCGTGTCCAGAAAGACCGGCAGGCAGATGATGCGGATGCGCCCCAGCTGCTGGCTCCGGATCGCCATGGCGGTACGGCCCACCTCATGCAGGCCGTCGGACATTTTTTCCACGATCCCGAACAGCCGCAGCGCATCGACCGTGGGCTTCATCCGGTTCCCATCCCGGGTGAAAAGCACGAAGCCGATCTCCTGCTCCATGGCGCTGATGGAGCGGCTCACCGACGACTGCGACACATCCATTGCACGCGCTGCGGCAATGGTGGAATGCAGCAGCATCACATGCCTGAAGCATTCGACATGCCTGAAGCTGAGCTGGGGCTTGGCGTTCGTCAGAGCGGCCTCCGGCCGTGGAAGTGCTTCATCCTGTCGACTCCGATCGGGTCATCCGCGGGCCGAAGCCGCCAGCTTGTCCTGGGTCTTGGTGTCGAAATCGCTGGCCTCGTGGCGCTCGTGCAGCTGGCTGGCGGGCTGCCCCGTGATGCGGTTCACCATGCGGCCGCGGCGCACCGCCGGGCGCTGCGCGATCTCGTCGGCCCAGCGCAGCACATGGGTGTACTCCTGCACCTGCAGGAACTCGCCGGCCTCGTAGAGCTGGCCCTTGGCCAATGCTCCGTACCAGGGCCATACGGCCATGTCGGCGATGGTGTAGTCGTCGCCGCCGAGATAGCGGCTTTCGGCCAGGCGCCGGTTCAGCACATCCATCTGCCGCTTGGCCTCCATTGCGAAGCGGTCGATCGCATACTCGATCTTGGTGGGCGCATAGGCATAGAAATGGCCGAAGCCGCCGCCCAGGTAGGGCGCGCTGCCCATCTGCCAGAACAGCCATGACAGGCATTCGGCGCGCGCCGGCTGCTCGGCCGGCACGAAGGCGCCGAACTTCTCCGCCAGGTACAGCAGGATGGCGCCGGACTCGAATACCCGCACCGGCTCGGGGCCGCTGCGGTCCATCAGCGCCGGGATCTTGGAGTTGGGGTTCACCTGCACGAAGCCGCTGCCGAACTGGTCGCCGTCGCCGATGCGGATCAGCCAGGCGTCGTACTCCGCGCCACTGTGCCCCAGTGCCAACAGCTCTTCGAGCATGATCGCCACCTTGACACCGTTGGGCGTGGCCAGCGAGTACAGTTGCATGGGATGCCGCCCCACCGGCAGCTCCTTGTCGTGCGTGGGCCCGGCGATCGGCCGGTTGATGCTGGCAAAGCGGCCGCCGTTTTCCTTGTTCCAGGTCCAGACGGCGGGCGGCGTGTAGGCAGGCGAATTCGACATGCGAAACCTTCAGGAGTTCAAAGACGATGATGATTCTCTACGACTGCGCCACTGCACCGAGTCCCCGCCGCGCACGCATCCTGCTTGCCGAAAAGGGTATTGCGCACGAAACGGTGAACATCGATCTGGCGCGCGGCGAGCAGCTGAGCGACAGCTACCGCCAGGTCAACCCGCTGTGCACCGTGCCTGCGCTGCGCACCGAGGAAGGTGCCGTGCTGACCAACAATGCCGCCATCGCCGCCTACCTGGAGGCCCGCTACCCCGAGCCGCCGCTGCTGGGCGCCACGCCGCTGGAGAAGGCTGAGATCGCCAGCTGGAACTGGCGCATCGAATTCGAAGGCATGACCGCCGCGGCCGAGGCGCTGCGCAACAGCACGCCGGCGCTGGCCAACCGGGCCCTGCCCGGCCCGGTGAACTATGCCCAGATCCCCGAACTGGCGCAGCGCGGCCTGGCGCGGCTGCAGCAGTTCTTCACCATGCTCGACGAGCGCCTGGCAGGCCGTGACTACATCGCCACCGACCGCTTCAGCATCGCCGACATCACCGCCGCGGTAGTGGTGGACTTTTCGCGCGTGGTGCGCATCAAGCCCGGCGAGCAGCACCCGCACCTGGTGCGCTGGCGCGCGGCGATGGGCCAGCGGGCCTCGATGGCGCTTTGAAGCCGGCTATTTGAAATCCCAGTGGCGGGCGTATTCCACGATGGCCTGCCTCAGGAAGTCGATGAAGGCCACGGTGGCCGATGAGGGCTGGCGGTTGGGTGCCCGCACGATATAGAGCGCATCGCCCACGCCCTTCACGGTCAGCCGCGGCAGCACGCGCACCAAGGTGCCGGCCGCCACCGCCTCGGCCACCGCGTAGTGGGGCAGCAGCACCACGCCCAGATCGGCGCAGGCGGCGTTGAAGAGGAACTGGTAGTCACCGGACTGGATCGCCGCCGTGTGCTGCACCCAGATGGACTCGCCCGTGCCAGGCTGCACCAGCTCGATCCTCGGGCCTATGGCCAGCGGCGTGATGAGGCTCGCCCGCTTCAGCTCGGCCGGCGAGCGGATCGCTGCACCGGCCCGCTGCAGGTAGCCCGGCGTGCAAAACAGCCCCCATTTGATATCGCACACCCGCGTGGCCACATGGTCCTCGAAAGGCGCCGAGGTGATGTGGATCGCCAGGTCAACCTTGGAAGCCACCAGATCGTGGATCTGGTCGTTGATGACCAGCTTGAGCCGCAGCTCCGGGTAGTCGCGGCAGAACCCCAGGATCAGCGGCTTCAGATAGAAATGGCCCAGGCCGGTGGGGATGCGCACGCGGATGTCGCCACTCACCGTGCGGTGGATTTCGTCGATCCTGCTGCGCGCGGATTGCAGCTCGTTGACGGCCTGCAGGCAGTGCGCATACAGGATGCGGCCCGCCTCGGTCAGCTCCACATGGCGGGTGGTACGCCGCAGCAGCTGCGCGCCGAACTCCTTCTCCAGCAGGCCGAGGCGGCGCGAGACGTTCGAGCGCGTCATGCCCGAGCGCGCGGCGGCATCGGTCAGGTTGCGGGCTTCGGAAATCGCGATGAACAGACGCACCAGATTCAGGTCCATGGCCAGCCTCCTGGAAACAAGCGGGCATCTTATCCCTGGCAGCGGTCTTGATTGTTGACTGGCAATCACCACCGATGGCTATTTTCTGGTGGTTCCGCGTGGCTGCGGCGCGCCGTACCATGCAGCCAATACAGAAATCGGGGGCAAGTGCCCCGGTGCCAGGAGACTGATTCGTGACCGATCGATCAACATTGGGCTTTGCGCCCCTGCAAGGCTATACGGTGCTGGATCTCAGCCAGGGCGTTGCCGGCCCCTACTGCGCCGAGCTGTTGGGCCACCAGGGCGCGAAAGTCGTCAAGGTCGAGCCGCCCGAGGGCGACTGGGCCCGCCATGTCGGCGTGAGCCAGGACGGGCAAAGCACCTTGTCCACCACCTACAACGCCGGCAAGCAAAGCCTGGCCGTCGATGCCAAGCATCCGCAGGGCAAGGCCGTGATCCTGGAGCTGGCACGGCAGGCGGATATCGTGGTGCAGAACTTCCGGCCCCAGGTTGTCGAGCGCCTGGGGCTCGACTTCGGCAGCCTGAGCGCCATGGGCCTGCAACCGGTATACGTCTCGATCAGCGGCTATGGGCCCACCGGCCCGTTCTCGGAGCATCCGGCCACCGATTCGGTGATGCAGGCCGACTCGGGCCTGATGGCCACCAACCGCGATGCCGGCCATACGCCGCAGCGGGTCGGCTTCCTGCTGGCGGATATCGCCACCGGCATCTACGCGGCCCAGGCCTGCACCGCCGCCCTGCTGCAAAAAGCCCGCACCGGCCGGGGCGCACACGTTGAAATCAATCTGTTCAACGTGTGCTGCGCGCTGCAGTCCACCACATTTTCCGAACAGCTGCTGTCCAGCCAGACGCCCCGGCAAACCGTCAGCGCGCCCAATGGCGTGTTTCAGGCGGCAGACGGTTTTCTGATGATCCTGGCGCTGAACAACGACCAGTTCTCGCGCATCTGCAAGGCGCTGGCTGCTCCGCAGTGGGAGTCTGACCCGCGCTTTGCCAACAATGGGCTGCGGCTGCAGCACAAGGAAACCCTGCATGCGGAACTGGCCGCCCGGGTGCGGCTGCAGCCCATGGCCAAGCTCGAGGCTGTCTTCCAGCAGTACAACGTGCTCCATGCCCGCATCCGCAGCGCGCAAGACGTCGTGGCCCACCCCCAGGCACTGCACCTGGGCACTTTCCAGCGGCTGGAGCAGCCCCGGCTCGGGCCGGTGTACATGGCCACCCACCCCTGGCAATGCCATGGCGGCCCCACGCCACCAGCCCCCGCCATCGGCGCGCACAGCCGCGAAATCCTGAGCGGGCTGGGGCTGGCCCCGGCCGCGATCGACGCCTTGTTCGCCCAACGCATCGTGGCCGGCTGACACCGGAAAAGCAGAAAGGATCCACGCCATGCAAGCCATCGTTTGCCGCGAATTCGGCAACCCCGGCGCCGTGACTGCGGTGCAAAGCCTATCCGAGCCGCCGCCGCCCGCCCCAGGCGAAGTGCTGATCCAGGTGCGCTACGCCAGCGTGAGCCATGCCACCGGGCTGCTGATCGAAGGCCGCTACCAGAAGCATCCGCCGCTGCCTTTCGTGCCCGGCACGGAAGGCGTAGGCACCGTGCTGCGATGCGGCGCCGGCGTGTCGCACGTCAAGCCGGGCGAACTGGTGGCCTTCATCTGCGACTGGGGCGCCTACGGCGAGCGCGTGGCGGTACACGGCGCCACGGTATATCCGGTACCCGAAGGCCTTGATCCCCTGCATGCCCTGGCCATACCCATCTCGTACGGCACCGCATACACGGCCATGCATTGGCGGGCGCAGATACAGCAAGGCGATGCCATCCTGGTACTGGGCGCAGGGTCTGGCGTGGGCGCGGCGGCCGTGGAGCTGGCGCGGCAGATTCCGGGCGTGCAGGTGATCGCCTGTGCCAGCACGGCCGCCAAGCGCAGCGATGCGCTGCGGCGCGGAGCCCACCATGCGGTCGAGCCTGCGCAGCTGGTCGAGCAGGTCAAGCAGATCACCGGCGGCAAGGGGGCAAACCTGGTGTTCGATCCGGTGGGCGGCGAGCTGCTGCTCACGGCGCTGAGAGCCACCGCGCAGTACGGCAAGATCGTCAGCATCGGCTTTGCCAGCGGATCGATCCCGCAACTGCCGATGAACATCGTGCTGGTGAAGAACCTGACCGTCTACGGCTATTTCTATGGCCAGTACATCGGCTGGACACCCGCCAACGAGCGCGTGCGCTACCAGCAACCCATGCAGGCCATGATGGCCGAACTCTTCGCGCTGGCGGCCCGCAAGGCCATCCAGCCGCATATCAGCCAGGTCTTTCCGATGGCGCAGCTGTGCGAGGCGCTGCAGGCGCTCCATGGCCGCGAAGTCCTGGGAAAGATCGCGATCCGCATTGAAGGAGACCCAGCATGAAACCCAGCAACCCGTCCAACCCATCCAGGCGCCGGGCCATCCAGGCCGCGCTGTATTCGGCTGCCGCCTGGAGCTCGGCACTGCCCCCATTGGGCAACACCGCCATGGCGGCAACCGGCTACCCCAAGGCGCCGATCAAACTCGTCGTGCCCTACCCGCCCGGCGGCCCCACCGACCTGGTGGGGCGGTTGGTGGCCGTGGCCATGGGCGAGAGCCTGCAGCAGACCATCTTCATCGACAACAAGCCGGGCGCCAGCGGCATGGTGGGCGCCGCCATGGTTGCCAAGGCGCCGGCCGACGGCTACACCCTGCTGGCCAATGCATCGCTGCAGGTCATCAACCCCACGGTCTACGCCAAGGTGCCGTACGACTCGTTCAACGATTTCGCGCCGATCACCCAGATCGTCGACGTGCCCCTGGTGCTGGTGGTGAACAGCCAGATGCCGGTGTCGACCGTGCAGGAGCTGATCGCCTACCTCAAGCGCAGCAATGGCACGGTGAACTTCGGCTCGGCGGGCAACGCTTCTTCGCAGCATCTGTCGGGCGAACTCTTCAAGCTCAAGACCGGCATTGCCATGCAGCATGTGCCCTACAAGGGCAGCTCGCCGGCGCTCACCGATCTGATGGGCGGCCAGATCCAGCTGATGTTCGATTCCATGCCTTCCGCCATGCCCTTCATCACCTCGGGCAAGCTCAAGGCCCTGGCGGTCACCACCCGCAAGCGCTCCAGCACGCTGCCGCAGATTCCAACCATGGAAGAGTCCGGCATGCCGGGCTATGAAACCAGCACCTGGTATGGACTGTGGGCGCCCAGGGGCACGCCGCCGGACATCATCGACAAGCTGGCCCAGACCGCCCAGGCGGCGCTGCGGATGCCGCAAGTCGTGGCCCAATACCACCGCATGGGCGCCGAACCCGTGGGCTCTTCGCCGCAGGAATTCCTCCAATACATGAAGTCCGAGGAAAAGAAATGGGCGGACATCGTTCGCCAGTCGGGCGCCAAGGCAGACTGAGGAATCTCGCAGCCCTGTGATGGCGCGCCAGAAGGGATGCCAGCGCGGCCGCTTCAACTGTGCCGGGATAAACGCGACAATGGGGCGTCGCCCTTCCCGCCCGCAACCCCGTTGGAGAATCCCCATGGTCAGCAAAAACACGATCTGCCTCTGGTATGACGGCACTGCCCTGGAAGCCGCGCAGTTCTATGCGCAGACGTTTCCAGACAGCGCGGTACGGGCCGTCCACCACGCCCCCGGCGACTACCCCTCAGGCAAGCAGGGAGATGTGCTGACGGTCGAATTCACCGTCATCGGCATTCCGTGCCTGGGCCTCAATGGCGGCCCGGCCTTCAAGCACAGCGAGGCCTTTTCGTTCCAGGTGGCAACGGACGACCAGGCGGAGACCGACCGCCTGTGGAATGCCATCATCGGCCATGGCGGCCAGGCCAGCGCCTGCGGCTGGTGCAAGGACCAATGGGGCCTCTCATGGCAGATCACGCCCCGGGTGCTCATGCAGGCCATCGCCGACCCCGATCCCCAGGCGGCCAAACGCGCGTTCGAGGCCATGATGCAGATGACGAAGATCGATATCGCGGCCATCGAGGCCGCGCGCAGCGGCCAAGGCTAGCGCAACAGCCAGGCACAAAGCCCATTCGCTTTCGTGCGACAAGCTTGTGGCGGCCATGGGGCACTGTTACCATCGCCGCCCATGCTGCGTTTTTCCCTCCTCCCTACCTGTCAGCCCCTGCTGCCGAACAGCTTGTGCGCAGGCGCCGCGGTGCGCGAAATCTGGCCCTACAAGCCGGTCGCACATTCCCCAGCCCGGCGATAAACGTTCTCCCTCTCTCCTGCTTCTCTCGATCAGCGCAGAACACCTCCATCGCCGGGCCCCACGCTCTGCGCTGCCATCGGTGCCCTGCACCACAAAGGGGAATGACATGGAGAATTCAATGGAGTTCACCAAGCAGTTTCTTCGCGCCAAAAGCCCATGCGCGATGGGCTGGCGCTGGTTCGTACGCAATGTGGAAGACGGCGTCGGCTACCAGCAGGCGCTGGATGCGCTGGTGCATGCCGGCCGCGTGGACGATGCGGTCTGGCTGCTCAAGCAGTTCGGGCCGACCAATGCGGTGCTGCAGCTGGAGCGGCTCGAAGCCGACGCCTTCGTCTTTGCAGGCAGCATCGAGCTGCGGGCGGGTCTGGAGGTGGACGGCATCCTCCATGTAGGGCGCTCGATCCGCGCGGGCGGCGGCATCCGCGCGGGCGGCTCCATCACCGTGGGCGAGGACATGCGCGCAGGGGCCAGCATCCACAGCGGCGACCAGCTGAACGTCGGCGGCCATCTGCGCTGCGACTGGGGCATCGAGACAGAAAAATCGCTGGCCTGCGGCGGCGATCTGCGCGCGAGCTGGGATCTGGTGGCCAAAGGCCGCATCACCATCCGCGGCAGCGCAATGATCGGCCAGGACCTGATCGCCGGCTCCAGCGTGGAATGCGACAAGAACCTGCGCATCGGCGGCCATCTGCTGGGCACGGACTTCGTGCGAACCGGGCACGGCATAGCCGTTGGTGGCGCCATCGAGGGCGTGACGCACCTCGAAGCAGGCTGGGGCATACGCGCGGGCCTGCACATCCACGCCCGCGGCACCATCAAGGCCGGCGAAAGCCTGGCCGCGGGAGAGGACATTTGCGCCGGCGACGGCTACGGCGTCTTTGCGGGCCTGAACGTGCAGGAGCAGACCTGGGACGTCAGCGGCCAGGTCTGGGCCCGCCAAATGCCGGCAGGCCTGCGCAGCGGCAGATGGGCTGGACCGGCACTGGTGTGAGACGCACGCCAGAGCTCAGAGCAGGTCATGGAGGCAGCTGATGAATACCACCATCTGGGCGATGGTGGGCTGCGGCTCAGGTGCAGGCCCTAGCTGTTCTGCGTCACACCCGTTTGCCTGACCACGTCCTTGAAGCGCGCGATCTCCTCCGCCAGGAACTTCGAAAACGCTTGCGGGCCTGCCGGCATGGGATCAACGAAGGCGCCAGCAAACCTGGCCTCCACGTCTGGCAGCTTCAGCACGCCCCGAAGGCCTGAATCGAGCTCGCGCACAATCGCGGCAGGCGTGTTCGCCGGGACCAGGAAGCCATACCAGGCACTGCCCACAACGCCCGGCGCGCTTTCGGAGAAGGTCTGCACATCCGGCAACTTGGGGTGGCGCGCCGGGCTGGCGATGGCCAGCACCTTGAGGCGCCGGGCCTCGATATGCGGCATGCAGGCCGGCATGGAGTTGATGACCATCGGCAACTGCCCGCCGACGGCATCGTTCAATGCCATGGCGCCGCCTTTGTAGGGCACATGCACCATCTCCAGCCCCGTCTTGAGCTTGAGCATCTCGTAGAGCAGATGCGGCGCCGAACCCTGGCCCGGCGACCCGACCGCATATTGGCGCACCTGATTGCGTGGCAAGGCAAGCAGCTCCTTGAGGCTATTGGCCGGGAACGATGGATGCGCCACCAGCAACTGGGGCGACGAGCCCGCCAGCGTTATCGGCGCGAAATCCTTGATGGGATCAAATGGCAACTTGGCCACCACCGCGGCATTGGTGGCATGCGCCGTGTCGGCCAGCAGCAGCGTGTAGCCGTCCGCTGCGCTCTTGGCCACCGCATCGGTGCCGATCATGCTCGACGCGCCCGCCTTGTTGTCCACCACCACGCTCCAGCCCGCTTTCTCGGTCAGCTTTTGCGCGATCAACCGCCCCACGAAATCGGAGCCACCGCCCGCCGCATAAGGAACGACCAGGCGGATGGGGCGATTCGGATAGCTGCCGGAAAACGCAGGGCCGGCCATTGAACCGGCGGCCAGTGCCAGGGCGGAGGAAACCAAGTCGCGTCGCGAGAGGAAATGCATGCTCAAAGCTCCAGGGGTGATATCACAGTCAGAAGTGGCCTATCCGATTCACGCCTGCCAGCTATGTGCCAAGCAGCGTGTTCGCAGCCTGCAGGAATCCGGCTGCTGCTGCGTCTATGCAGGCCGCGTCGATATGCCTATGGGTCACCAGGCGAATCCGGCGCGCCCCCCAGGGGCGCACCCGTACGCCATGCTTTTCAAGCTCGCGCGCCCATGTGCCGCTATCTGGAATGCGCTCGGGCAACTCCACAAAGACGATATTCGTCGCCGGGCTTGTGATGCCCATGGCGCCTGGCAGCAGGGCGCGCAGCGCGGCACCCAAGCGCCGGGCCATGGCGTGATCCTGCGCCAGCCGCGCGGGCATGGTTTCCAGGGCCTCCAGGCCGGCGGCGGCCAGGACGCCGATCTGGCGCTGCGTGCCCCCCAGCATCTTGCGCAACTGCCGCGCGCGCGCCATTGTCTCGGCGGGCCCGGCCAGGACTGCGCCAGCCGGTGCGCTGAGCCCCTTGGAGAGGCATACAGACACCGTGTCGGCAAAGCCTGCCACCGCATTCGGCGCCACTTGCAAAGCCACCGCCGCATTGAAAAGGCGCGCACCATCCACGTGCACCCGCGCTCCGGCGCCATGGGCCATTTCCGAGACTGCACGCATGTGCGCCAGCGAGGGCACCGCGCCGCCGGCATTGACATGCGTGGTCTCCATGCACACCAGTTCCGTGGGCAAACCGTGGGAGCGCTGCAAGGCCTGCGCCAAGGCCGCCAGATCCATTTCGCCCGCCGTGCCGGCAATTCCCTGGTAGCTCGCAGCACTCAGCGTCGCCCCGCCACGCTCGGTCAGGAACATGTGGGCCGTGGCCTCCATTGCCACTTGGCCCTGCCGCCCCACCTGGGCCAGCACGGCCAGCAAGTTCCCCATGGTTGCGGTCGGCACATACAGGCCCGCCTCCTTGCCCAGCATGGTGGCTGCGAGCGCCTCGAGCTTGCGTGCAGTCGGGTCGCCATCGAGCCCGTCGTCGCCAAGCTCTGCGGCACGCATGCGCTCGTACATGGCAGGCGTGGGCAAGGTAACCGTATCGCTGCGCAGATCGATGAAAGGCCGCGACTTCTCGCTGGGGGACATGGCAATCATGGCGAAAGTATTGCCCCTTTCCGCTCATACGCAAAATGCGTCTCTTGATGCTTGTCATACACTTTCGGTATGACACAACGCCGCATGTCACTCAAGCACATCGAGGCCTTTCGCGTCGTCATGCAGACCGGCTCCATGACCGAGGCTGCGCGGCGGCTGCACACCTCCCAACCCCAGGTCAGCCGGCTTGTCTCGCAGCTGGAGGGCATCGTCGGCTTTGCGCTGTTTGAGCGCATAGGCACGCGGCTGGCGCCATCCATCGACGGCAAGCGCTTCTTTCAGGATGTCGAGAAGGCATTTGCAGGGCTGCAGGGGCTGGAGGCCGCGGCCCTGAACATTCGCAGCTTCGGTGGTGACCGCCTGACCGTGGCCGCCATGCCGCGCATTGCGGGCGGAATCCTGAGCAAGGCAGTCGCGCAGTTCAAGCGCAGCTTTCCAGGCACGCTGGTCACCATCCATTCGGGTGCCGCCGCCACGGTGGACTCCTGGGTCAGCTCTGGACTGTGCGAACTGGGCCTTGCCATACTCTATGGGGGCGATCCTGCTGGCATGCAGGTTGTCACGCTGGCGAGCATGGACTGCGTCTGCGTGCTGCCGAAAGCCCACCGCCTGGCTCGGCGAAAGCAAATCCACGCCACGGATCTGGAAGGCGAGGCATTTGTGTCCTTTCCGCTGGGCAGCGGCCCACGCGAGCGCATTGATCGCGTGCTGATCGCAGAAGCAGTCAGGCCGCACACGGTGCTGGAATCCGACCTCGGAGCATCGGTGTGCTCCTTGGTCGCTGCCGAATTGGGCGTCAGCGTGATCAACCCGCTCGCAGCGCTGGAGGAGCAGCGCCACCAGGCGATAGAGGTGCGCCCGTTCAAGCCCGCCATCGCCGTTCGCTTGGCCATCCTGCTGCCGCCCGGCGCGCCGCAATCACGGCTCGTGAGCACGTTTGCAGATCAGGTGCGCCAGGCCATTGCGTCAGACCTGAAGCACATGTCATCCTATCGCCAATGAGGCGCAAATGAAGTGCCTACGCGCGCAATCGCCGCACGCCCAGCACCGCGCAGGCCAGGGCCGAGCATCCATTTGCAGAGGCTGAGCACGGCGGCAGGCGCAGTGGCCGCGCCGCTGGCAAGGCAGGTGTCGGCCGTGCCAGCGTTCGAAGCGCCTATGGCAAAGCCCAGACATAGAAGATTGATGGCCGCAAAGCTGCCGCCCGAAGGAAACGCATCGATCTCATGGCGCCGGTCCCCATCAGCGTGAGGGCCCGCAGGGAGCGAGCCCGCGGCACAGGTGTTGGAGTTGCTGACATAGGTTGCTGTCCCCCGTAGCGGGGCCCAACGCACGCCAGTGATGCCCTAGCGCTGGCAGGCCGTGCGATCCAGGTCAGGCCGCCGGCAGGCATGACGCCCAGAAGGCATCGAACAGCATGCTCTGGTGCTGGGCGTATTCCGCGCTTTCGATGATAAGGCCATAGTTTTCACGCTTGGATGAAATCATTGCGACGCAATTGCCGTAGATCAGGGTGGTCATCGCCACGCTGGTCTCAGCCGGCGCCCATCGCAGCTCGCGTAGTTCGGCTTCACTCGCAGGCCAGATGTCATCGGTGTCACGGCTGCGCGAACGGATCACGCGCATGCTGATGCCCTTGGCGATGCGTGCATCGCGGTAGCGATTGATCTCTGCCAGGCCCGGAACTTCACGCAGTTCGGACATCGAGAAAGTCGCCCGCAGGGAAAGAGATGCGTTCAAGCTGTCCCACAATGCCGTGCGGATACCTTCGGCGCCTTCATAGAAGCGCGTCTTGGGCTTGCCCTTGGCCTGGTTATACATGGACCTGAGTTCCGGCATCATTTCCGTGACCATGACGCGCCTGGCTGCCACGTATTCGAGCAGCACGGAGGGGTCATGCGCCACGACGTGGCGCTTACGGTCGGCGCCTTCGATCCTCAGCAGCCCCTCCTCTTCCAGCCTCAGCACCGCGTCGTAGGTCGTGGTGCGCGCCAGGCCGGCGCTTGCTGCCAATTCGGATACCGGTACCTCACCCAACTCAATGGCGGCCCTGTACACCCGGTAGAGATTGCCGCTGATACCCAGCCGGCCGAGCTTCTCTTCCAAATCCATCCTTGACGCATCTCCCTTTGGTGGGCCGACGGGTGCGCGGCCCGTTGGCGGTATGTCTGAAGCGGCCAGACGGTATCAAACAACACCGTTGGTGTCTACGCTTTTTTATGTCGAAAATTACCGACATAAAAACCAAAAATCCAGCCAAACCCAAAAATTCAACGAAAAAAACCAATATTAATCAAATAAAAACATATAGTTATATTAAATCTAGGGTTAACCTTTATGCAAATTTTATTGACGGAAAAATCCGTCATAAATACACTTTCGCTCACTGGGATGGCCCGCGCCGGGCTGCAACATCGGCAAAGCGCGGGCCGTGCGCCCGCAAACGACATGTGTGCATGTGAACGAGGGGAAGCAATGAAATTGATAGACAAAGGATCGTTTTCAGCGGTTCTGGGTGCTGTTTTCGCCTTGGGCCAACCAGCGCAGGCAGCCGACCCGATACGCATCGGCGTGTCCACCTACCTGTCGGGCGCCGGCGCCGTGTTTGGCGTGCCGGCCCAGCAGGCAGCCCGCCTGCAGGTGGAAAAGATCAACCGCGCGGGCGGCATCAAGGGCGCGCCTATCGAGCTGACTTTCATCGACGAGAACCACGGCGTGGACAACGTCGTCGTGGAGTACCGCAGCCTGGTCGAATCGGGCAAGGTGGATGCGATGATCGTCGGCCTGTCGAGTTCAATCTGCCTGGCGGTTGCGCCGGTCGCCGAGCAGTTGAAGATGCCCACCATGCTCTGGGACTGCGGTACCGAGCGGATCTACACCGACGCCAAGTACGAGTACGTGTATCGGACGTCCGACTACACCCCGTCGAACAACGTTGCGACGGCGTTGTACCTGCTCAAGCTGATGCCCGAGGTCAAGACGATTGCCGGCATCAACCAGGACTACGCGTTTGGCCGCGACAACTGGGCCGCGTTCCGCGGGGTGGTCCAGGCCCTGCGCCCGGACGTGAAGATCGTCGCCGAAATGTTCCCCAAACTGGGCACATCGGACTACTCGACCGAGATTTCCCGCCTATCGGCCCTGCGCCCGGACGTTATCTTCACGACGCTGTGGGGCGGCGATATGAACACCTTCGTCAAGCAGGCATCGTCCCGCGCGTTGTTCCGCAATTCCCGCTTGGTGGCAGCCAACGGCGAGAGCTCCATGCAGCAGCTGGGGAAAGCCTTTCCAGAAGGAGCCATCGTAGGCATGCGCGGCGACAGCTGGGCATTCAATCCCGCCATGGCGGGCAACGCCGAGCACCAAGCCTTCGTGACGGATTTTGAGAAAAGCACGGGCGCCTATCCGAGTTTCCCGTCGTACCACATGGCGCAGGCCGTGCGCGCCGTTCAGCAAGCGCTTGAGACATCGTGGGACGGCAATCGCAAGACGCTGCAAGCCGCGCTGCTCAAGGGGTGGAGCGGATTGGAGCTGAACGATTTCACCGGTCAGCTGAAAATCCGCGCAGACCATCAGGCAATGGAAGGCCAGCTGCTGGGCGTAGCCACGGAGAAAAGCGGACAGAACTTCAAGACGCTCAAGCAGTTGCTGGTGATCCCGCCCGAGCTGACCTCACCGCCGGCGGGCATGAGGAGTGACGACTGGTTCAAGACACTCTCGCCGAAAGTTCTACAGAAAGTTGGCCCCCCTGCGGAATAAGCGCCCCCATCATGCAACAAACGCTATTGCTGGCCACGCTGGATGGATTGGCGCACGCCTCGGTGCTGTTCATGGTGGCGGTGGGCCTGAGCCTGATCTTCGGCATCATGCGCATCCTGAACGTCGCCCACGGCAGCTTCTACGCGCTGGGCGCCTATGGCGCCGTGGCCCTTGGCCTCTGGCTGGCGGGCCCCGATGGCGGCGTCTGGACCTATCCAGCCCTGTTGCTGGCGGCGGTCGCCATCGGCGTGACCCTGGGCCCGCTCATCGAGCGCTTTCTGCTGCGCCGCATCTATGGCAAGGAGCACGCGCTCCAGCTCCTGCTCACCTTCGGGATCTTCATGATCCTGGAGGACGTGCAGAAGATGATGTTCGGGGTAGAGCCGCAGTTCAATGATGCGCCGCTCGCCATGCTGGGGATGGTCGAGGTGGGCGGCATCTACTACACCGCCTACCAGCTGTTCGTGCTGCCACTGTCTGCGATCGCCGTGATGCTGGCCTTGACCTTCTATTTCAACAAGACGCGGCAAGGCAAGCTGATTGCGACGGTCATCGAGGACTACGAAGTGGCGCGCGTGCTGGGCATCAATGCCAAGCGGGTCTACACGATCACTTTCATGCTGGGCACCGCGCTGGCCGCGCTGGGCGGGGCGTTGGCATCGCCCACGACCTCGCTGGTACCGGGCATAGGCGCCGATTCCATCGTGATTTCGTTCGCCATCGTGGCCACCGCCGGCCTCGGCCATTTCCAGGGCACGGCGGTGACCGCCGTGATCATAGGGCTGGCGCAGGCCTTGTGCGTGCATCTGCTGCCCCCCTTGTCCTCCGTCGCGCCGTATCTGGTGATGACCGCGATTCTCCTGGTCAAGCCATACGGCCTGTTCGGCAAGCCCCAAGTCCGTCGGATCTGAAGATGAAAACCCATTCCAAAACGACGGCGCTCGCCTGCCTGCCATTGCTCTTGCTCGCGGCCTTGCCGCTGATCGCGCCGTCACTGCGGCCGCTGGCGACCATGGCCATGGCGATCTCGTTCTGCGCGCTGGGATTGTTGCTGCTGCTGCGCGCCGGCCAGGTTTCTTTCGGCCACGCGCTGTATTTCGCCTGCGGCGCCTATGCCACCGCCTTCGGCGCGCGCCACGTGAGCGCGGACGCGCTGGCGGTCATCGCCATGGCGGTGCTGGCCAGCGCGGCGTTGGGCGCCATCCTCGGCCTGATCCTGTCACGCTATCGCGACATCTTCTACGCCATGCTGAATCTGGCCTTTTCCATGGTGGGATTTACGCTGGCGCTCAAGCTGTATGGCCTGACCGGGGGCAGCGACGGCCTGCCGGTGCGGATACAGTCCTTGGCCGGCGTGCCTCTGGAGGTCGAGCTCTTCGGCTGGGCCTTGTTCTACACCGCCCTGGCCATGCTGGCCGCCGCGCTGCTGGTCGTGACGCGCTACCTGAATTCGGCGCCGGGCCAGGCGCTGGCGGCCATCAAGACCAACGAGACGCGCCTGGAATACCTGGGCATCTCGGGGCGCCAGGTGCTTTACGTCGGCCACGTCTTTTCCGCCGCGCTCGCGGGCCTGGGCGGCGCCATCGCGGCGATGGGAACCGGCCACGTCACGCCGGAAATGGCCTACTGGAGCCGTTCGGCCGAGTTCGTCTTCATTGCGGTGCTGGGCGGCATCGGCAACGTGCTCGGCGCCTTGCTGGGTGCCGTTTCCTTTGAGGCGGTGCGCAGCACCGCGAGCACCTACGCGGCCAATTCCTGGCAACTGATCATGGGGATGGTGCTGGTGGCGATCGTGCTGTTCGCGCCGGCGGGATTGTTCGGCCTGGGCCTGCGCCTGTTCGGCCGCAAGGAGGCCCGGCAATGAAAGACCAGGTCATCATCAGTTCGAAGGACCTGCACGTCGAGTTCGGTGGCATCAAGGCGGCCAACGGCGTGAACCTGCATATCTACCGCGGGCAGATCGCGTCCATCATCGGGCCCAATGGTTCGGGCAAGACCACGTTCCTGAATCTGTGCACGGGGTATGTGCGCCCCACCCAAGGCAGCGTGCTCTTCGGCGCGAAGGACCTGACCCGGCTCAAGCCCCGCGCCATCACGCGCCTGGGGATAGCCCGGACCTTCCAGCTGCCGCAGCTGTTTTCCGAGCAGTCCGTGCTCGCGAACCTGCTGCTGGCGCTGGCGGCCCGCGACGGCTTCTGGACGCTGTCTTCCCTGTATCGCAAGGCGGCGCGCGACGAGGCCGAAGAACTGTTGGCCATTTTCGATCTGCTCGGCCAGGCAGGGCGGCAGATCGGCACCCTGCCCGAAGGCGTGCGCAAGCTGGTGGACATCGCCGTGGCGCTGGCCCTTTCGCCGAGCCTGTTGTTGATGGACGAGCCTACCAGCGGGGTCAGCTCCCAGGAGAAGTTCGAGATCATGGACATGCTGATGCCGGTCTTGCGGCAGCGAAATATCGCGGCCTTGCTGGTCGAGCACGATATGGAATTGGTCGAGCGCTACATGGACCGTGTCATCGTCTGGAACGCCGGCCAGGTCGCCGCCGACGGCCCGCCCGCCGAGATCCTCCAGAACGAAGAAGTCTTGCGCAATGTGATCGGAGGCGTCCAATGATGCTGCAGGCAAGCAAGCTGGTCGCGTACATCGAAGGCGCGAAGGTGTTGCGCGAGGTCGATCTCGATATCCGCGCCGGGGAAACCGTGGCCCTGATCGGGCGCAACGGGGCGGGCAAGACTTCGCTGCTGCGGAGCATCATGGGCACGCTGCCCCTGGCCCAGGGCAGCCTCCTGTTTCAAGGGCAGAGCCTGGCCGCGCGCGAAGCCCATGCGCGCGCCGGCCTGGGGATCGGTTTTGCGCCGGAAGAGCGCCGCCTGATCGGCAAGTTCACCGCGATCGAGAACATGATGGTGCCTGCCTGGGCCTGCAAGCTCGGCGCGCAGCAAATCCAGGAAAGGCTGGATCTGATCTATTCCGTGGCGCCCGAGCTGGAGCCGCTCAATCATCGCCTGGGGGGCCTGCTGTCGGGCGGACAGCAGAAGATGGTGGCGCTGGGCCGCGCGCTGATGGCGGGTGAGAACCTGGTATTGCTGGACGAGCCTTTCCAGGGCCTGGCGCCGGCGCTGGCGCTGCGCTATGCCGACAGCCTGAAGACCCTGCGCGCGCGCAAGCCCGATCTTGCGGTGCTCATCACCGAATCCAATCCCAAGCTGCTGCAGCCGATGGCCGACCGTGTCGTCACCATTGAACGCGGCGAAATCATCTCTGAGGAGTCTTCGCAATGACATTCAAGGCGGCAGTCGTACAGACCGCATCAATCCCCTTCAACAAGCAGGCCACGGTGGAGAAAGTCGTCGCCAAGATCCGCGAGGCGGCCGAGCTGGGCGCCAAGCTGATCGTGTTTCCGGAAGCCACCGTCTCCGGCTATCCAAAGGGCAGCGATTTCGGCGCGCGCGTGGGCGGCCGGCTGCCGCGGGGACGCGAGGAGTTCCTGCGCTACTTCAATGGCGCGATCACGGTACCCGGCCCCGAGGTCGACGAGATCGGCGCGGCCGCGCGCGAGGCCCAGGCCTACGTCGTGGTTGGTGTCATGGAGCAGGAGATCGGTACGCTCTACTGCACCGCGCTGCATTTTTCGCCCAGCGGCGAAATGATAGGCAAGCACCGCAAGCTGATGCCGACCGCCGTGGAGCGGTTGATCTGGGGCTATGGCGACGGCTCCACCATGCCCGTGTTCGACACGCCGCTCGGCAAGATGGGCACCGTGATCTGCTGGGAAAACTACATGCCGCTGCTGCGCATGGCGATGTACGGCAAAGGCATCCAGCTCTATTGCGCGCCGACGGCGGACGACCGCGACGAGTGGATCACCAGCATGCGGCACATCGCCATGGAAGGGCGCTGTTTCGTCTTTTCGGCCTGCCAGTACATCACGCGGGGCGATTTCCCCGAGGACTACGATGCCATCCAGGGCAATTCGGCCGATACCGTGCTGATGCGCGGCGGCAGCGCCATCATCGGCCCCGCCGGGCAATTGCTGGCCGGTCCGAACCACGAAGGGGAATGCATACTCACGGCGGATATCGACCTGGACGACGTCACGCGAGGCAAGTATGACTTCGATGTGGTCGGGCACTACGCCCGCCCGGACATCTTCAAGCTGGTCGTGGACGAAACGCCCAAGCCGCCCGTGGTGACGATCACTCAAGAATGAGCGGGCGGCGGCCTGCGGCGGCCAGCGCCTGAACAGGCTGCGGATGCGCATCAGTTCGCGGTGCGCAGCCATGCAGATAGCGGCAATGCCAGCACTTCCGGGCGACAGCATGACTTGCCGCTCGCCAAAACAGGCCCTCACCTATGCGCGTGCGCCACAAAAGGGCACGGCAAGTTCGCGCCGTACGCTGAAGCCGTTAGACAGCAGGGAATCCAGCAGGGAATCGGTCAGACAAAAGGCCTTGCCGCATTACACGGCAAGGCCTTGATTTTAATGGTCGGAGCGGCGGGATTCGAACTCGCGACCCTCTGCACCCGAAGCAGATGCGCTACCAGGCTGCGCTACGCTCCGACAAGCTGCTATTGTAACCACATCATGCTGGCCATTTTAGAAAAATGCTCGATTTTTTATGTTCTGCGGAGCATCTCTCTGGCGGGCCGGCTCGCTCCTCAGGAAGAGCTGGACGGATTCGGGCCGCGGCCCGGCAAGTGGCGGAAAGTGATACGGCCCTTGCTCAGGTCGTAGGGAGACATCTCCAGCGACACCTTGTCACCCGCCAGGATGCGGATGTGGTGCTTGCGCATCTTGCCGCCGGTGTACGCGATCAGTTCGTGGCCGTTGTCCAGCGTCACGCGAAAGCGCGAATCCGGCAGCACTTCGGTCACGGAGCCTTGCATCTCGATCAGTTCTTCTTTAGCCATAAAATCCTGTTCAATCCTTTTGTTGGTTCGGCCAGGCCGCTGCCCGCCAATCCGCAATGAAGACCTTCGCAGAGGTAGCCCAAAGACGCAGCTGGATGAGTCCCCACTGCCAGTCCATCCCTCGCAATCCCGGCCCTTTCCATATCCTTGCCTACCCCTGCCGTCTGGCGGAAAAGCAAACCCGCACGAAGCCATGCGCAAACCTGTGTTTGCCCATGTTTCTGCGCATATTGCAAAAAGCTCTCTATTCTACAATGCCCTGATCATTCTTGCCAGCGGCAGTGAATCACCGCGCGGGCGCTTGCCGCGGGGCCTATGATTGCCGGCATCCCTTGCCGCAACCACTTCGCCATGACCACTTCGCAACGCTTTTGGCTGATGAAAAACGAACCCGAGGTGTGCTCCATCGACCACGCGCTCGCGGCCCCCGATGCGACCGTTCCCTGGGATGGAGTGCGCAACTACCAGGCGCGCAATTTCATGCGCGACGAGATGCAGGCCGGCGACGGCGTGCTGTACTGGCATTCCAGCTGCGCCGAACCCGGCATCTACGGCCTGGCCCGGATCGCCGGCAAGCTGCGTGTGGACGATACCCAGTTCGATCCTCAATCGCCCTACTACGACCCCAAGGCCAGCCGCGACCAGCCGCGCTGGCTGCTGCTGGATGTGCAGGCGCTGAAGAAATGTGCGCCCATCAGCGTGGCCCAGCTGCGCAGCCATCCAGAGCTGGCCGGCATGCGCGTGCTGCAAAAGGGCAATCGCCTCTCGATCACGCCGGTGGAGCGCGAGCACTGGGATTTCATCCTGCGGCTGATGGATGCGCGCGCCGCCGCTTGATCTGCCGGCGCGCCGCCGTCCCCCCCATGCACTCCATGCACAATGGCGGCCCTACCACTCATCAAGGAAAACACCATGGCCTTCGCCGACAACCTGCGCCAGCTCCCCAGCATCGCCCACATCTCCGCGCTCAGGCTCATCGATGGCGCCGGCGTCGAGGCTGCCGTGATCGAGAACAAGCCCGGCAAGGCCGGCTCGCTGGCGGTCTATCACGCGCTGGCGGCCAAGCATGGCAGCATCACCGCGGAGGCCGCGCGGGAAGGCCTGGATTTGTTTGCCGAGCATACCGACGATGCCCGCCAGCATCCCGGCAACCATCCCAATATCGACCGGCTGCTCCAAGTCATCGCCACCGGGCAAGGCTACCAGGTGGAGCTGGTGCCGGCAGCAGGCTGAGCATGGCGGTCGAGCTGAGCAAGGAGGCCCGCCAGCAGGCGATTGCCTCCATCGAGCGCTATTTCCGCACGAACATGGACGAGCCCATCGGCAATGTGGCCGCGGGCGCGCTGCTGGGTTTCTTTCTCGAAGAGATCGGCCCGGCGATCTACAACCTGGCCATCGAGCAGGCGCAGCAGCGGCTGCAGCAGCAAGTCTCGGAGCTGGACATCGACCTGCATGAAGAGGCGTTCCGCTACTGGCGCAAGTACGACGCCAAACCCTCCAAGGGCCGGTAGCGACCATCAGCGGCCGCCCGCCTCCCCGCGCCGCGATCCCGCGCCATTCGCCGATTGCGGCGCCCTGCGTTTTGTGCTGAGATAGATGGCACCAAGGGACTGCAATCTGTGGGCGGTTCCAGCCGCATGGCGCTGCACCGTTCACGGGTATACGGAGGCTGCTATGGAAATCCGCTTCGTCGTGGGGAAGATGCCGGTCACGTTCGCGCGCGAATGGCTGTCCGGCGCCATGAAACTCATCACCCCCAATGAGACCCTGTGGCTCCAGAATCCGCTGGATCCGGCCACGCACTTCAACTGGCAGCATGAGCAAAGCTGGGAAAGGCCTATTGCCGGCCACCAGGTGCGGGTGCAAAGGCGCCACACCACCCTGGTTCCCGGCGCCGGGCCACAGCACTACCAGATCTTCGTCGATGAGGTGCTGGTGGCAGACGTGACCGGCGTCTGAGCCGCGTGCCCGCCCCACGCGGCGATCTCGCCGGCCAGGGCCTCGATGCCGGCCTCGTCCAGCTTGCCGCTGCCAAAGCGGGCCCGCTGCGGCCATTGCGCGAAGTTGCGCGCCTGCGACCGGCTGTAGTGCGGATCGTAGTGCAGCGCCATCAGCTCGGCGAACAAGGGCGCCAGCGCACGCTCGCGGGCCCAGGCCTGCCAGCGTTCCACCACTTCGCGGCCCTGCAGCTCCTTCAGGAAGGCGAGCTTGGTGCACAGGGCATCGACATCGTCGCCCAGGTAGGCATAGTCGCGCAGCAGATAGTCCAGGCGCGCCTGCGCAGTGGCCTCGATCTCGGCGCACGGCGCGGCACGCAGCTGCTGCACGAGCGCGAGCGGCAGCGCAATGCGGCCGATCTTGGCGCTTTCGCCCTCGACGAAAACCGGCTGCGCCGGATCGAACTGGGCCATATGGTGCACCAGCTGGGTCTCGAACTGCTTCTGGCTCGGCTGCTCCACACCGGGCAGGCCGCCGAGCAGTGAGCCCTTGTGCCGCGCCAGGCCTTCCAGGTCGAGCACCTGCGCCCCGCGCCGCTGCAGCGCCTGCAGCAGCCGCGTCTTGGCGCTGCCGGTGGCGCCGCACAGCACGCGCAGCTGCAATGGCGGCACCAGCAGCTCCAGCTGCTGCAGTACATGGCCGCGGTAGGACTTGTAGCCGCCTTGCAGCTGCTGCGCATCCCAGCCCACCATGCGCAGCCAGGTCACCATCGAGCCGCTGCGCAGCCCGCCGCGCCAGCAATAGACCAGGGGTTTCCAATGGGGCGGCTGGTGCGCAAAGGTCTCGCGCAGGTGGCGGGCCAGATTGGCGGCCACCATGGCCGCGCCCAGGCGCTTGGCCTCGAAGGGGCCGACCTGCTTGTAGATGGTGCCGATCTGCGCGCGCTCGTCATTGTCCAGCACCGGGCAGTTGATGGCGCCCGGTATGTGGTCCAGCGCGTATTCGCCAGGCGAGCGGGCATCGATCAGCACCGCGAATCGCGGCAGGTCGGCAACGGTGACAGGTTTGCGGTGAGACATGCTGCGCCCGATTATGGCGCCGCTTCCGGCTCACTTGCCGTTGATGCGGTCCTGCATGCGCTGGGCGCGCTGCTCCGACGGCGGGTGCGAGCTCAGCATTGAGCTGCCCGAGCTGCCACCGCTGAGCTTGGCCAGCTTCTGGAAAGCCGTCACCAGGCCCTGGCGGTTCATCTTCTTGTCCGTCAGCAGGTCGAAGGAATAGTCGTCGGCAGCGGACTCCTGCGATTGCGAGAACTGGGCATTGATGAATTTCTCGCCCAGCTCGCCGGCCTGCGATTGCGACAGCGTTGCCAGCGTGGCATTGCCGCTGCTGGCCGCAGCCGAGCGCACCGCCGATGCGGCATAGGCCGTCTGCATGCTCTTCTTGCTGTGGCCCAGAGCCACGTGGCCGATCTCGTGGCCCAGCACGCCGCGCACCTCGTCGTCGTTCATCAGATCCATCAGGCCGCTATAGACGCGGATGCAGCCGTTGTCCATGGCCCAGGCGTTCACATCCTGCGTCAGGTAGACCTTGTAGACCGCCTGCTTGCCGTTGATGGTCTGCGGCATCTTGGCAACGATCTTGTTCAGGCGCAGCGTGTACTTGCTCTTGGCATTGGCCACTTTGTTCTGCGCATCCATGGCCTGGCACGACTCGTTGGACAGCTTGACCACCTCGTCGTCCGACAGCGACATTGCCTTCATCGCACTGGCGCCGGAATCCATCAGCCCGCTGATATTGCCCGAATCCATGGTCTTGCAGCCGGCCAAAGCCAGGCTGGCCGCCAAAGCAGTCCACAACAGCCTCTCACTCATTGTTTTTTCCTTGCAAAAAAGACGACATCATAGCCATCAATCATTGCGCAAGAAACTTATCTACATGGATTGTTTACATTGTTTTTACAGCGAGGAACGCAGCGCCTGCTCGACCACGCTGCGGGTAAGCGTGGGCACGAAGGTTTCGATGAAGGCAAACGCATAACCGCGCAGCCATGCGCCCTTGCGCAGGCCAATGCGGGTGGTATTGATCTCGAACAGATGCCCCGCATCAATGGCGTGCAAGCCGCGGTCGCGCTGCAGGTCCACCGCCACCGACGCCACGATGCCGATGCCCAGCTCCAGCTCCACATAGGTCTTGATGACATCGGCATCCATTGCGGTCAGCACCACATGGGGAATCAGGCCTTCGCGCGCAAACGCATCGTCGATATGGGCGCGCCCGGTGTAGCCGCGCTCATAGGTGATGACCGGGTACTCGGCAATATCGGCCAGTCCCAGCGGGCGGTCGAGCCGCTGCAGCGGATGGCCGCCGGGCACGATGACGCTGTGCGTCCAGCGGTAGCCCGGCAGGGTCAGCAGTTCGTCATAGTCCGACAGCGCCTCGGTGGCCACCCCCATGTCGGCCACCCCTTCGAGCAGCATGTCGGCCACCTGTTTGGGCGAGCCCTGGTGCAGGTGCAGCTCCACTTGTGGAAAGGCCTGGCGAAAATCCTTCACCACCGCAGGCAGGGCATAGCGCGCCTGCGAATGCGTGGCGGCGATCGTCAAGTGCCCGCGGCCGCTGTCGCGGTACTCGTCGCCGGCGTGGCGCAGGTTGTCGGCCTCCTGCAGCAGCCGGTTCACGATGGGCAGCAAGACCTCGCCAGGCGGCGTCAGGCCGGTCAGGCGTTTGCCGGCGCGATGGAATATCTCCACCCCCAGCTCTTCCTCCAACTCGCGGATCTGGCGGCTGATGCCCGGCTGCGAGGTATAGAGCGTGGCGGCCACCTCGGTCAGGTTGAAGTCTTGCCGCGTCGCCTCGCGCACGGCTCGCAATTGCTGGAAATTCATGGCATGCAGCTGGGCGGCCGTGCAGTCGCGCCCGGCCGCGAAAAATCATTCGACAAAGATAGCGCCTCGCTCCGGCTCCAGAAACTCCAGCTGGTTGCCCGCCGGATCCTTGGCAAAAAAGCGCAGGTAGCCAGGCAAGGCGCTGCTCTCGACCACCGCGGTCTGCGCATCCAGCAGGCGCTGGCGCAGCTCGGGCAGGCCATCCACCTCCAACGCCAGATGCGAGACCGAGCCCGCGGCGCGCCCGGTGGACGGCACCAGGTCGATGCGCTGCCCGCCGGCCACGAAGCGCAGCGCGCCATTGCCCGTCGCGCCGGCACCACCGGCATGGCCGCACGGCAGCTCGGGCAGGCCAAGCAGCTCGCCGTAGAAATGGCGGATCAAGGGCCCGGTACCCACCGGAAACGGCAGTTGCACATGGTTGATGGCCTGGACTGGCATGGCGTCACCCTCTTCGGAAACGTGGATAAAACCGCTGCAAGCGCCTGCTCGGCAAGCGCTGGCAGCATCACTTCTTGGTGTAGATCTGGTCGAAGTTGGCCCCGTCGGCAAAATGCGCCGCATCGGCCTTGCCCCAGCCGCCAAAGGCCTCGTCGATGGTGAAGAGCTTGAGCGGTGCAAACTGCTTGCCGTACTGCGCCTTGGCCTTCTCGCCGGTGGGGCGGTAGAAGTTGCGCCCGGCAATGTCCTGGCCCTCATCCGAATACAGGTAGCGCAGGTAGGCCTCGGCGATCTTGCGAGTGCCGCGCTTGTCGACCACCTTGTCCACCACGGTCACCGTGGGCTCGGCCAGGATGGAGATCGACGGCGTGACGATCTCGAACTTCTCGCTGCCGAACTCCTTGAGCGCCAGGTAGGCCTCGTTCTCCCAGGCCAGCAGCACATCGCCCAGGCCGCGCTGCACGAAAGTCACCGTGGAGCCGCGGGCGCCCGTATCGAGCACCGGCACGTTCTTGAACAGCTTGGCCACGTAGTCCTTGGCCCCGGCGTCGCCGCCATAGTGGCGCTTGCCATACTCCCAGGCTGCCAGGTAGTTCCAGCGCGCGCCGCCCGAAGTCTTGGGGTTGGGCGTGATCACCTGCACGCCGGGCTTGACCAGGTCATCCCAATCCTTGATCGCCTTGGGATTGCCCTTCTTCACCAGGAACACGATGGTCGAGGTGTAGGGCGCCGAGTTCAGCGGCAGGCGCTTTTGCCAATCGGCCGGCACCAGGTTGCCGTGCTTGTGCAGCGCATCGATATCGCCGGCCAGCGCCAGCGTGGCCACGTCGGCGTCAATGCCATCGATGATCGAGCGCGCCTGCTTGCCCGAGCCGCCATGCGACTGCTTGACGGTCACATCCTGGCCCGTGGTGGCCTTCCAGTGCTTGGAGAACGCCTGGTTGAACTGCGCGTACAGCTCGCGCGTCGGGTCGTACGACACATTCAGCAAGGTCACAGGCGCCTGCGCCTGCTGGGCCTGTGCGAACTGCACCGGAGCCAGCGCCGAAAGAGACGCGATCAGGCCTGCGGCCATAGGAAACTTGATAAAGTGGCGGCGACGTTGCATAGAGGCTTTCCAATGTCTGTCAAAGAAGTTGCAGGCATTCTGGAAGCAGTTCTACGAAACTCAAAACAATATATATTTGGTTTTTTATCACCAAAATTCATATCAAACCTGTGTAGCGCGCCTTTTGGGGCCGCGCACCTGCAACCACGGAATCACACAATGGCACGCATGGTCCACTGCATCAAACTGAACAAGGAAGCCGAGGGGCTGGATTTTCCGCCCTACCCTGGCGATCTGGGCAAGCGCATCTATGAAAACGTGAGCAAGGAAGCCTGGGCGGCCTGGCTCAAGCACCAGACCATGCTGGTCAACGAAAACCGCCTGAACCTCGCCGACGCCCGCGCCCGCCAATACCTGGCCCGCCAGATGGAAAACCATTTTTTTGGCGGCGGCGCAGACGCCGCGGCGGGCTACGTCCCGCCCAGCGCGTAACGTAGTGCAGCGCTGCAAAAAATGGTTTCGTGAAAACCACTTCTTCGGCGGCGGCGCAGACGCCGCGGCGGGCTACGTCCCGCCCAGCGAGTCCTGATCTTTGCCGACCGGTGCCGCACGCCGGCCCGGCTCTGGCGCGTGCGACAGCTCCATCACCATCCGCGCCACCAGATACAGACGCGGCACGATGCTGGACACCTGCAGGTACTCCGCATGGATAGAGTGAGCCCCATAGCCCGGTATGCCGCAGCCCTCGACCACGCCGCCACGCGCCTTCAGGCCCGCGAACGCGGCATCGGTACCGCCGCCGTGGGCAGAATCGAGCACCGCCAGCGCTTGCCCCAGTTCATCCTGCGCAATGCGCTGCGCCCCGGCCGCGGGGCGGCGCGCCGCAGC
>NZ_JBMDII010000038.1:0-54292 GCF_057808605.1 Comamonas sp. FG99
TCGTTGGGCTCATAACCCAAAGGTCGGAGGTTCAAATCCTTCTCGCGCAACCAAGTTGACCAATGCCTGCTGTGCCTGTGTGCCCAGCAGGCTTTTTGCTTTTGAAGCATCGGCGCCCGCCTGCGGCGCTTTTCTTCCCGGAACCGCTTTTTTTAGTATTGAGCGGTCTTCCTAGGGTTTTTCCGGGTTATAATCTTTATCGCGCGATGGAGCAGTCTGGTAGCTCGTTGGGCTCATAACCCAAAGGTCGGAGGTTCAAATCCTTCTCGCGCAACCAAGATGATCGAAACCTGCTGTGCCTGTGTGCCCAGCAGGTTTTTTTTGCCGCCGGGCCGCCCAAAGGCAAAAATCGCCCCCTTGGGGGGCAGCGGCTACACGCAGTGAGCAAGCGTGGGGGCCTTTGGGGTTATGGCAAGCCGCTTCAGCGCTGCCGCAAGAAGGCCAGCAGCACCCCGCTGTAGCGGTGCAGATGCCGGTCCGCGATCTGCCCGTTGCTGAAGCAGCCGATCAATGGAACATCGCCGAGCGCCTGGTGCAGCAGCTCCAGCTCCGCGTGTTCGCCGCCAAAGTACGGGCCGCCACGGCCTATGCAGCTGATGTAGACCGCGCCGGCGATATAGCGATTGGGGGCGGGAGCGCCCTGCGCCAGGCCCTGTGCCTGCGGCAGGGCGGCGCTGGCGGACAGCTCTTCGCGCACTTCGGTGCCCATGCGCACCAGGTCGCCGCGCGCGGTGCTCAGGCTGCGCTGGCAGATGGTCAGCCGCTGGCCGGCGGCAACCGGCTCCGGCAGGACGATGCCGCGCCGCTGCAGATCCAGCCCCAGCAGCGGGCGCATGCGCGCCGAGGGCAGCAGGCCGGCATGGCCCTTGGCCGGCGGCGGGCTGCCGCCATCATCCAGGCCGGCCAGAAAATGCGGCATCTTGCGGACCGCGTCCTCGGGATGCAGGGCGATGTCCACCTGCAGCACATCCTGCAGCACGTCCAGCGCCGGGCGTCCGTCCAGCGCCAGCACCACATTGTCCTGGGCGGCGAAGATGGCCATGGGCGCGCTGACGGGGTTGCAGCCGTGGGTCAGGCGTATCAGCGCATTCGCGCCGTGGCGAAAGGCGATGCCCGACAGGCCGCCGGTGAAGATGCCATCATGGCCCGGCGCGAGCGCCTTGCTCCAGGCCACCTGCACCGGGGCGACGATGCCCGAGCTGAGCCCCCCGGCCAGGGTCTGGAGGCTGGTGCGCTCTGCCAGCTCTTCGAGCAGGTTGTCCAGCTCGGGCAGGGCGCCGTCGGCATGCACCAGCGCGGATTCGGCCTGGAATCCGCTGGCGCCCGCCAGGCCTGGCATGGGGGCGATGCCGGAATAGATGCGGTACGCATCCGCCGGCAGATCCAGCAGCATGACGCTCAGCGCCGCGTCGCCCATGTATTCCGCATGCGCGGCCATCACCCCGACGCTGACCGAGCCGGCCCAGTCGCTCACCTGGGGGAATTCGTCTTGCAGCGCCTCCAGGATGGCATGCGCATCGCGGGCATAGTGGTCGCTGAAATACAGCAGTCCCAGGCGGGCCGAAGGCGCGTAGTTCATCGTGGCCATGCGGGCCCGGATCTGCGCGACCACCAGCGCCACCGCGATCCGCCAGGCGGGGTGGGTGGCATGTCCGTAGGGGAACAGCTTCAAGCGGGCCTTTCATCCGCAGCGCAGCTGCGGTCGATGGGGAATGCCGATTCAGCGCGCGCGGGGTTTGGGCGGGCTGCTCTTGGCCTTGGCCTTGCTGCCTGCAGCGGTGCTGCGCTTGGGCGCGCTTGGCGCGGAGCGGGCCGGCGCGGCCTTTTGGGGGCTGGGCGCGGCGGCGCGGCGGGCGGCGGCCTTGGCCGGGGCGGCGGCCATGCCGGCGCGGACCTGCTCGGCCTTGTGCATCACTTCGGCCGATGCCGCAGCCGCCGCCTGGTTGGCCGCTGCGGCCTGCGCCATCGTACGCTGGGCCACGTCCTGTATGGCCTGGCTGGCGATCTGCTGGAATTGCTGGGTCAGCGCGCCCCACCATTGCATGGCGTCCACCCCGGAGGCGCCTGCGGCATTGGGCGCCGGGCCGGATGCGGCCTGGGGCTCGGCGGGCGCGGCAGGCTCAGCGGGCGCGTGCGAGCTGAAGGCCTTGCTGTAGGGATTGGCGGCTTGCGTCGCAGGTGCCGCAGGCGCGGCAGCCGGTGCGCTGGCCTCGGCGGCCGAGGCCAGGTCGCGCCAGCCCTGGACCACCGATGCGGTGAGGTTCTCCATCGGCACGTTCATGGTCTGCAGCGTGGCCAGGGTCATCTTCTGCACTTCCAGCGCCTGGATGGTGGCGGCCAGTGCGCGCTGGTTCTGCTCCAGCCAGAACTGGATGGTCTTGAGTTCACTGATGCGCTTGTCCAGCTCCTGCACGTTCATCGTGGGGGCGACCCAGTCCGTCCACTGCGGAAACTGGCTGCTGGCCAGGCGTTCCTTGCCTTCGGTGAGTTGCTTGAGGAAGTCGAATCCCGGCGCAAAGGGATTGAAGCCGCTTGCCATGTCTTGCATCATGTGTAGTCTCCAGAGTAGACCTTGGCCAGCTTACCGCAAAAGCCAGGCGAAAAAAAACCGGGCGAGCCCGGTTTTTCCGAATGCACGGCCACTGTCAGTGCCCCGATGCGCCCGCGGCGCCCAGGCCGGTTTCGGAGCGCACCTGCTGCGCGGCGAAGGCGTCGCGCTCCTTGGCGGCCTGGTCGCTCTTGTCCAGCACCGAGAACAGCCACACGCCGACGAAGCCGATGGTCATCGAGAACAGCGCGGGCGAGGTGTAGGGGAACCAGGCCGAGCCCTTGGGATGCCCCAGCGTGGCTTCCCAGACCGAGGGCGAGACGATGGTCAGCGCCACCGACGAGATCAGGCCCAGGAAGCCGCCGATCACCGCGCCCTTGGTGGTGCAGCCTTTCCACAGCACCGACAGCAGCAGCACCGGGAAGTTGGCCGAGGCCGCCACCGCGAAGGCCAGCGACACCATGAAGGCGATGTTCTGCTTCTCGAACACGATGCCCAGCAGCACCGCGATCAGGCCCAGCGCCAGCGTGGTGATGCGCGAGACGCGCAGCTCCGAGGCGCTGTCGGCCTTGCCATGCTTGAACACGGTGGCGTACAGGTCGTGCGACACGGCCGATGCGCCCGACAGTGTGAGGCCGGCAACCACCGCCAGGATGGTGGCGAAGGCCACGGCCGAGATGAAGCCGTAGAACACATCGCCGCCCACGCCCTTGGCCACCAGCACCGCGGCCATGTTGGCCGTGCCGGCGCCGCCCTTGATCACGCCCTTGGCGGTATCGGCCAGCTCGGGGTCGGTCAGCACCATGGTGATGGCGCCAAAGCCGATGATGAAGATCACCACGTAGAAGTAGCCGATCCAGGTGGTGGCCCAGAACACGCTCTTGCGCGCTTCCTTGGCATCGGGCACGGTGAAGAAGCGCATCAGGATGTGGGGCAGGCCGAGCGTGCCGAACATCAGTGCCATGCCGAAGCTGATGGCCGAGACCGGGTCCTTGATGAAGCCGCCGGGGCCCATGATCGACAGGCCGAGCTTGGCCGCCACATCCGGGGCGGCGCCGCCGTTGGCGGCGATCTGCGTCTTCACGCGCACGCCTTCGGCGAACAGCGCCTCGGGGCTGAAGCCGTACTTGGCCATGATCATGAAGGCCATGAAGGTCACGCCCGCCAGCAGCAGGCAGGCCTTGATGATCTGCACCCAGGTGGTGGCGGTCATGCCGCCGAACAGCACGTAGATCATCATCAGCGCGCCCACCAGCACCACCGCGATCCAGTAGTCCAGGCCGAACAGCAGCTTGATCAGCTGGCCTGCGCCCACCATCTGGGCGATCAGGTAGAAGGCCACCACCACCAGCGTGCCGCTGGCCGCGAAGGCGCGGAACGGCGTCTGGGAGAAGCGGTAGCCGGCCACGTCGGCGAAGGTGAACTTGCCCAGGTTGCGCAGGCGCTCGGCCAGCAGGAAGGTCAGGATGGGCCAGCCCACCAGGAAGCCGATGGAGTAGATCAGGCCGTCGTAGCCGCTGGCCATGACCGAGGCCGAAATGCCCAGGAAGGAGGCGGCCGACATGTAGTCGCCCGCGATCGCCAGGCCGTTCTGAAAGCCGGTGATGCCGCCGCCGGCGGTGTAGAAGTCCGACGCCGACTTGGTGCGGCCGGCGGCCCACTTGGTGATCCACAGCGTGCCGGCCACGAAGGCCACGAACAGGATGATGGCGGTCCAGTTGGTGGCCTGCTTGGCGGTCTCGCCCAGGTCGCCGCCAGCGGCATGCGCCGCGCCTGCGAACGCCAGCATGGCGGCCGGCGCGCTCAAAAGGGGCAGGGTGCGGGTGCTCATTGGCCGACGTCCTTCAGGATTTGCTGGGTTTGGGCGTCGAACTCGGTATTGGCGCGCCGCACGTAGAAGCCGGTGATGACGATGGTGAAGATGATCACGCCCAGGGCGATCGGAATGCCCAGCGTGGTCACGCCCGCGCCCAGGGGCTGGGCGAGGAACTCCTTGTCGAACGCGATGAGTCCGATATAGCCGTAGTAGACGATCAGCATCAGGATGGTCAGCGTCCAGCCAAAGGCGTTGCGCTTGCGCTTGAGCTCCTGGTAGCGGGGATTGGCTTGGATTTTTGCAACGACGGGGTCGTTCATGTCTGTCTCCAATAAGTAGGCCGGGTGGATCACAGCAGTCGCAGTGCTGCTTGCGCCGGATTCTGGAAAGCGCAACTGACGAACTGCTTACGCACCCCCGGCTTCCAGGCGCGCCACGGCGAATCCGCGGGTAAGTCCTGATGAGAATGTTGTGCTCGTAACCGGATGTGAAAAGTGTTTGTAAGGATTTGGTCAGGAATCGTTTCGATAGTGTGTCGCAGGGCGAGGCCCACGGGTGCCGCCCGCCATTGCAACCAAGAAATCAGGAGACATCCATGGCAACTACTGCGCAGGACCGGCCCATGACGCCGGAAGAACGCAAGGTGATCTTTGCATCATCGCTGGGCACCGTTTTCGAGTGGTACGACTTCTATCTGTACGGTTCGCTGGCCGCGATCATCGCCAAGCAGTTCTTCTCGGGGCTGGATCCGACATCCGCCTTCATCTTCGCGCTGCTGGCGTTTGCCGCGGGCTTCATCGTGCGCCCGTTCGGCGCGCTGGTGTTCGGGCGCCTGGGCGACATGATCGGGCGCAAGTACACCTTCCTGGTCACCATCTTGCTGATGGGCGCGTCGACCTTCATCGTCGGCATTCTTCCCAACTACGGCAGCATCGGCGTGACCGCGCCGATCATCCTGATCGTGCTGCGCATGCTGCAGGGCCTGGCGCTGGGCGGCGAGTACGGCGGCGCGGCCACCTATGTGGCCGAGCATGCGCCCCAGGGCAAGCGCGGCGCCTACACCTCGTGGATCCAGACCACCGCCACGATGGGCCTGTTCCTGTCGCTGCTGGTCATCCTCGGTACCCGCACGCTGATGGGCGAGCCCACCTTCAACGACTGGGGCTGGCGCATTCCGTTCCTGGTGTCGATCCTGCTGCTGGCGGTGTCGGTGTGGATCCGGCTGTCGCTGTCGGAGTCGCCCGCGTTCCAGCGCATGAAGGCCGAGGGCAAGACGTCAAAGGCGCCGCTGAAGGAATCATTCGGCGAATGGAAGAACCTGAAGATCGTGATCCTGGCCCTGCTGGGCCTGACCGCGGGCCAGGCCGTGGTCTGGTACACCGGCCAGTTCTATGCGCTGTTCTTCCTGACCCAGCAGCTGAAAGTCGATGCGGTCACCGCCAACCTGATGATCGCCGTGGCCCTGCTGATCGGCACGCCGTTCTTCGTGGTGTTCGGCTCGCTGTCCGACAAGATCGGCCGCAAGCCCATCATCATGGCCGGCTGCCTGCTGGCGGTGCTCACCTACTTTCCGGTGTTCAAGGCGCTGACTGCCGCGTCCAACCCCGACCTGGCCTCGGCGCAGGCGCGCAACCAGGTGGTGGTGGTGGCCGACCCCAAGGAGTGCTCGTTCCAGTTCAACCCGACCGGCACCTCCAAGTTCACCAGTTCGTGCGACATCGCCAAGCAGCTGCTGTCCGCCAGCTCGGTCAGCTATGAGAACCAGGAGGCGCCGGCCGGCACGCCGGCCGTGGTGAAGATCGGCAGCGAGGCCATCCCCAGCTACAGCGCCAAGGGGCTGGCCGCCGACGAGCTCAAGGCCAAGGACGCCGCGTTCAAGAAGGCGGTGAGCGAGACACTGGCCAAGGATGGCTATCCCGCGAAGGCCGACCCGGCCAAGATGAACAAGCTGCTGATGATCGCGTTGCTGACCTACCTGGTCATCCTGGTCACCATGGTCTACGGGCCGATCGCCGCCATGCTGGTGGAAATGTTCCCGACCCGCATCCGCTACACCTCGATGAGCCTGCCCTACCACATCGGCAATGGCTGGTTCGGCGGCCTGCTGCCCACCACCTCGTTCGCGATCGTGGCGCAGACCGGCAACATGTACAACGGCCTGTGGTATCCGATCATCATCGCCGGCATCACCTTCGTGCTGGGCACCTTGTTCATCCGCGAAACCAAGGACGTGGACATCTACGCCGCCGACTGAGCGCTGTGTGCCGCGCGCCACAGCTGTCATGCTGGGGTAAACCATAGGCTGTAGCGGCGGCGCGTCAATCTGTCAGCCAAATCCTATTCTTTTGAAGGATCTGGCTGACAACCCGCCTAGAATTTCGCTCATGTGCAAAACGATGTGAACGCCTGTAACCCGGGCGTTTATTTCATTCATCGTTTGCCGAACCCATTGACCATTTGGAAGGATTCGTATGCGTTTGAACCGTTTGATGATTGCCGTGCTGGCGGTGGCCGGTACCTCGGCTGCGCTGGCCCAGAGCAGCGTGCAAGTCTATGGCCGCGTGAACACCACGGTGGAGCGCCAGAAGATCGGCGGCGACACCCTGACCGGTTTGTTCAACAACTCCTCGCGTATCGGTTTCCGTGGCACGGAAGACCTGGGCGGTGGCCTGAAGGCTGGCTTCATCCTGGAATCCGGCTTCAACTCCGACACCGGCTCCGGCACCGGCTCCACCCCGGGCCTGACCTTCAAGCGCCAAAGCGAAGTGAACCTGTCCGGCAATTTCGGTATGGTGCGCCTGGGCAACTGGTTCCCCGAGTCGTACTTCGCCTCGGCCGACTATGTGAGCATGCACAACCATGACACCGGCTCCTCCGCCGACGCGCTGTACATCGACCCGAACTGGATGGGCGCGGGCGTGCCCATGCAAGGCGGCGCTGGCGGCATCGGCACCGGCAACAAGGTGGCCTACCGCACGCCCAGCTTCGGCGGCTTCACCGCCGAAGGCGCCATCTCGATGCACGAGAAGGTTGCCGGCACCAACAACAAGAACGGCTACGACCTGGCCGCCAACTACAACACCGGCCCGGTGCACCTGGGCGCGGGCTACAGCAAGTGGGACAGCAACTGGCAGGCATCGCTGCGCGCGCTGTACACCTTCGGCCAGTTCACCGTGGGCGGCTACTACCAGCGCAACGACGACGACCTGCTGGGCTCGCGCAACAACTTCCGCGTGTCGGGCATGTATGCGCTGGGCGCATCGGAATTCCACGTCAACGTGGGCCGCGCCAACAAGTGGAGCAAGCTCGACGCCTCGGCCGCGCTGCAGTGGACCCTGGGCTACAACTACAACCTGAGCAAGCGCACCAAGGTGTATGGCTACTACACCAAGATCGACAACAAGGCCAACGCAGCCTACGGCACCGGCGTGGCGGGCATGGACTTCAGCTCGCTGGCCGTCGGTATCCGCCACAACTTCTAAGGTTCAACTCCATCCTCGCCCGTTGAGTTCCGGGCAAGGTTGACAGGCGCTCGCCCGCATCTCTCACGAGGTGCGGGTTTTTTTGTGGCTGTCACCCATCGACACTGCAACAGGTTTTCCTGATCGCATCAACATTTTTGCTGCATCTATGCTAGATTTCCCCACAGTTGATTATTTTTCGACCTACAGAGAACTACATGCACGCAGCACTTACCAGACGGCATCGCATCCGCCCCGCATTGGCTGGCGGCTATGGCGTGCGTCCGCTGCTGAAGAAGCGGCGCGAGATGCCTGCCATCTCGGAGAAAACACGTCGCAGTTTCGAGATGATCTCTGCTTCGGCCAATGCCGGCTTGTTCACGCTGGATGCCGCATTGAAGGCCTTTTCCCAGGTCAAAACCTGAGCTTGAGGTAGGCAGCCTTGGCGACCCGGATGACGAAGGCGCTTCGGGATTTGTTCGAGGAGCGTGGCACGGATGCCGACAATTTCCTGGCGGAATTTGACCATTGGAAGGCGCTTGGCGCTGCTGGGGAGTACAGCAGCTATCTGTTCGGCAAGGATGCTGCATACTGGCGCCCCGAGGTGAATGGCGAAAGCAATGTGCTACGCCATGTGCATCTGGTGCCGCTGGCCAATGCGGAGCAATTGGCGCATTGGAACAAGGCTTGGCGCCACCGTTCACGGAAGACCAGCGATAGGGCGCTGGTCTATGCCTCGGACCATTACCAAGGGCATTTGCTGCTCTTCATTCTTGATGAGCCGCACGCCCATGCGATCGCCTCCATGAAAACCCCTGCGCATTGCCACCTGATGAGGCAGTTTGCCGCCATCGCGGAACGATTCATCCAGACTGGCGAGATCATCGCTTAGCCGATCTGCTGCTAAAAAGCTGCAAGTCCTGTTGCATGTTGCGAACGCATATGTAAATCAGGCTCTTCTTGCTATCAATATAAAAGCAAATCTGTTTTTATGTACAGTAGTTTGCAGGGTCATTCCAGGCGCCGGAAGGTGTTGCGGGGCAACTCCCTAGAATGGTCTGCCTTCGCCACCGAGACGAGAACGGTATGACCCAGGGACAGATTCGCATCCGCGGCGCGCGCCAGCACAATCTCAAGAACATCGACCTCGACATCCGCACCGGCGAGCTCACGGTGGTCACCGGCCCCAGCGGCTCGGGCAAGTCCAGCCTGGTGTTCGACACGCTGTATGCCGAGGGCCAGCGCCGCTATGTGGAGACCTTCAGCGCCTATGCGCGCCAGTTCCTCGACCGCATGGACAAGCCGGCGGTGGACAAGGTCGAGGGCGTGCCGCCGGCCATTGCCATCGACCAGACCAACCCGGTGCGCAGCTCGCGCTCCACCGTGGGCACGATGACCGAGCTGAACGACCACCTGAAGCTGCTGGTGGCGCGGGCCGGCCACCTGTTCGACCGCGAGACCGCGCTGCCGGTGCAGCACGACACGCCCGAGAGCATCTACGCGCAGCTGCTGCAGCGCGCCGCAAAGGATGATCCCCGCCTGGTGCTGACCTTCCCGGTCGAGCTGCCGGCCAACACCAGCGCCGACGAGGTGGCGCAGTGGCTGTCGGCCAGCGGCTTCACCAAGGTGCAGGCCGAGCGCGAGGTGGATGCGCCGCTGCGCGCAGAGCCCAAGGGCAAGAAGGCCAAGGCCGGCGATGCGCCGGCGCGCGTCAAGCTGCTCGACGTGGTGGCCGACCGCTTCCGCATGTCCAAGGCCGAGAAGGCGCGGGTGATCGAGGCCATCGAGGTGGCGCTCAAGCGCGGCAGCGGGCACATGACGGTGTACCGCCTGGCTGGCGAGGAGGGCGCCGAAGCCGAGCTGTGGCGCTTTTCGTCCGGCCTGCACTGCCCCGAAAGCCACCTGCGCTACCACGAGCCCATTCCGTCGATGTTCTCGTTCAACTCGGCCGTCGGCGCCTGCGAGGCCTGCCGGGGCTTTGGCCGCGTGATCGGCGTGGACTGGAGCCTGGTCATCCCCAACGACAAGCTCACGCTGCGCACTGGCGTGATCAAGCCGGTGCAGACCCCGGCGTGGAAGGAGATCCAGGACGACCTGATGCGCCATGCCGAGGCGCAGGGCATACCGCGCGACACCGCCTGGGCCAAGCTCACCGAGGCGCAGAAGCACTGGGTCATCCATGGCCAGAGCGACTACCGCGAGGGCAACTGGAGCCGCCAGTGGTATGGCATCCGCCGCTTCTTCGAGTACCTGGAGACCAAGGCCTACAAGATGCACATCCGCGTGCTCTTGTCCAAGTACCGCAGCTACACGCCGTGCCCGGTGTGCGCCGGCGCGCGGCTCAAGACCGAAAGCCTGCTGTGGCGTGTGGGCAGCAAGGAGGACGCCGACGCCGCGCTGGCGCCATCGCCGCGCTGGGCTGCCCCAAGCGGCGATAGCCCCCTCGGGGGGCAGCAAGGACACGATAGTGCCGAGCGTGGGGGTAAGCAGTTTGAGAGATTCATGCCGCAGGGCACGGCCTGGACGCGCGCGCAGCTCGAGGCGCTGCCCGGCCTGTGCCTGCACGATCTGATGCTGCTGCCCATCGAGCGGCTGCGCCTGTTCTTCGAGCGCATGGACATCCGCCGCAGCAACGACGGCGACGCCCAGGCGCTGAAGCTGCTGCACGAGGAGATCAGCAACCGCCTCAAGTACCTGTGCGACGTGGGCATTGGCTACCTCACGCTCGACCGGCAAAGCCGCACGCTCAGCGGCGGCGAGGTGCAGCGCATCAACCTCACCACCGCGCTGGGCACCTCGCTGGTCAATACGCTGTTCGTGCTCGACGAGCCGTCGATCGGCCTGCACCCGCGCGACATGGACCGCATCACCGAGGCGATGAAGCGGCTGCGCGACGCGGGCAATACCCTGGTGGTGGTGGAGCACGACCCGGCCGTCATGTTCGCCGCCGACCGCATGATCGACATGGGCCCCGGCCCCGGCGAGAAAGGCGGCCAGATCGTGTTCGACGGCCCCACCGCCGCGCTGCGCCGCGCCGACACGCTGACCGGCGCCTACCTGGGCGGCCGCAAGCAGGTGGGCATGGGCGCCAAGCGCATGGTCACCGAGGCCACGCCGCGCCTGATCCTCGAAGGCGCCAGCGAGCACAACCTGCGCGATCTCGATGTCGACTTTCCGCTGCAGCGGCTGGTGGTGGTCACCGGCGTCAGCGGCTCGGGCAAGTCCACGCTGATCCAGGACGTGCTGGCGCCCGCGCTGATGCGGCACTTCGGCAAGCCCACCGAGGCCGCCGGCGCGCACCGGCGCCTGCTGGGCGCAGATCACCTGAGCGATGTGGTCTTCGTCGACCAGTCGCCCATCGGCAAGACCGCGCGCTCCAACCCGGTGAGCTATGTGGGCGCCTGGGACGCCATCCGCGAGCTGTTCGCCACCGCGCCGCTGTCGGCCCAGCGCGGCTACACCGCGGCCAAGTTCAGCTTCAACAGCGGCGACGGGCGCTGCCCCACCTGCGGCGGCTCGGGCTTCGAGCATGTGGAGATGCAGTTCCTCTCCGACGTGTACCTGCGCTGCCCCGACTGCGACGGCCGGCGCTACCGGCCCGAGATCCTCGAAGTGAAGATCGAGCGCGGCGGCAGGCACCTGAGCGTGGCCGACGTGCTGGAGCTGACGGTGAGCGAGGCCGCGCAGTGCTTTGCCGGCGACCGCGACGTGATCCGCGCGCTGCAGCCCATCGTCGACGTGGGGCTGGAGTACGTCAAGCTCGGCCAGCCCGTGCCCACGCTCAGCGGCGGCGAGGCGCAGCGCCTCAAGCTCGCGGGCTACCTGGCCGAGGCGGCCAAGAGCCAGTCCAAGTCGCGCCAGTCGCTGGCCAGGAAGGGCATGCTCTTCCTGTTCGACGAGCCCACCACCGGCCTGCACTTCGACGACATCGCCAAGCTCATGCGTGCGCTGCGCAAGCTGCTGGAGGCCGGCCACTCGCTGATCGTCATCGAGCACAACCTCGACGTGATCCGCGCCAGCGACTGGCTGATCGACCTGGGGCCCGACGCCGGCGACCACGGCGGCGAGATCGTGGCCCAGGGCACGCCCGAAGAAGTACGCAAGAGCGGCCAGTCGCACACCGCGCAGGCGCTGCGCGACTATGAAGACATGTTCAGCGTTGAGCGTTTGGCGTTGAGCGTGCAGGAGCCCGCGCCGCCTTGGGTGGTCCACGCTCAACCCTCGACGCGCCACGCACAACGGCCGGAGGCCATCGAGATCGTCAACGCCAAGGAGCACAACCTCAAGGCCTTGAGCGTGGATGTGCCGCGCGGCAAGTTCAATGTGGTCACCGGCGTGTCGGGTTCGGGCAAGTCCACGCTGGCCTTCGACATCCTGTTCAACGAAGGCCAGCGCCGCTACCTCGAATCGCTCAACGCCTATGCACGCTCCATCGTGCAGCCCGCGGGCCGGCCCGAGGTGGACGCGGTCTACGGCATACCGCCCACCGTGGCCATCGAGCAGCGCCTGTCGCGCGGCGGGCGCAAGTCCACCGTGGGCACCACCACCGAAGTCTGGCACTTCCTGCGCCTGCTCTACGTCAAGCTCGGCGTGCAGCACTGCATCCACGACGATGCCGCCGTGCAGCCGCAGACGCCGGACAGCATCGCCGCGCAGCTGCTCACGCAGTACCGCGGCCAGCTCATCGGCCTGATGGCGCCGCTGGTGGTGGCGCGCAAGGGCGTGTACACCGAGCTGGCCGACTGGGCCCGCCCGCGCGGCTACACGCACCTGCGCGTCGATGGCGCCTTCCTGCCGACCACCGGCTTTCCCCGGCTCGACCGCTTCAAGGAGCACACCATCGAGCTGCCGGTGGCCAGCCTGGTGGCCCTGCCCGCCAACGAGGCGCTGCTGCGCGACAAGCTGGCCACCGCGCTGGAGCTGGGCAAGGGCGTGCTGCACCTGCTGTCGGGCATAGACGCGCTGGAAGGCGCGATGCAGGCCGGCGCGGACACCGCCGGCATCGGCCGGGTGGAGGTGTTCTCCACCAAGCGCGCCTGCCCGGTCTGCGCCACCAGCTATGCCGAGCTGGACCCGCGGCTGTTCTCCTACAACAGCAAGCATGGCTGGTGCCCCGACTGCGTGGGCACCGGCGTCAAGCTCAGCAAGGAGCAGCGCAAGGTCTTCGACGACTCGGTGATGGCCCAGGACAACCGCGGCCGCGAGCAGAGCTTCGAGGAGCCCGAGGCCGAAGACGTGGGCGATGCCGTCTGCCCGAGTTGCAAGGGCACGCGGCTGAACCCGGTGGCGCGCGCGGTGCGCTTCCATGGCATGTCCATCACCGACATCGCGCAGCTCTCGGTCAGCGAGGTGCGGCGCTGGGCCGAGGGGCTGCAGCTCTCCGGGCGCGAGTCCGACATCGCCCGCGACCTGCTGCCCGAGATCGTCGGCCGCCTGGCCTTCCTCGAAGAAGTGGGCCTGTCCTACCTCACGCTCGACCGCGGCGCGCCGTCGCTGTCCGGTGGCGAGGCGCAGCGCATCCGCCTCGCGGCGCAGCTCGGCAGCAACCTGCAGGGCGTGTGCTACGTGCTCGACGAGCCCACCATCGGCCTGCATGCGCGCGACAACCATATCCTGCTCAACGCCCTGCACAAGCTCGGCGACAAGGGCAACACCCTGGTCGTCGTCGAACACGACGAAGACACCATCCGCCGCGCCGACCACATCATCGACATCGGCCCCAGCGCCGGCAAGCGCGGCGGCCAGCTGGTGGCCGAGGGCTCGGCAGCCGACATCATGGCCGCCGCTGATTCGCAGACCGGCCGCTACCTGCTGCATGCCATGCGCCACCCGTTCCAGCCGCGCCGCTGGGTGGGCGAGGGCGTGCCGCCTGCCGTGGCGGATGCTATGGTTTCGGAAGCTGCTAGCGCCGATGTAGCAAGCGATGTAGATGTAAATATATCTAAAAACCGCAAGAAGAAAGCGCTAAAAGCTACTGAAAACATAGCGGCAGAAGCAGACCGCGCACTGCCCTGGCTGACGCTGCGCGGCGCGCACCTGCACAACCTGCAGAACGTGGACCTGCGCCTGCCGCTCAAGCGCCTGGTGGCCGTCACCGGCGTCAGCGGCTCGGGCAAATCCACGCTGGCGCGCGACGTGCTGCTGGCCAACGTGGCGGCCTGGGTGGGCCAGCGCGCCACCAAGGCCGGGCGCGACGCGATGGATGCCGGCAAGGCGCCGGCGCTCATCGGCTGCAAGGGCCTGCAGGGCTTCGAGACCATAGACCGCGTGCTTGAAGTCGACCAGACGCCCATCGGCAAGACGCCGCGCTCCTGCCCGGCCACCTACATCGGCTTCTGGGACACCATCCGCAAGCTCTTCGCCGAAACGCTGGAGGCCAAGGCACGCGGCTATGCGGCCGGGCGCTTCTCGTTCAACACCGGCGAAGGCCGCTGCCCGGGCTGCGAAGGCCAGGGCATGCGCACCATCGAGATGGCCTTCCTGCCCGATGTGAAAGTGCCCTGCGAGGTCTGCCACGGCGCGCGCTTCAACCCCGAGACCCTGGCGGTCACCTGGCGCGGCAAGAGCATTGGCGACGTACTGCAGATGGAGGTGGACGAGGCAGTGGATTTCTTCGCCAGCATGCCCAGCATCGCGCACCCGCTGCAGCTGCTGAAGGACGTGGGCCTGGGCTACCTCACGCTGGGCCAGCCCTCGCCCACGCTCAGCGGCGGCGAGGCGCAGCGCATCAAGCTGGTCACCGAGCTCACCAAGGTGCGCGACGACGTGACCCGGCGCGGCAACAAGGCGCCGCACACGCTCTACGTGCTCGACGAGCCCACGGTCGGCCTGCACATGGCCGATGTGGACAAGCTCATCCGCGTGCTGCACCGCCTGGTCGACGGCGGCCACAGCGTGGCGGTGATCGAGCACGACCTCGACGTGATCGCCGAGGCCGACTGGATCATCGACCTCGGCCCCGAAGGCGGCTCGGGCGGCGGCCGCATCGTGGCCGCCGGCACTCCCGAGGACCTGGTGCGCATCGGCACGCATACCGGCAAGGCTCTGGCGCCGGTGCTGGGGCGGGGGTGATGGGGGCAGGGATGCTTAGGCGCACCCCTTCAAGGTCTTGAGCATTGAACAGGCTTTCTTTACGTGGCCAAGAGGTTGAGCGTTGTGCGCCCGGGGGTTTACGGCTTTCACGCTCAACGCAAACCCTCAACGCTCAACGGCCTGCAGCGCCATGGGCGCTCACGACGGCACAACACCTTGAAAAGGATGATGCTTAGGCGTGGAGCGGCATTTCCCCTATCATCATGGAATCATGGCGGTAACCAGCAGGCCTGCCGCCGGCAACGATTGGAGGACATCGCATGAGCATTGCCAGCCATTACGAGAATGCCAGCTTCCTGCGTGAACTGGCGGAAAGCCTGCCGCGTATCCGGCCACAAGGTCACACAGCTGCCCAGGCCGCGCTGCTGCAGCGGCTGGCCGACGAGGAATTGGCACAGGCCCAGCACGAGGAATGGGTGCGCACCAAGGTTGCCAGCGCCAGGGCAGACACCCGGCCGACCTTCACCGTCGACGAGGTCTCGCAGCGGCTTCATGCTCGCTATGAAAGGCTGCGCGGTGCCGTATGAGGTTGCATGGAGCGCATCCGCGTTAGAGGATATGGAGGCGCTGCTTGATTACCTTGCGGAGCAAGCCTCGTTGTGGGAGGCACGCAGTCTGTGCGAGCGGCTGGTGAACAGCACCCGGCATCTGGCTGAGTTCCCCAGGCTATATGAAGCGGCCCCTTCCTATGGAGACGGCGTTCGCCGCATCAGTACTCTCGGGCAACATGTCCTCTATGAAATCGATGATCGGAAGCAAACCGTGACGGTACTCGCCGTGGTGGGGCAGCGGCAGCAAACGCGCACGCGCTGAGCGGCGTGAATCAGGCCGAACAACTGCCGGCTCAGGCCTGCGAATCGAATGCCTGCCGGCGGCTTGGGAAAAGCACTTGGCCGGCGTTCCATAATGCAGCCATGACTTCCTCCCCCAAACGCTTCTCTATGATCCGCGAGTTCCACCTCGCGGACTGGTTCACGCTCGGCAATGCCGTCTGCGGCGTGGGTGCGCTGTTCTCCATCATCACCTACATCGAGCGGGCGGATGTGCGCCATGTGTACTTCGCCTGCGCCCTGGTGCTGGCGGCGCTGGTGTTCGACGTGCTCGACGGGCGGGTGGCGCGCTGGCGCCAGAAAAGCTCGGCCATGGGGCGCGAGCTCGATTCGCTGGCCGATGTGATCTCGTTCGGCGTGGCGCCGGCGCTGATCGCCTACGGCTGCGGCATGCAGGGGCTGTACGACCGCATCGTGCTGGCGTACTTCGTGGCCTGCGGCGTGTCGCGCCTGGCGCGCTTCAACATCACCGCCGAGGAGCTGTCGGGCGGCACCGGCAAGGTCAAGCATTTCGAGGGCACGCCGATACCGACCTCGATCGTGCTGGTCGCGCTGCTGGCGCTGGCCGCCTCGGTGGGCGCGCTGCGCGACCAGCTGTGGTGGGGCAGCGTCAAGCTCGGCGGCTTCACGCTGCATCCGCTGGTGCTGCTGTTCGCGCTGTCGGGCTCGCTGATGATCAGCCGCATCCGGATTCCCAAGCTCTAGTCTCCGGTCACGCCACGATCCAGGCCGGCATCCTGGCCGGCGCCAGCGCGCTGGAGAGCTTGGCCCAGTCGCGCTGGCTGAGGTGCGGCTGCACCGTGTCGAGCACGGCAGCGAGCACAGGGGCCGGGGCCGCGGCCTGCATGCCGGCCAGCAGCGCGGCGCGTTCGGCGGGCGCCATCGCCGGCACCATCCAGCGCAGGTACATCAGGTTTTCCGCAGGCGGCAGCGAGGCCACGATGCGCCCCTCCAGCGCCTGCAGCTCGTCGTCGCCATAGCAGGCCCAGAGCACCTGGTTGTGCTCGATCTCCTCGGCATGCATGTGCACGAAGTTCTCGGCCACGAACAGCGCCAGCTTGCGGTACAGCGCCAGCGCGGCCTGCTCGCGCGCCGGGCCGGGGCTGGCGGCGCACAGCCCGGAGACCGCGCGGCGCAGCTCGGCGATCGCGGCCAAGTGCTCGGCATGCTCGCCGGCCACATGGCGCGAGGAGCCGGGCCGGCGCGCCTCCATCGCGGGGTGGATGAAATCATTCTCATGCTCCAGATGGCCGGTGCAGGCGTCGCCCAGCTCCAGCACGCGCTCGCAGACGGCGTGCAGCTCGGCGCCATCGTGCACGTCCATGCACCCGACGGCGTGCAGCGTGTCCATCATCATGGCGCGCAAGGCCTTGTGGATGCCGGCATAGATGTCCATGCGCGGCGCTGCGGCCGTGGTGGCGGGGGCGGTGAAAAGCTTGGCTTCGGACGGTGGCTTCATGGTGGTGGCTATGGGGAAAAGTGGAGGAACGGCTGCAACCCGGCGCTGCAGCGTTCGCATTCTGGAAGCCGGCCGCCGCCAGCGCCATTCCCCCATGGGGTACGGCCGGCGCAAGCGCGGCGTCAGCGGCGCAGGCCGTGCCCCAGCGCTTCCCAGTCGCTGGCGCCGGCGGCTTCGAGAATGGTGCGCAAGTGCTTCTTCAGCGCGGCGGCGCCGACGCCGGTGAGCCCGCTGCAGTCGCTGCGCGCGTGGCCCAGGCCGGCGAGCAGGGCGATTTCGCGCTGCAGCGGCGACAGCGGCAGCGCGAGCACCCGGCGCACCACGTCGATCTGGCGCGGGCGCTGCAGCTGCAGCGTCAGCAGCCACTGCCCGGGCTGGCCGGCATCGGCGGCCACGGGGTACAGCGGGTGCATGCGAATGTCGAGCACGCCGTGCGGCACCGCGATGCGGGCGGACTGGCCCGGCTGCAGGCCGAGCTGGCCGAAGAAATGGGCCGGCAGTGCCGCCCCGGCCTCGCCGCGCAGGCCCAGGCCGCGCAGGTTGGCGCCCCGCAGCAGCTGCAGCGCAGTGGCATCGGCCAGCACCGGGCGCAGGCTGCCGGCATCGAGCAGCACATGGCCTACCGCGCCAGCGTCGTGGCGGGTGTCCAGGCTGCCGGCGGGCATGCGTGCGAAGGCCCGCTGCAGGCTCGCGCCCGCGCGCTCCAGGAGGGCGGCCTCGGCAGCGCCGAAGCCGCTGCCGAAGCCACTCTCTTGTGCGCGGAACAATGCGACGACGGCGCGGGTCACCGGGTCGGCGGGGCCCGGCGCCTCGACGCGCAGGTCCAGCGTGTGGTGGTGGCCGCTGGCGCGCACCAGCAGGTTGTAGGTATTGGAGCGGAAATACCCGGCATCGGGCGCGAGCAGGCGGCCGACCCGCGGCCCCTGCGGCTGCGCCAGCGCGAGCACATTGGTCTCGTGCGCGCCGACGAACAGGCGTTGGAATTCGTTGAGGAACAGGTTCTGCACCGAGGCCGGCGAGTCCTCGTGGAAGAAGCCTTCCGGCAGGCCCTGCTCATCCAGCCAGAAGAGCGCCACCGCATCCGCGCCGACCAGGGCGCGCAGCACCGCGCATACATCGGGCGCCACCGGCGCCAGCCCCAGGCCCAGCCGGCACAGCATGTCCAGCTCCTGCCACAGCCGCTGCCGCGCGGCAATGGTGGTGGCGGGGGAGGGCGGGGAATGCATGGCGCTGGCGGTCCTCGGGTGAGGCGCGCATTATGCGCAGCGCCATGGCGGCTGTAAATCGGGTTCCGCGCTATTGAAATCCCAGCGTATGCGGCAGCCAGGTGGACAGCGCGGGCACGAAGGTCAGCACGCACAGCACCACGAAGTGCGCCAGCAGGAACGGCGGCATCTCGCGCGTGAGATCGGTGATGGACACGCGCGTGGCCACCGAGGTCACGAACAGCAGGCCGCCCACCGGCGGCGTGATCATGCCCAGCGTGAGGTTGACGATCACCACCATGGCGAAGTGCGTCGGGTCGATGCCGAGCTTGAACGCGATCGGCGCCAGGATGGGCACCAGGATCATCACGCCGGGCAGCGGCTCCATGAAGATGCCGAACAGCAGCAGCAGGATGTTCACCGCGACCAGGAACATGGTGGGCGACAGGTTCCAGCCCACGATCAGCTCCGACAGGTACTGCGGAATGCCCTCCACCGTGAGCACCCAGGCGAAGGCCGCCGACGTGGCCATCACCAGCAGCACCGAGGCGGTGAGCATGGCCGAGCGCGCCAGGATGCCCGGCAGCGCCGACCACCGCAGTGTGCGGTACACCCACTTGCCGCAGATCAGCGCGTAGAACACGGCCACCACCGAGGCCTCGGTGGGCGTGAAGATGCCGAAGCGGATGCCGACCACGATCAGCACGATGAGCATCAGCGCCGGCACCGCCTTGAAGCTGTTGAGCCACATCTCGCGGCCGCTCGGGCGCGGCTCGGTGGAGCGGTAGTCGCGCTTCTTGCAGACCCACCAGTTCACCGCCGCCATCGCGATCGAGATCAGGATGCCGGGGATGAAGCCGGCGATGAACAGACCGCCGACCGAGACATGCTCGTCCTGCAGCGCATAGATGATCATGCTGACCGACGGCGGGATGATCGGCCCCACGATGGCGGTGCTGGCCGTGAGCGCGGCCGCATAGGGACGGTCGTAGCCGGCCTTGTCCATCATCTTCACCATCATCGAGCCGGGGCCGGCCGCATCGGCCAGCGCCGAGCCCGAGATGCCCGAGAACAGCGTCAGCGACAGCACGTTGGCATAGCCCAGGCCGCCGCGCAGGTGGCCCACGAACTGAGCCGCGAAGCGCAGCAGCACATGCGTGAGCGCGCCGCCCGACATCAGCTCGGCCGCGAGGATGAAAAAGGGCACCGCCATCAGCGGAAAGCTGTCGATGCCGGTGAACATCTCCTTGAACACCACGAGCTGCGGATAGCGGCCGCCGACGAACACGGCCAGCGAGGCCGAGATGGCCAGGGCGAAGGCCACCGGAAAGCCCAGCGCAAGCAGGACGACGATGGCGAGGAAGAGGGTGATTCCCATGGTGTTGTAGTTAGTCTGGGGGGTCAGATCGATGCTGCGGCGTCGGCATCCATCTCGTCCGACTCGGCAAACGCGCCGGCATGGATGTAGCCGCGGGCGATGAACAGCAGGTGCACCAGCATCAGCACGAAGCCCACCGGCATCGCGGCATAGATGTAGGAGATCGGGATGTCGGTGGCCGCGGTGGTCTGGAAGCGCGTGGCGTACACATACTGCGACGAGGCCAGCGCCATCACCACGAAGAACAGCGCCAGCCCCAGCACGATCAGCCGGCGCAGCATGCGCGCGCGCCGCGTGCCCACCACGCGGTGCAGGTTGTCGATGGCCACGTGGCCGCCGAAGCGCAGCACCAGGCCCGCGCCGAGAAAGGTAACCCAGATCATCATGTGCCGGGCCACCTCTTCGGCCCAGACGATGGAGTCGCCCGTGGTGTAGCGCAGCACCACGTTGGCGAACACGATGCAGGCCATGGCCAGCAGCAGCACGATCAGCAGCCAGCGGTTGCTGGCCACCAGGGCGCGTTCGATTCGGTCAAGCATAGTCGAGCGTTTGGCGTTGAGCGTTTTGCGACAAAGCCCTTACGCTCCACGCAAAGCACCCAACGCACAACTGGTAGTTACTTGGCGTTGGCGATGGTGTCCAGCGTCTTCTGGCCGAACTTCTTCGCGTACTCCTTGTACGCCGGCTCCAGCGCCGCGCGGAACGCGGCCTGGTCCACCTTCTCGACCACCTGCATGCCGTTGGCCTTGGCCTCCTCGACACCCTTCTTCTCGACCGCGTCGACGAAGGCGCGCGAGGCCAGCGCGCCCTTCTTCGCGCCCTCGGTGAAGGCCGCCTTCTGGCTGTCGCTCAGCGTGTTCCAGAAATTGGGCGACACCAGCAGCGCCACCGGCGCATAGACGTGGGCGGTCAGCGTCAGGTACTTCTGCACCTGCCACAGCTTGGCCGACGCCAGCACCGAGACCGGGTTCTCCTGGCCGTCGATCGTGCCCTGCTGCAGTGCGCCGATCACCTCGGGCCAGGACATGGGCGTGGGCGATGCGCCCAGCGTGCGGAAGGCGGTGATGTGCACCGGGTTCTCGGTCACGCGGATCTTCAGGCCCTTGAGGTCGGCCACGCCGTTGACCGGATGCTTGTTGTTCGTCAGGTGGCGAAAGCCCTGCTCGCCCCAGGCCAGCGCCACCAGGCCGCGCTTGCCGAACTTGGCCAGCAGCTCCTGGCCGAAGGCGCCGTCGAGCACATGGCGGGCATGCTGCGTGTCGCGGAACAGGAAGGGAATGTCCACCACGCCCACGTCGGGCACGAAGTTGCTCAACGCGCCGGTGGAGACGATGGCGGCCTCCACCGTGCCCAGCTGCAGGCCCTCGACCAGCTCGCGCTCGCCGCCCAGCGCCGACGAGGGGAACTGCTTGAACTTGAGCGCGCCGTTGCTGGCCTTCTCCACCGAGTCGGCCCAGGCCTGGGCGGCGGCGCCGTAGTGCGAGTTCACGGCCAGCGCGTAGCCGATCTTGACTTCCTTGGCCTGGGCGAAGGCGGCGCCGGCAGCCAGCGCGGCGGCGGTTGCCACGGTGGTGGCGAAAAAGGTGCGGCGGATCATGCGCATTGCGGGTCTCTCTTTCATGTTTTTGGAACGCAAAAATTGTAGTGACCGGCCGCCTGGGGTTATCCCCCGGGTGGCAATCGTCTTATGCGCAATGACACATCGCGTTTGGCGATGGCGGGGCAGGCGGCGGGCCGCCTGCTATGCGCCATCAGCGCCGCGTGGCGAGCTGGGGCGGCAGCAGCCCCTTGATGGTCTCCAGCAGGCGCAGCGAGTACTCCCTGGTGGGGGCCTGCGCGCACTGGACGGGATGGTAGATCGTGTAGTCCACCGAGTTCTCGATGTCCAGCATCTCCACTTGCCACATGCATTTGGACTTGTCTTCCTGGCCCTTCACATGCATAAGCGCGGTCGGCATGCCAAGAAACAGGCCTTGTATCGACGAGCCCGGCATGCACGATCTCGCTCCCCGCGCCCTTTTCATCAGGATCTTGCCCATCAGCATCGCTCCCAGCGGCGTCTGGTACACGGCTATCGCCCTGCTGTCGTCGTCTATGGTGTACCCGATGATGGATTCCGGCTTCTCGAACGCATATTTCTTTGCCACCTTTTGAATTTGCCGGGGGCTTTTGCCGATGATCCCTGTGGGGTCGATGATGAACATGTCTGGAATGACTGCGTCATTCCACTGCAGATCGGTGGTTTTCTTGTAATCGCCTGATATCTCGATCAAATCCTTTCCTGGGCAGTCATATAGCTCGGCAAGCGCATGGGTGGAGAAGACTGCTGAAAAAAAGCAAAGAATATGGGTTTTGTTTAAAGCGGCCATTTTATGATTCCTCCCAGTGGATTGCAGGTTGTTGCCTTGCTGTTCTCTATGTATACTTTTCTCTTCGAGGCGGGAGATATGGCGTAATGGTGCCCAAAGACCATTATTTTGCTGGCATTTGGAAGGTAGTCCATGATCTCCGCTTCTCCAGCCCGGGCAAAGAAAATGAGGTGCCTGCTGGTAACCGCGTAAAGCTCTCTTGCCTCGCGTGTCAGTTCGGAGTATTTTTTGGAGTCAAGCCCGCTTTGGTAGGACCTGTAAAGTTGATAGCTTGAAGAGCCACCCACCCCGCCAATATTGGACTTTTGATAGACTCTGTTTTCCGCATACAGATAGTACGTTGGTGTTTTTGCTATGTCGGTGGTAAATGATTCGTTGACCCAATATCTTCTTTTTTCGGCATGGGTCTTTTCTGGAATGTTCAGGTACTTGTCTGGCATGCCTATGAGATTGAATAATTTCAATGCCGGCCGCAGCAAGCGGTAGCCGTCAACCTCAAGCATGTTGCATGCTCTGCTGAATGCGTCAAAGGATTGGGCGGGTGCGGACAAGCCAAGAATGCCCAGAGCCAGAACTGTCTTTTTGATCGTGTTCATTGTTTCCTCCCTCATTCCCGTTAGTCCTCTATGGCGTTTGCGTAGTCGTCTGCTGCCTTGGGGTCTATTTCCTTGATTTTTAAATATAATTCCCTGGCCCTGTTGGTCACGATCTCGCGGGTGCGCTCATCTAGATGATTGATGTTCGTGTACTTTTCCTCCCTGACCTTATCGAAGAAGATTTGATTTTCGGGGCGAGAGATGTAATCTGGATTGAAGGTGTTGATCCGTGATCGAGGTTTTGCAAAGTCGTGGCTTTCGGAGCAGGTCATTCCACAAGGCCAGTTGGGGGGCGGCTGGCGCGGGATGTTGGTGGGAGGCTGATTGTTGGGCCACACTGTTATCGGAGGAGATTTAATCCCGGGTGGAAGTGGCTTGTTGCTGTCTTGTGGCGGCCATGTGTTGACATCAACATTGGTGATGGGGATGCCATGGCCGAAATATAGGTTTTTGGGGGAGTTTGCAAGCTCTTCCAGGGAACCATCCATTTTCTTCACATAGACATGCACCCAATGCCATTTGCTGTGGTCGCCGGTTCCAATCAACGCCACTTTGGCAACAGAATATATGTGTGAATATCCGTGTGCCGAAGTGCTGCTGTTGCAGGCTACCCTTACTGCATCTTCTCTTGGCTGGTTCGCAGTCACTGTTGCAATGATGTGGCCGTCATCTCTTTTGATGACTACTTCCGGTTGGAAATCTGGATTCTCGCTCAGGCATGCCCAGCCGGACATATTTCCATAGGTTATGACATCTGAGTAGCCCGCAGCACCCGCTGAAAGATGAGCGAATAGCAGCGGCAGTGCTGCCATGCACGATCTGATTTCATGTTTTTTCATGATCTTCCTCCCTCCGCATGGATGAAAAATGACTCTAAAAATGAAATATGAACAGTGTGGATGGCTTGTTATTTTTGACAGTTTTGTGAAAATTCGCGCATATTTCATGAGTATCACGATAGCAATTGATTGTTGGTGCTATCGATGATTTATAAATAATAGCTTTCATTTATTTTTTGGCGGGCATTAACCGCATTGCCAGTGCGGCGTATCATTGACTTTTCCCTCTGCGAACCACCCCCGCCATGCGCATTTTGCTGATCGAAGACGAACTGGAGATGGCTGCCTGGCTGGTGCGCGCGCTCAGGCAATCGGGCATGACCGCGGAGCATGCGGCCGATGCGCGGCTGGGCCGTTCGATGGCGCAGAACGCCGAGTTCGACGTGGTGGTGCTCGACCTGCAACTGCCCGACCAGCACGGCTTCGACTGGGTGAGCGAGATGCGCGCGCAGGGGCTGCGCACGCCCATCCTGATCCTGACCGCGCAGGGCGCGCTGCAAGACCGCGTCGAAGGCCTGCACCGCGGCGCCGACGACTACCTGACCAAACCCTTCGAGCTGCCCGAGCTGGAGGCGCGGCTGGCCGCGCTGCAGCGCCGCAGCCAGGGCCGCGCGCAGGCCATGGTCGAGTGCGGTTCGCTGCGCTTCGACAGCAACCACCAGACGTTCTGGCTGGGCAGCGAGCTGCTGGCGCTGACGCCGCGCGAGCATGCCGCGCTGGAGGCGCTGCTGGCCCGCGCCGGCGCGCCGGTGGGCAAGGCGCGGCTGGCGGCGCGGGTGTTTCCGCAGGACAGCACGGCCGGGCCCGACGCGATCGAGCAGGTGCTGCACCGCGTGCGCCGCAAGCTCGCGGGCAGCGATGTGCACATCGTCACCGTGCGCGGCCTGGGCTACATGCTGGAGTCCGCGCCCGATGCCGCGTAGCCGGCTCGGCGCGGCCCTGGGCCTGCGCGCCCGGCTGCTGCTGGTGCTGGCGCCGGTGCTGGCGGTGCTCTTCGTCTTCGACAGCTGGAACGACACCCGCACGCTGGGCCAGGAGCTGGAGAAGGCCTACGACCAGAGCCTGATGGAGCCGCTGCAGGCGCTGGTGGACCGCGTGGTCTGGGACGAGCAGGGCCGCGTGGATGTGACCGACGTGGTGCACATCATGTCCATGCTCGAATCCCTGGGCAGCTCCAACCAGTACCTGCGGGTGGAGCTGCGCTCGCTGGATGGCCATGTGCGGCGCGTGCTGCTGGGGCCGCAGGCCTTTCCCGAGCCGCCGCAGCAGAAAGCGGGCGGCTCGATCTGGCAGGCCAGCGATGGCACCGAGGTGTTCTACAACGCCGGCTACCACCAGCGTTCGCTGCGGGTGGCGGCCCAGCTGCACGAGTCGCTGGACCGCGAGGGCACGCGCTGGCGGCTGCTGGTGCAGGCGGCCCGGGGCACGCGCGCCATCGATGCGGCCAAGCGCGACCTGCTGTGGCAGACCCTGTGGCGCGATGCGCGCACCCTGCTGGCGCTGGTGGCGGTGGTGTGGCTGGGTGTGGGCTGGGGCCTGCAGCCGTTGCGCGCACTGCGGCGCAGGGTGCAGCAGCGTGCGCCGCACGACCTGCGGCCGCTGGCCGCGGAGCTCACGCCGGGCGAGGTCGCGCCCCTGGTCGAGGCGCTGAACCAGCACCTGGCGCAGCAGCGGCAGGCGCTGGAGGCGCAGCGCCGCTTCCTGGCCGATGCCTCGCACCAGCTGCGCACGCCGCTGGCCATTTTGCACACCCAGGCGGGCTATGCGCTGCGCGAGCCCGACCAGGCCGAGGTGCGCCGCACGCTGCAGGGCATGCTGCAGCAGCTGCAGCACAGCCGGCGGGTGTGCGAGCAGCTGCTGGCGCTGGCCCAGGTGCACCAGGAGGCGCAGGGCCCGCAGCCGGGCGCGCAGGCGCCGCGCTGCGACGCGAACGCGGTGGCCCGCGAGGTGGTGATCCAGTACCTGCCGCTGGCGCGCGGGCGGCACATCGACCTGGGTTGGTGCGATGCGCGCGGCAGCGATGCCGACGACGAGGCCACCGATGTGGCGCCGGTGCAGGCCGTGGCCGAGGCCTTGCACGAGGCCATCGCCAACCTGGTGCACAACGCGATCGTCTACACGCCGGCGCAGGGCCGGGTCAGCGTTTCGGTGCGGCTGCTGCAGCGGCACTGCGAGGTCTGGGTGCAGGACAGCGGGCCCGGCATCGCGCCCGCCGACCGGGCGCGGGTCTTCGAGCGCTTCGAGCGCCTGGCCGAGCGGCGCGGCGCGGCGCCGCCGGTGCCCGGATCGGGCCTGGGCCTGTCGATCGCACAGGCGCTGGTGCAACGCATGGGCGGGCAGATCGAGCTGCACGATGGCGAGGATGGCGCGGGGCTGGCCGCCTGTGTGCGGCTGCCTTTGGCGCCGGGCCCATAGGGCCCGCAAACCCCGCACAGACCCGGTGTCTGCGCTACGTAGATATACGTATTTTGAAACCCGCCGCAACGTTTGGAAGCTGTTTGGCAGCTTGGCTTTCTAGACTTGGTTCATCCATTTCAGGAGGCAAGCATGCATTCATTGCACCCACGCGGGAGGCCGTCATGAGCCAGCCCAAATTCAACAAGGACTACTACGGCGGCGCGCTGATGATCATCGTCGGCGCCAGCGCCGCCTATGCCTCGCAGGGCTACCATGTCGGCACGCTGGCGCACATGGGGCCGGGCTACTTTCCCTGCGCGGTGGGCGTGCTGCTCGCATTGTGCGGGCTGTTGCTGGCGCTCACCGCCAAGAAGAAGCCCAACGGCAAGCAGGATGCGGCGCTCGTGGGGCACAACCATGACATACCGGATTTCCGCGGCGCGGCCTGCATCATCCTGGGCACGGTGGCCTTCTATTTCCTGGGCGAGTATTGCGGCCTGCTGCCGGCCACTTTCGCGATCGTGTTCATCTGCGCGCTGGGCGACCGCAGCAACACCGTGTGGCAGGCGCTGCTGCTGTCGGCCGCGATGATGGTCGTCGCGGTGGTGATCTTCTGGTGGGCGCTGCAGGTGCAGATGCCGCTGGTCAAGTGGGGAGGCTGACATGCAGCAATCTTTGCAAGACTTGTGGTTCGGCTTCGGCGTGGCCTTCCAGGGCCACAACCTGATGTGGTCGTTCTTCGGCGTGCTGGTGGGCAACCTGATCGGCGTGCTGCCCGGCATGGGCGCGCTGTCGGCGATCTCCATCCTGCTGCCGCTCACCTACACCATGCACCCGGTGCCGGCGATCCTGATGCTGGCCGGCATCTTCTACGGCTCGCAGTACGGCGGCGCGATTGGCGCGATCTTGCTGAACCTGCCCTCGCACCCGCCGCATGCGGTGACCTGCCTGGACGGCTACCCGATGACCAAGAAGGGCAAGGGCGGCACCGCGCTGGGCATCACCATGATCTGCTCGTTCTTCGCGGCTTCGGTGGGCATCATCGTGATGATCTTCGCATCGCCGCTGCTCACCGCGGTGGCCTTCAAGTTCGGCCCGGCGGAGCTGTTCTCGATCATGCTGCTGGGCTTGCTGGCGGGCTCGACCATGTCGCGCGGCTCGCCGGTCAAGGGCGTGGCCATGACGCTGTTCGGCCTGCTGTGCGGCGTGGTCGGCACCGATGTGAACAGCGGCGTCTTCCGCTTCGCGTTCGATATCCCCGACCTCAGCGACGGCCTGGAACTCGTGGCGGTGGCGATGGGCCTGTTCGGCATTGCCGACTTCCTGCTCAACGTCAACCGCATGAAGGCCATCACCGCCAACACCAAGATGCGCATCCGCGACATGCGTCCGTCGATGGCCGAGCTGAAGGAGGCCTTCTGGCCCATGGTGCGCGGCACCGGCGTGGGCACGCTGTTCGGCGCCATGCCCGGCACCGGCCCGACCATCACCACCTTCATCGCCTATGCGCTGGAGCAGAAGGTGTCGAAGACGCCCGAGAAGTTCGGCACCGGCGAGATCGCCGGGGTGGCCGCGCCCGAGGCATCGGCGCACTCGAAGACGCAGGTGGACTTCATTCCCACGATGAGCCTGGGCATTCCCGGCGACGCGGTGATGGCGCTGATCCTGGGCGCGCTGCTGATCCAGGGCATCCAGCCCGGCCCGCAGCTGATCACCGAGCATCCGGACATCTTCTGGGGCCTGATCGCCAGCTTCTGGATCGGCAACGTGATCCTGATGGTGCTCAACGTGCCGCTGATCGGCGTGTGGGTGAAGATGCTGCAGGTGCCCTACCGCTACCTGTTCCCGTCGGCCATGTTCTTCATCGCGGTGGGCGTGTTCACCACGCAAAACAGCCTGTTCCACATCTGGGAGGTGCTGGCCTTCGGCATCATCGGCGCGATCCTGATGGTGCTCGACTTCTCGGTGGCGCCGATCATGCTGGGCTTCGTGCTGGGCCCGATGATGGAGGAGAACTTCCGCCGCTCGCTGCTGCTGTCGCGCGGCGACATGATGGTCTTCCTGCAGCGCCCGATCAGCGCCACCTTCGTTGCCATCAGCGCGCTGCTGCTGCTGGGGGTGACCTGGTCGGCCTGGCGCAAGAGCCGCGTCAGGCGCCTGGAGGCCAAGGTGGATACCGCCGGGCTGGCCCCGGTGTCGGACGCCTGAGCTGCGGTGGCGAGCGCAAAGAATCCCCCCGCGCTTGCTCACAGCGTGTAGGCGCTGGCCCGGCGACAAGAAAGGGAGCGTGCGATGCACGCTCCCTTTTTCCTTTCAGAGCCGGCGCGGATCAGCGCTGCAGCTGGGCGAATTCGCGCTGCACTTCGGCGTGGGCCTGGCGCATGGCCGGCGAGGGTGGCGGGCCCATGCGGCTTGCGATCACCGCAGCGATCCAGGCCAGGATGAAGCCGGGGATGATTTCGTACAGGCCCAGCCAGCCGAACTGCTTCCACACCAGTACGGTGACGGCGCCGACGATGATGCCGGCCAGCGCGCCGCCGCGCGTCATGCCGCCCCAGAACAGCGACAGAATAATCACCGGGCCGAAGGCCGCACCGAAACCGGCCCAGGCATAGCTGACCATGCCCAGCACCTTGGCCTCGGGGTTGCTCGCGATGGCGATGGCGACCAGGGCCACCAGCAGTACCATGGCACGGCCCACCCACACCAGCTCGACCTGGCTGGCATTCTTGCGCAGGAAGGCGCGGTAGATGTCCTCGGTCAGCGCACTGGAGCACACTAGCAGCTGGCACGATAGCGTGCTCATCACGGCCGCCAGAATGGCTGCCAGCAGCGCGCCTGCGATCCAGGGGTTGAACAGCTGCTTGGTGATTTCCATGAACACCGTCTCGGCATTGGCGTTCACCGCGGCGGCGCCTTCGGGATGGGCCGAGAAGTAGGGAATGCCAACGAAGCCCACGGCCACGGCGCCAGCCAGGCACAGGATCATCCAGGTCATGCTGATGCGGCGTGCCGAAGGAATGGTCTGCACCGACGAGGCCGCCATGAAACGCACCAGGATGTGCGGCTGGCCGAAGTAGCCCAGGCCCCAGGCCAGCAGCGAGACGATGCCCGCAAAGCTGGCGCCACGCAGCAGGTCGAACTTCTCGGCCGCGACGATGGCATGCAGGTCCTGTCCCGGCTGCAGCTGGCCTTGCACGGCCAGCCAGGCGATCACGGGCGCCAGGATCAGCGCGGTAATCATCATCGAGGCCTGGATGGTGTCCGTCCAGCTCACGGCCAGAAAGCCGCCAATCAGCACATAGGCGATGGTGCAGGCCGCGCCCACCCACAGTGCCGTGGAATATGGCATGCCGAACATGTTCTCGAACAGGCGCGCGCCCGCCACCACGCCCGAGGCGCAGTACAGGGTGAAGAACACCAGGATCACCAGCGCGGTAACGATGCGTAGCAGGTTGGCGCGGTCCTCGAAGCGGTTGGCGAGGTAGTCGGGCAGCGTCAGCGCATTGCCGGCGCGCTCGGTGTACAGGCGCAGTCTGCCGGCCACGAACAGCCAGTTGAGGTAGGCGCCGGTGACCAGCCCGATGGCGATCCAAGACTCGGAAAGGCCCGCAGCGTAGATGGCGCCGGGCAGGCCCATCAGCAGCCAGCCGCTCATGTCCGACGCGCCGGCCGACAGCGCGGTCACGAAGCTGCCCAGGCTGCGGCCGCCCAGGATGTAGTCGGAGAGATTCTTGGTGCTCAGGTAGCCGATGGCACCGATGCCCAGCATGGCGACCAGGTAGATGGCGAACATGATCGCCGTCGGGTCGTTCCAATTGAATTGCATGAAATATCCTTGCGTTGTGTCTATCTGTCGATGTGTGGGGCGCTGGTCGCTCGAGATTTGGATGTCGCGCTGCACCGAGGGGACTACCCCCTTCAGTAGGCAGGCGCGCAGCGACTCGATGGGTATTTCAGGCCATGGTCATCAGCTGCGCATTGCCGCCGGCGGCCGCGGTGTTGGTGCTGATCGATTGCTCGTGGCACAGCGCGGCCAGGTCGTAGCCGCGGCCGGCGTGCAGCTCGTCGCCGCTGCGCGCCTCGATGCGCACGATCGCGCCTTCGCGCGCCGCCACCCGCGCGGCAATCTGCAGCAGCGCGTCGCCATCGCCCTCGAACAGCAGCGCGGCCATGGGGGCGGCGGCATCGGCAAGCGTGTCGGCGCCAGCGCGCTGCAGCCATTGCGCGGCGCCCTCGTGCGCCAGCAGCGCCTGCCAGGCGGCGGCGCATTCGGCATCGCCTTCGGGCAGCACCACATGGCAGGGGTTGCCGCTGGCCAGCGCCGCTGCCGTCTGGGCCGTCAGGCCCAGCGGCGTGCGCGGCAGCGCCCAGACCGGGCCGCGCGGCAGCAGGCGGTAGCGGTTGGATTCGCCGGTGGGGCCGGGCAGCAGCTGGCTTGCGCCCAGGCGCGCGGCGGCCAGTGCCGCCTGGCACAGGGCCTGCGCCTGCGCAGACTGCTGCGCGCCTTGGGCGATCGCGCTCAGCAATTGCAGCGCCGGGTGGCCGCTGGCGTCGGTGCTGTCAAAGGCCGCCAGCGCCGCATTGGCCGGGCCGTGCACCAGGCGGTGCAGGTACAGCGGGCCGCCGGCCTTGGGGCCGGTACCCGACAGGCCCATGCCGCCGAAGGGCTGCACGCCGACCACCGCGCCGATCACGTTGCGGTTGACGTAGATGTTGCCCGCCTGCACGCGTTGCGTGAGGTGGGCGATGGTTTCGTCGATGCGGCTGTGCACGCCGAAAGTGAGGCCGTAGCCGGTGGCATTGATGCCGTCGACCAGTGCATCGAGCTGCTCGCGCTTGAAGCGGATCACGTGCAGCACCGGGCCGAAGACTTCGCGCTGCAGCCGCGTGGTGCTGTCGATCTCGATCAGTGCCGGCGCAACGTAGTGGCCGTTGAGCTGGCCGTCCTTGCGCTCCACGCGGGTCACCTTCTGGCCCGCCGCGGCCATGCGCTCGATGTGGGCCTCGATCTGGGCGCAGGCGGCCTCGTCGATCACCGGGCCCACATCGGTGCCCAGGCGGTCGGGGTTGCCCAGCGTCCATTCCTGCAGCGCATCGCGCAGCATGGCCAGCGTGCGGTCCGCCACGTCATCCTGAAGGCACAGCAGGCGCAGGGCCGAGCAGCGCTGGCCGGCCGAGTCGAAAGCCGAGGCCAGCACATCGGCCACCACCTGCTCGGTGAGGGCCGAGGAGTCCACCACCATCGCGTTCTGCCCGCCGGTCTCGGCGACCAGCGGAATCGGCCGGCCGGTGGGCGACAGGCGGCGCGAGAGCTGGCGCGCGATGGTGCGCGCGACTTCGGTGGAGCCGGTGAACATCACGCCGGCCACCTGCGGGTGCGAGACCAGCGCCGCGCCCACGCTCTCGCCGGTGCCGGGCACCAGTTGCAGCGCATCCTGCGGCACGCCGGCCTCGTGCAGGATGGCCACCATGGCGGCGGCCGTGAGCGGCGTCTGCTCGGCCGGTTTGGCCAGCACGGTGTTGCCCGCGGCCAGCGCCGCGGCCACCTGGCCGCAGAAGATGGCCAGCGGAAAGTTCCAGGGGCTGATGGCCAGCACCACGCCCAGCGGGCGCTGGGCCGCATTGTCGAAATGCGCGGCCATCTGCGCGCCGTAGTAGCGCAGAAAGTCCACCGCCTCGCGGATCTCGGCCACGGCGTTGGGCAGGGTCTTGCCGGCCTCGCGCATGATCAGGCCCATCAGCGGCTGGCTGCGCTGCTCCAGCAGATCGGCGGCGCGGGCCAGCGCGTCGGCGCGGGCGGCGGGCGGCGTGCCGGCCCAGATCGGCGCGGCCTGGGCGGCGCGCGTGGCGGCCGCAGCGGCCTCGGCTTCGGTGGCCTCGCGCACCCAGCCCACGATGTCGGCCAGCTCGGCCGGATTGCGCATGGCCTGCCAGCCTTCGGCCTGGGCCGGGTCGGCGGGCAGTTCGTAACCGGGCGGCGCCGCCAGGTAGGCCTGGCGCGTGCTGTAGAGCAGGGCCGCAGCCAGCGAGGCCAGCTGCTGCTCGTGCGCCAGGTTCATGCCCTGGGAGTTGGCGCGGGCCTCGCTGCCCTGGCCGGCGAACAGATCGGCCGGCAGCGCGATGCGCGGATGCGGCGCGCCCAGGCGGCCTTCCTGGCGCGCGATCTTCAGCGCCTCGTCCACCGGGTCGGCCACCAGCTCGGATACCGGCACCGAGGCATCGCCGATGCGGTTCACGAACGAGGTGTTGGCACCGTTCTCCAGCAGTCGCCGCACCAGGTAGGCCAGCAGCGTCTCGTGGCTGCCCACGGGCGCATAGATGCGGCAGGGGCGCGCCAGCTTGCCTTCGGCGGTGGGGCCGGTCACCTGCGCGTACAGCGGCTCGCCCATGCCGTGCAGGCACTGGAACTCGTACTGGCCGCTGTAGTAGCTGCCGCCCACGGCCTGGGCCAGGTGGTAGATGCTGGCCAGCGTCTGCGCGTTGTGCGTGGCGAACTGCGGGTAGACCGCATCGGGCGCGTCCAGCAGCTTGCGCGCGCAGGCCAGGTAGCTCACGTCGGTATAGACCTTGCGCGTATAGACCGGGTAGCCGGCCTGGCCGCCTTCCTGGGCGCGCTTGATCTCGCTGTCCCAATAGGCGCCCTTGACCAGGCGCACCATCAGGCGGCGGCGGCTGCGGCGTGCCAGGTCCACCAGGTAGTCCAGCACCTGCGGGCAGCGCTTCTGGTAGGCCTGCACCACGAAGCCTATGCCGTTCCAGCCCTTGAGCGAGGGCGCGGCGCACAGCGCCTCCAGCAGGTCCAGCGACAGCTCCAGCCGGTCGGCCTCCTCGGCGTCGATGTTCATGCCGATGTCGTAGCGCTTGGCCAGCTCGGCCAGGTGCAGCACGCGCGGCAGCAGCTCGGCCATCACGCGCTCGTACTGCGCGCGGCTGTAGCGCGGGTGCAGCGCCGACAGCTTGATCGAGATGCCCGGCCCGTCGAAGATGCCGCGCCCGGCCGAGGCCGCGCCGATGGCGTGGATGGCCTGCTCGTAGGCCTGCAGGTAACGCCGCGCATCGGCATCGGTGGCGGCGGCTTCGCCCAGCATGTCGTAGCTGTAGCGAAAGCCCTGCTTTTCATAGGCGCGGCTGTTGGCCAGCGCCTCGGCGATGTCCTGGCCGGTCACGAACTGCTCGCCCATGAGCTTCATGGCGCGGTGCACGCCCTGGCGGATCAGCGGCTCGCCACCCTTGCCGATCACGCGCGTCAGCGCCGACGACAGGCTTTTCTCGCTGCTGGTGGAGGTGAGCTTGCCGGTCAGCACCAGGCCCCAGGCAGCGGCGTTGACGAACAGCGAGGGCGAGCGGCCCACGTGGGCGCGCCAGTCGCCCTTGCTGATCTTGTCGCGGATCAGCGCATCGCGCGTGGCGCGGTCGGGAATGCGCAGCAGCGCCTCGGCCAGGCACATCAGGGCCACGCCTTCCTGGCTGGACAGCGAGAACTCCTGCACCAGCGCCGCCACACCGCTGCCGGCCGGCGCATCGCGCAGGCCCTGCACCAGCCGCGTGGCCAGCTCGCGCACCTTGCCGGCCTGCTCGGCGTCCTGGGCGCGGGCCAGCGGCAGCAGCACCGGCAGGCACTCGGGCTCGGGCCGGTGCCAGGCCGCGGTGATTGCGGCGCGCAGCGGCGTCTGCGGCAGGATGGATTGGGCGAAGACCAAAAAAGGTTGCGCCTCTTGCGCCGCATCGGGTTGCGCCTCTTCCTGCACCGCATCGTCGGCCGCGTCGTACATGCCGGCCAGGCGGATGCTGGTGGCGCCGCGCTCCAGCGCATCGACGTATTGCACGACAGCTTGCTTGATCAGCCAGTGGGGCGTGCGGCCCATTTGCTGCGCGGCGGTGCGGATGCGCTCGCGCAGCGCGTCGTCGACTTTGATGCCTATGGTGGTGGACATGGGAAAAGCGGTGGATTGGAGGAAAGGGGAATGGTTGAGGCGCAACCTCTCTTGGCGGTGAAATGTGACATGGGTTGCACCTTTTATTAATAAGGGTTAACCCTTTATTAAAAATGATGGCCCAAAAAAGCCCCTGGCGCGGGGCCAGGGGCTGGCGGGCTGGAGCGCTGGCCGCTCAGGTGGGCAGGAAGCCTTCTACCGACAGGTAGCGCTCGCCGGTGTCGTAGGCAAAGCCCAGCACCTTGGCGTTGGGCGGCAGCTCGGGCAGCTTTTGCGCAATCGCGGCCAGCGTGGCGCCCGACGAGATGCCCACCAGCAGGCCTTCCTCGCGGGCGGCGCGGCGCGCATATTCGCGGGCCGGCTCGGCATCGACCTGGATCACGCCGTCGAGCACCGTGGTGTCGAGGTTGCGCGGGATGAAGCCGGCGCCGATGCCCTGGATGGGGTGCGGGCCGGGCTGGCCGCCGGAGATCACCGGCGAGGCCAACGGCTCCACCGCGAACACCTTGAGCTGCGGGAATTTCGCCTTCAGCACATGGGCCACGCCCGAGAGGTGGCCGCCGGTGCCCACGCCGGTGATCAGCACATCCACGCCATCGGGGAAGTCGGCCAGGATTTCCTGCGCGGTGGTCTGCTCGTGCACCGCGGTGTTGGCGGGGTTTTCGAACTGCTGGGGAATCCAGGAGTTCGGCGTCTGCGCATGCAGCTCCTCGGCGCGGGCGATGGCGCCCTTCATGCCCTTTTCCTTGGGCGTGAGGTCGAAGCTGGCGCCATAGGCCAGCATCAGCCGGCGGCGCTCGATGGACATGCTCTCGGGCATCACCAGGATCAGCTTGTAGCCCTTGACGGCCGCGACCAGCGCCAGGCCCACGCCAGTGTTGCCGCTGGTGGGCTCGATGATGGTGCCGCCGGGCTGGAGCTTGCCGGACTTCTCGGCCTCCTCGACCATGGCCAGCGCGATGCGGTCCTTGATCGAGCCGCCGGGGTTGCCGCGCTCGGATTTGATCCACACCTGCGCGCCCGGGCCAAACAGCCGGTTGATGCGGATGTGCGGCGTGTTGCCGATGGTTTGCAGAATGTTGTCGACTTTCATGAAGGTCTCCAGCAAGGTGGGCGGATGGATGGAACGGCCCCCATTGTGGCGCAGTTGTTCGATCTGCCTGCTATATCGATATGCCCGCATGCTCCCGGCCGGGCTTGATGCAGCTCAAGGCCGGCCCCTCGCCAGCCGGAGCCTGCGCGGCGTGCTTTCATAATGGAGCCTTTTGCGAGGCCCCGGACATGAGTTTGCTGAACTTCAACATGCTTGCCGTCTCGCTGTGCTGCTTTTTGCTGATCGGCGGGTTCGCGATGCGCCAGCGGCGCTGGTCCGGCATCTGCATGCTGGCCGGCATGGCGGGGCTGATGGGCGTGATCCTCTACAACATCCGCTTTCTGTCGGCGCATTGAGGCTGGCGGCGGCCGGATTTCCTTTGTAGAGTCGCGGCATGAATCTGCGCTTCATAGAAACCTTTGTGCTGCTGGCCGAGCTGCGCAACTTCCGCATGACGGCCGAGCGGCTGTTCACCACGCAGGCCGCCGTCTCCAGCCGCATCGCCACGCTGGAGCAGGAGTTCGGCGTGCGCCTGTTCGACCGCGGCGTGCGCGAGGTCACGCTCACCGCCGACGGCGCCAAGGCGCTGGTGCATGCCGAGCGCATGCTGCGCCTCATGCGCGAGATGCGCGAGGACATGCTCGACAAGCAGGCCTATGCGGGCGTGATCCGCATCGGCGCCATCGAGTCCATCGTGCACAGCTGGTTCCCCGATTTCGTGGCGCTGCTGCAGCGGCGCTATCCGCGGCTGCAGGTCGAGATCGCTTGCGACACCACCATCCACATGTCCGAACAGCTGGCCAAGGGCCAGCTCGATGTGTCGCTGCAGGTGCGGCCGGTGGCGGCCAGCGCGATCGGCAATCTCTCGCTGGGTGAATTCGCGATGGCCTGGGTGGGCAGCCCCAAGCTGGGCATAGGCGACGAGACGCTGAGCCTGACCGAGCTGGCGGCGTTTCCGATCATGAGCTTTGCGCGCGGCTCCAAGCCCTATGCGGTGATCGAGCAGATGTTCTCGACCGAGAGCAGCGCCTCGGTGCACCTGAACTGCATCGCCTCGGTGGCGACCATGATCCGCGTGGTCTGCGACGGCCTGGGCGTGGCCGCCGTGCCCCCGGCCATCATCCAGCGCGAGCTGGCCGAGCAGCGCCTGCGCCTGCTGCGCGTGGACCGCGAGTTTCCGTCGCTGCCGCTGGTGGCCTGCTACCGCAGCGACCACCAGAACCCGCTGGCCGAGGTGGTGGCGCGCGCGGCCGAGGAAGTGGCCACGGCCTTTGCGCTGAACCAGGGGCAGGCGGTGGCGCGGCTGCCGGTTTCCGGCCTGCCGGCGGCGTCTTGAATCAGGCCTGCGCCAGCAGCGGTTCGACGGCCAGCGCCACCGACAGCAGGCGCCGGTCCTGCCCTGCGGTGCCGGCCAGGCTCAGGCCCACCGGCGCCTCGCCGGCGCGGTGGCAGGGCAGCGAGATGGCGCAGCCGTCGAGGAAGTTGACCAGCGTGGGGTTGCGCAGGATCAGGCCGTTGGCGGCGAAATAGACCTCGTCGCTGGCCTCAAGCTCGGCGATCCTCGGCGCCACCACCGGCACCGTGGGCATCAGCAGCAGGTCGTGCCCGGCCAGCTGCGCCTCGACCTGCGCGATCCACTGCCGGCGGCGCGCCAGCAGCTCGATGTAGTCGGCCGCGCTGATGTCCTTGCCGCGCAGGATGCGCGTGCCCACGCGCGGGTCGTATTCGGCCAGGCGCTCGGCAATGTAGCCACGGTGCCAGGCCCAGGCCTCGGCGGCGGTGAAGCCGCCCTTGGCATTGATGCCGGCCAGCTCGCCGAAGGGCGCGACCACGGCATGCGTGATCTGCGCGCCGGCTTGCGACAGCAGCGACAGGGCGCGCTCCCAGGCGGCGGCCACGGTGGCGTCCATGCCGTCCAGCACCACGTTGGTGGGAGCCAGCAGGCGCAGGCCCTGCAGCGGTGCGGCATGCAGCTCGCCCAGTGGCTCGCCCGAGAGGATGGCATCCAGCGTGGCGCAGCAGCGCACGCTGGCCGCCAGCGGGCCGATCGAGTCCAGGTTGGCCGACAGCGGCAGCACGCCTTCCATGGACACGCGCCGCGCGGTGGGCTTGAAGCCCGTGAGGCCGCACAGCGCCGACGGAATGCGCACCGAGCCGCCGGTGTCCGAGCCGATGGCGGCCAGCGCCATGCCATCGGTGACCGAGATCGCCGCGCCCGAAGACGAGCCGCCCGGAATGCGGCCGCCATCGATGTCGCGCTGCCAGGGATTGCGCGGCGTGCCGTAGTGCGGATTGAGCCCCAGGCCCGAGTAGGCGAACTCGGTCATGTTGGTGCTGCCCACGATGACCGCGCCGGCGCGGCGCAGGCGCTGCACTACCTCGGCCGTGCGCTGCGCGGGCGGCGCATCGGCCAGCAGGCGCGAGCCGCCCAGCGTGGGGAAGCCCGCGATGTCGAACAGGTCCTTGACCGAGACCGGCAGGCCCTCGATGGGCGAGCGCGCCAGGCCCGCGGCGCGCAGCGCATCGCTGGCGCGTGCCTCGGCCAGCGCCTGCTCGCGCAGCACGCGGGTGAACACGCGCGGGCCTTCGCCCTGCGCGGCGCGCTCCAGTGCCTGCTCGGCCAGCTGCACGGCGCTGGCCTGGCCTTGGTCCAGGCGTTCACGGGCTTGGGTGAGGGTGAGAGTCATGGGGGCATCCTGTGCTTGGGTTCAGGCGACGATATCGAGCAGCTCGCTGCGGTAGCGGTGGCGGATGCTGCGCTGGCTGCGTGGATCGTACAGCTCCATCGCGAACTGCGTGGCCGGGCGGATGCCGCCGATCGCGGCCAGGGTGCCGCAGGTCATTCCGCAGCCCTCGGGCAGCAGCTGCTTGCCGCCGGTAAAGCCCGCGATCAGGTCCTGCGGCGTGCGCAGGCTGGCGAGCGTGCCTTCCTGGTACAGCAGCTCGCGCCCGTCCTCCGCTATCCACGAGCGCAGCACCAGCTCGTCCCAATGCCCGGCCACGTCGGCAAAGCGCCAGGCCTGGGTGGCCACGGGCTTGACGCAGGCCTGCTTGGAGAAGGCCACGCTGTAGGCCTCGAGCTTGCGGTCGGTGTGGTCCGAGGCCAGGCTCACGAACATCTCGCCGCCATGGGTGAAGACGAAGACCTCGGCCTCGCCCGACGAGTCCGGTCCCAGCACCTGCAGCGCGCTGCGCTGGCTCAGCTGGTTGCTGGCGATGCGGTAGTACAGCGGCACGGCGCTGGGGCGCGGAATGCCGAGCGCGGCCAGCTCCTCGATGTGGTGCTCGATGGCCTCGCGGTCGCGCCCGGCCCAGCCGGCGACGATGAGGGTGTCGAGATCGGGCGCGATGGTCTGGCCATCGGGGATGGTGAATTGCAGTTGCATGGTGAAAAATATGCCGGGTGGAAAAGGCGGGATAGCGCTGCGCGCCAACCTGGATCGGGGCGCGTCATTGCCCCTTCAGGTGGCTCTGAGGACGCTGGAGAAAAATTGGCGCGTGCGCTCGTGGGCAGGAGACTCGAATATTTGCTTCGGAGGCCCTTGTTCGAGAATCACGCCGCCATGTATGTAGATGACACGGTCGGCCACTTCTCTTGCGAAGCCCATTTCGTGGGTAACGATGACCATCGTCATGCCCGACCTGGCGAGATCCCGCATCACGTCGAGCACCTCACTCACCATCTCGGGATCCAGCGCGGAGGTAGGCTCATCGAAAAGCATGACTTTCGGCTCCATCGCAAGCGAGCGGGCGATGGCGACGCGCTGTTGCTGCCCACCGGACAGCTGCGCGGGGTATTTGTGCGCATGCTCGGCAATGTGCACGCGCGACAGCTTCTGCATGGCGAGGTTTTCCGCATCGGCGCGCGCCAGCTTCCTGACCTTGCGCGGCGCCAGCGCTACGTTTTCCACGACCGTCAGGTGCGGAAACAGGTTGAACTGCTGAAATACCATTCCTGCTTCGCGCCGGATTTCTTTCAGTGTGTCCAGCTTGGTGTGTGCCGGATTCAGGCTCAGCCCGTCGATCTCTATGGAGCCGCTGGAATAGTTTTCCAGCCCGTTCATGCATCGGATGAGCGTGGACTTTCCCGATCCGCTCGCGCCGAGGATGACGACGACCTCGCCCTCCCGAATGTCGAGGTCGATGCCCTTGAGCACATGGGTTGCGCCGTAGTGCTTGTGCAGGCGGGAGACTTGGATGATGTCGGCCTTCATGCTATTGCGCCGCCTTTCCTGAACGTCCGGAGAACTGGTTTTTTTCGTACATGGAAATCAAGAACGACAAGACGAGCGTGATCGCGAGGTACATCATCGCAATCATGAAATACACCTCCAGCGCCTTGAATGTTGCCGCGATATAGATCTGGCCTTGGCGTACCAGCTCGCCAATGCCGATGACCGAGAACAAGGATGTGTCCTTGATGCTGGTGATTGCCTGGTTGCCGAGTGCGGGGGTTATGCGCCGCAAGGTTTGCGGCCAGATCACGCTGGTGAAGGTTTGGACGGGGCCCATTCCCAGCGAATAGCCGGCCTCTCTTTGGCCCTTGTCAATGGAGATGATGCCGCCACGCACGACTTCCGATATGTAGGCACCCGAGTTCAGCGCGATGGCGGCAACTGCGGCGGTCAGCGGAGCCAATGGATGGCCGAGGATGGCAGGCAGGCCATAGAACAGGAACAGGACCTGCACGAGCACGGGGCTGCCGCGGAACAGTTCGATATAGGCAATGGCCAGCAGCCGTACGGGCGTGCTTCTGGAGAGTCGAAGCAGGCCGAACAAGACACCCAGCACCATGCCGATGGCGACGCCACTCACCGATATCAGCAGTGTCAGCGGCAGCCCGGATAGCAGGATCGGCAGGCTGGCAATCGCGGCGTGCCAGTCAAATTGAAAGTTCATGATGGACTCGCTTGCACGGCGCGTGATGCGCCGCGCCGTCATTGGGAGGATGGTGCGGTGGAGATCAACGCGCGGATGCCGCAGGGTCGGTGTTGAACCACTTCTTGTAGATGGCGCTGTAGGTGCCGTTTTTCCGCAGGGTATCGAGCGCATGGTTGGTTGGCGCTACCCACTTGCTGTTCTTCTGGAACGCAAAGCCGAATTGCTCGCCGTGGTACAGCGGCCCGACAAGCTTGGCCTTGCCCTTGCCCGAGGTGCCGCTGTAGTAGGCCAGAACGGGCTGGTCGCCGATGACCACATCTGCAGTGCCGGACTGCAGCGCGAGAAAAGCGGCAGCGTATGAGGGATAAGGGACGATGTTGGCGGCAGAGCCGAGTTGCTGCGTGGCGAAGTTGTAGCCGGTCGAGCCCGTCAGCGCGGCAATCGTCTTGCCCTTGGCGGATTCCATGCTGGTCACCGCCGCGTCGCTTTGCTTCACGAGCAGTTGCAAGCCCGAGTCGTAGTAGGGCTGGGTGAAATCGATCACGGTCTTGCGCGCATCTGTGATAGTGATGCTCGATGCGCCGGCGTCGACATTGCCGCTTTGCAAGGCCGGGATGATGCCGGCGAAATCAATGGGCACGATATCCACCTGGTAGCCGGCGATTTTCGCGGCCGCTCGAATGATGTCTACATCGAAGCCTTCCATTTTCCCGGTGCTCGTATTCATGAAGGCAAACGGCTTGAAGCTCGGATCCGATGCGACTTTGACCGTCGGCTCCGCGGCAGCGGCGGCTTGCGGGACCAGCATGGCGCAGCTTGCGATAGCGCAGGCGGTTGCTGCGCGGCAGAGCATGCCTGCGGTAGTTTTCGTGAGGTTCATGGGAGTCCTTGGTTGAGGTCAGGGAAGGGGTGAAAGCAAGACCGGGGGAATGGCCCGCATGGCGGATTCGGCCGCCTGTTGAACGCCGTTGAGGTGGGCGATGAGATCCAGCGTGGTGGATTGCCGGGTGAGCATCAGACAAGTCACGCCATTGTTTCGAACGCGGGTCGCGTGCCATGTGCCCGGGCGCATGCAGATGCCTGTGCCGTTGCGCACGTCAAAGGCCGCGAGCGTGTCCATGTCGGGTACGCCCTCGCTATCGCCGAGGGCGACGACATGGATTACATCGCCATCCAATGGAACGATGGCCTGCTCGGTGAGATGGTGGACCTCCAGTTCGCCGAGGGTTGCCTCGCTGTTTCGATAGCTCACCCAAAGGACTTCGGCATGGCCGCTCTTGCCTGGATTGAATACATGCTCGCTCCGGAAATCGGTCGCCGCATTGGCGAAGGCCACGCTGGCATGGGCCAGTGGCTTTCCCAAGACCCAGCCAAAGGCTGCGAAGCTTGCGGGGGTGAGCGGCCTTACCGCTACCTTCCTGGGTTGCTCTGCCATGGTGTCTCCTGTCTTTTGATCCATGCCACTGGCACACGGTTCGGCCGAAGCGGCTGGCTCGTGTACGCGGGTGGCATCGGGCGCTTGCCCATGTTCTTGTGTCCGCAGTATCGAGAGGCTGGACAGGCCTGTCCAACGGGAAATTCCGAGCGGTGTTGAAAAGAAATTCTTATCGCTCGCCTGGCGCATGCAGGGCAGGCGGCGGCCGATGGCTGGAGTGCGTATGCCCGCTCAGCCGGTTGCTGGCGAGATGCTCGGTCGCTTCCCTGACGAAGAGCACGACCAGAATGGCGGCGAGAAACTCCAGCGTGGCCACGAAGTACAGTCCCGACGACAGCGAGCCGGTGCTGGTCTTGAGCGCGCCGATCATGTAGGGCGCGACGAAGCCGGCCAGGTTGCCGATGGAGTTGATCAGCGCGATGCCGCCCGCGGCCGCGGTGCCGGCGAGAAAGGCCGAGGGGATCGACCAGAACACCGGGAAGGCGGCCAGGATGCCGATGGAGGCCAGCGTCAGCGCGCACAGCGCAAGCAGCGCGTCGTGCAGCAGGGCGCCGGTGAGGATCAGCCCGGCGGCGGCGATCAGCGCGGCGATGGCGCAGTGCATGCGGCGCTCGCCGGTCTTGTCCGAGTGCATGCCGTTCCAGACCATGGCCAGCGTGCCGGCGATAAAGGGAATGGCCGAGACCAGGCCGATCTGCAGGTTGTTCTGGATGCCGATCTCCTTGATGATGGACGGCGACCAGAACGCGATCGTCGCATTGCCGCCAACGATGCAGAAATACACCGCGGCGCACAGCCACACGCGGTAGTTGCGGCAGGCAGCGCCGAACGAATGCTGCTTGTGGCCCTGCTGGCTCTCTGCGGCCACGGCGGCGGTGACCGCGCGCTGCTCGGCCGCGCTCAGCCACTTGGCGTTCTCGGGCCGCTCGGGCAGCCAGGCCAGCACGAAGAAGCCGGCGATCACCGAGGGGATGCCCTCCAGGATGAACAGCCACTGCCAGTTGGACAGGTGGCCCACGCCCTGCATGCCGTTCATGATGGCGCCCGCGACCGGGCCGCCCACGGCGCCGGCAATCGCGAACGAGGTCATGAACAGGCCGTTGACGCGCGCCCGGTGGCGCGCCGGGAACCAGTAGGTCAGGTACAGCACCACGCCGGGAAAAAAGCCCGCCTCGACCACGCCCAGCACGAAGCGCAGCACGTAGAACATGGTGGGCGTGCTCACGCAGGCCATGGCCATCGAGGCCGCGCCCCAGAGGATGGTGATGCGCGCCAGCGTCTTGCGCGCGCCGATCTTCTCCAGCAGCAGGTTGCTCGGCACCTCGAAGAGAAAGTAGCCGATGAAGAAGATGCCTGCGCCCAGGCCGTAGATGGCTTCGCTGAACTGCAGGTCCTGCAGCATCTGCAGCTTGGCGAAGCCCACGTTCACGCGGTCTATCCAGGCCAGGATGAAGAGTAGGACCAGGAAGGGGATCAGCCGCCAGGCGATCTTGCGGTAGGCGGCGTCCATGTCGGGATGCGCCGCATCGCCGGCGAGGCCGGGATTGGGGGGGTGGGGGTGGGTGGCAGTCGGGCTGCTCATGCTGTCTCCTGTGGGCTGTCGGTGCGCGGTGGAAGCGCGGGCGGGGCCCGTGTTCCGGTGGCTGCAGTATCGAAAGCCGGGGGGAGACTGTCCAACGAGAAATTCTGAGCGGCAGCGAACAGAATTTCTTATGGCCCGCGCCGTGGCCGGCGCGGGCAGGCGACGCTCAGCAGGTGGTCGGCGCCGGGCGCGGCGCGCGCAGCGGCTGCTTCCACAGCTCGGCCAGCAGCAGGCCGGCAATGGTCAGCGCACCGCCCAGCGCGTGGTAGGGCGCCAGCGGCTCGCCGAGCGCGGCCACCGCGATCAGCGCGGTGAAGATCGGCGTCAGGTTGAAGAACATGCTCGCACGGCTGGGGCCGATGCGCGCCACCGCGGTCATCCACAGCAGCGGCGCGGCGATCGAGGCCATGATGCCGGCAAAGCCCACCAGCGGCAGGTTGGCCGCGTTCAGCCCGGTCTTGGGCGACAGCAGGTACAGCGGCAGCTGCGCCACCACCGCCACCAGGATCTGCAGGTACAGCAGCTGCACCGTGGCCACCTGCGGCATGGCCCAGCGCTTGAGCAGGATGTTGTAGACCGCATAGGCCAGCATGGCAATGAACATCAGCGCATCGCCGCCATTGAGCCCCTGGGTGAGCAGGCTGGCCGGATCGCCCGACGACACCACCAGCGACACGCCCGCGATCGCCAGCAGGCAGCCCAGCACCGCGCCCCAGCTCAGGCGCTGGCCCAGCAGCGCGGTGGACAGCGCCAGCACCATCATCGGCGTGAGCGAGCCGATGATGCCCATGTGCGTGGCCGAAGTCATGTGGGCCGCATAGTAGGCCAGGCTCTGGTAGATCACCATGCCCAGCAGGCCCAGCACCAGCAGGCGCGGCAGCAGCGGCCTGATCCGGGCGCGCTGGCGCCAGATCGACGGCAGCAGGAAGGGCGTGAACAGCAGCGCCGCCACCAGCCAGCGGAAAAAGCCGATCTCGGCCGCGCCTATGCTGCCGGCAGCCAGCTTGCTGACCACCGTGTTGATCGACCAGATCAGCACCGCGGTCAGCGGAAAAAGATAAGACCCCATCGCCATACTCCTCAGACTGGCCGCTATCATCGCTCTGTCCGAATCAAAGTGCATTGCTGGTTTCGGACAAGCGATAGCGCAAGTCGGACCTTCCCCATGCCGGGCGGCTGGACGGCCGGCTCTCGCGGGAGTAGGATTGAATCCCATTGTCTTCAAGCACCGAGCATGCGAACCACCCAGCAGATGAGCATCACCTTGCCCAATGAAATGGCGGATGCCGTGCGCTCCAAGGTGCGCTCTGGCGAATACGCCAGCGAAAGCGAAGTGATCCGGGACGGCCTGCGCGCATTGATGGCGCGCGATCGCGCGGTGGAGCACTGGCTGCATGCCCAGGTCGGGCCGGCCTACGATGCGCTCAAGGCAGATCCCGGCCGTGCGGTCACTGCAGATCAGCTGCGGGCCCGCCTGGCGGCCGAGTACGCGAAGGCGTGATGGGTTATCGGGTCGTCTTCTCACCTGAGGCGGAGGGCCAGCTTGTCGAGTTGTACCGCTACATCTCGCAGGCAGCATCTGCTGCTGTTGCTGCCCGCTATGCCAGTGCCATCGTGGACTATTGCGAGAGCCTGGGTACCTTCCCGCACCGTGGCGCGCGGCGAGATGATGTGCGGCCCGGCCTGCGGATCACGAATTACCGAAAGCGTGCCGTGATCGCTTTCGAAGTGGTCGCGGAAGTGGTATACGTCATTGGCATTTTCTACGGAGGCCGAGACTACGAAGGCATCCTGCAGGATGGCCAGGACACTGGCAACACAGGGCACTGATCCGTCAAGTACAGCCTGCTTTCCACTCGATACCCCGTCCGCAGTCCTATGCCCAGCCAACGCCAGCCCATGCGCATCCAGAACGTCGAGCAGGTGCAGGGCCAGTATTTCTTCCGCTATGACGAGTTCGGCGCCCACACCGAGGCGCCGCCGCACAGCCACAGCTGGGGGCATCTGAACTATGCGCTGCGCGGCAGCATGCGCATGGAGACGGAGCAGGGCCACTGGGTCTCGCCGCCGCAATACGGGGTGTGGATACCGCCGGGCGTGGTGCATGGCTGCTATGTGACGCAGGCGGTGGTCTACCGCTCGGTCTACCTGGCGCCGGCCTTGTGCGCGGCGCTGCCGGCGCAGCCTTGTTCGCTGCGCATCGGGCCGATCGTGCGGGCCATCCTGGCCGACTTTGCCGCGCGCGAGTTGCACGAGCCGCGCAGCGACGCCGACCTGCGCCTGGCGCGCGTGCTCTACGACCAGCTGCTGGCGGTGCCGGTGGAGTCCGGCTACCTGCCGGCGGCCGAGCATCCGGCGCTGGTGCAGGTGCTGGAGGCCATGCGCGCCGCGCCGCACGACCACCGCAGCCTGGCCGCCTGGGCCGACAGCGTGCACCTGACCGAGCGCACGCTGGCGCGCCACTGCCAGCGCGAGCTGGGCATTAGCCTGGGCGAGTGGCGCCAGCGCATGCGCTACCTGCAGGCGATAGACGCGCTGGAGGCCGGCGCTAGTGTGCAGAGCATTGCCTACGACCTGGGCTACGGCACGCCCTCGGCCTTCATCGCCATGTTCCAGCGCGAGGCTGGCATGTCGCCCGAGCAATTTCGCCGCGAGTTCTGTGCCGCGTAGGATAATGCCGTCTGTGAAGCCTGCCAGACCGCCGCTGGTGCAAGCGTGGAAACACCGCACTGGAGGAACGTCCGGACTGCACAGGACAGCGTAGCAGCTAACGGCTGCCCACCGCGAGGTGAGGATCAGAGCAACAGAGACGAGTTTGAGCGCGACGTAGCCACGGAGTGTTCTATGGTGTCGCGGCGAAAGCCGCGACGGCTGGCGCAAGCCAGGCATGCAAGGCGCAAGCCTTGCATGCACCATAGCCACCTTGAGGCGCGTGGCGCCTCAAGGTGAAACGGGCAATCTCTACGCGCAGCAATACCAAGTAGGCCAGCGTTGATGTGGTTCCGCAGAGCTGGCGGGTAGGTAGCATCGAGCCGTGGTGGCGACACCCGGCCCAGAGTAATGGCGGTCACGCCGCGGGCAACCGCGGTGCACAGAATCCGGCTTATCGGCAGACTTCACACCTTCTTCAACGCCCGCATTCCGGCGCCTGCCCCTGCGCCAGCGCCTGGGCACGCTGCTGGGTGTCGGGGTGGCTGCTGAGCCACGAGGGCCAGGCGGATTTGCGGGCCGGCCCGGGCGGCGGCTTGTGGCCGTCGGGCCGGCCGGGCGGGTCTTGCTCGGCCAGCGCCAGCAGCAGCGCGCCCATGGGCTGCGTGGGTCGGCCCAGGGCCCGCAGGTGGCCGATGGCGAAGCAGTCGGCCTCGGTTTCGTGGCTGCGCCGGTAGGCCAGGCCGGTCAGCAGCGTGCTGCCGTAGTTCACCACCCACGATACATCGCCCAGCGCCAGGCCCAGGCCGGTGTTGAGCACGCCTTGCTCGATCACCAGGCGCGTGCCGTGGCGCTGCAGCACATGGCCGGCCTCGTGCGCGAGCACGCCGAGGATCGCGTCGTCGGGCAGATTGCGCTTGGCGGCCAGCTGTACCAGCGCGTCGGACACCACCACCGTGCCGCCGGGCAGCGCAAACGCATTCGCCGGCAGGCCGCTGCGAAACAGCAGCCGGATCGGCGGCCGGTAGCCGGGATAGCGCAGCAGCTGCTGCGGCCACCGGGCCTGCATGGCGCTGAACTGCTGCTGCAGCGCCTGCTGGCGCGCGGCGTCCAGCTTGCTGGGCTTGAGCAGCGGTCCGTCCAGCTGCGCCATCACCCTTGCGGTGAGGGCCTGCTCCCAGCCCAGCGGCACATGGGCGGCCAGCTGGCCGGCCAGCCACGGCGTGCCGTGGCGATAGAAGAGGAGCAGCGCGGCGGCGGCCAGGGCCAGGCCGGCCAGCAGGTAGCTCCAGCGGCTTTGCATGCGCTGCGCCATGCTGTCGCGGCCGCCGGCGGCCTCGAAGGCGGCCTGCCACTGCGCCGCGTCGTCGATCTCGATGCTGCCCGCCTGGCGCAGGTTGACGATCGGCCTGGAGGGCGGGCAGCGCGGGCTCCAGGCTTCGGGCCAGATGAGCTGCGATGCGGCAAAGCTCTGCGCGCCGGCCTGGGTGTGCACCAGCAGCCGCGGGCCTTGCGCGGACGGCTCCAGCTGCAGCAGCACCGGCTGGGCCTTGCTGCTGATGCCGTCGAACCAGTAGCCGCTCAGCAGCAGGGGCGCGGGGCTGTCGGCCATCGCTCAGCCGATGAAGTCCAGCCCCGCCGCATCGACCAGGGCATCGCCCAGGCCGTGCTCCTGCTGCTCCAGCAGCTGGCCGCGGATGTCGTCCAGATCGCCGCTGAGGTGCATGGTGAGCGAGTTGAAGCGCATCGCGTATTCGCTGGTGCGCGCCAGCGGCCGGTAAAAGCCCAGCGTGACCAGGTTGAGCGCGGCATTTTTCAGCTTGAGCCGCATATAGGCCGGCACCGACAGCGTGGACTCGAAGTGCGCCAGCTGGCCGATGCGGATGTGGTTCCACAGCAGCTTGAACATGGCGGCTTGCTTGTAGGCCAGCGCGGGCAGCAGGGTGACGATGAGCAGCAGGAACATCAGCAGCACCATCAGCAGGATGCCGAAGATGCTGATGAACAGGGCTTGCACCTGGGGGACGTTCTTGACGACGAGGTACAGCAGCGCGCTCGCGGCCGCGTAGCAGGCGACGGCCGTGGCGATCGCGATGACGATGGCGCGCAGCCAGACGCCGGCGAGCTGCGGGTAGCGCGCCTCCCAGCGGCCTTGCTCCTGGCCGATGAAGCTGTGCTGCAGCAGCAGGCGCTTGTAGTTGTAGTCCAGCTGGATCGCGCACAGCAGGCTCGCCAGGAACATCGCGGCCAGGCCGCCGAGCAGGGGCCAGGAGGGGCGGGCGGGCGGCATGGGCTTGTCGCCCACGGCGAGGTTGAGCGCGACCCAGGCCAGCGCGACCACGAACATCGGCCAGCTGGCGGTGTAGACCTGCTTCCAGTCCGGCAGGAAGTGCATGCGCAGGCCGCGCCAGCGGGTGTTGCCCAGGCGAAAGCGCATGGCGCTGGCCCACAGGTAGGGCGCCAGCGCGGCAAGGCACAGGACCAGCAGCGCCGAGAGCACGTGGTGGCCGGTGTTTTGCGCGATCTGGCTGGCCGCCGTCAGGCCCACGATCAGCAGGAAGCCCAGGAACATCCGCAGCTTTCTGGCGACGAACTCGAAGCTGCTGCCCGCCAGCGCGGTGTGGTTCAGGAAGTAGGCCAGCGTGCGCCAGCGCGCGAACGGCGTGTACAGCCCCAGGGTGACGATGGTCAGCAGCAGGTTGACCAGCCAGACGCGGAAGTAGCCGCGGCCACTGCCTTCGAATTGCACGCCGTACGCGCTGGTGTGCGCATCGAAGGGCGTGGGCTGGGTGGGCGATACGGAATGCGGCGGCGCTGCCGCCTCCTGCAGCGGCATGGATAGATTCAAAGACATGGTTCTCCCTCTCTTGGAGCAACCAGTGTAGCCATCAGTAAATCAATGTGGTGTTTTTCGTAAAGATTCTCATTACGTTTTTGCTTGGATTGTTGTTAAATTCAAAATCAATAGCTTGTATCTATTGTTGCGCTTGACTTTTGAATCGATTTGATATGGAAATCGTTTACCAGTCGGCGCTGGCAGCTCTGGTTTTTGCAGAGCGGCCGAGCTGGGGCGCCGTTAGAACCTGTTCACGATCTCTACGATGCCGCGCCAGTGCATTTGCGGGCGCCCGGCTAGGGGATGGGATGCAAGGCGCGATACCGCAGCAATAGCCCAGCTATTGCGAGGATTCGCGCGGCCGGCGAGGCAACGCCGCAGACCGCCCGCAAATACACTGGCCCTAAGGGTTGGGACGCAATCGGGCGATTGCTTCGCGCTGCGTCTTGCATGCACACCAGTGCATGCTGCGCCACATCGACTCGCACTCATCCCGATTGCGTCTGCAACGCGGCTGCGTAGAGATCGTGAACAGGTTCTTAGAAGCGTTCCCAGGGCTGCAGGCTGCGCCATTGCCCTTCGGGCAGTTTGGCCAGCGGCAGCCGCCCGATGCGGATGCGCTTGAGCGCCACCACCGACAGGCCCACCGCCTCGCACATGGAGCGTACCTGGCCGGGGCGGATGCCCTGCAGCGCAAAGCGCAGGCGCCGCTCGCTTTGCCAGCTGACCTTGATGGGCGGCAGCGGCCGGCCGTTGAAGCTCAGGCCGTGGCAGAGCTTTTGCAGGCCGCCTTCGGCGATTTCGCCGGCCACTTCCACGATGCATTCCTGCTCCAGGGTCTCGATGTCTTCGGTGAGCTTGCGCGCCACGCGCCAGTCTTGCGTGTAGACCACCAGGCCGCAGGCCTCGGTGGGCAGCGGCGTGACGCATTCGAGCTGGCGCAGGTGCCGCTGCCGCAGCGGCGGGCCGCCGCCGCTGTACTCGGTGTCGGCGCGCAGCAGCGAAAGCGCGGCGGGCGCGCCCTGGCTGCGGCTGCCGTGGGCGGGGCTGGCGCCGGCGGCCTGGCCGTGGGGGCCGCCCAGGCCGGCCTCGTAGCCGGCGGGCTTGTGCAGGATGAAGGTGGCGGGCGGCAGCTCTTCGGCGCGCGCGCCGGGCGCCAGCGCCACCTGCTGCTGCGGCGCCACGCGCGCGCCCGGCAGCTCGACGAGCGTGCCGTCCACGCTGACCCAGCCGCCCTCGATATACAGCTCGGCTTCGCGGCGCGAGCAGCCGAGCTGCTGCGCCAGGCGTTTGGACAGGCGGATTTCGTTGGTGGCGTTCATGTCGGTCATCTGCGTTGCCCCGGCATGCATGCCATGCCTTGGGGCAGGCAGCGCGCTCAGCGGGGGGCGGCTATCTTACCGTGCGAATGTGCTCGACATGCGCGAGCAGCGAGCGCATCGCCGCGGGCCACAGCCGCGGCGGCGTGTCGGCATAGGCGAGGCGCACCCAGTCGTCGGGTGTGCCGTCGGGCGCGGCGGCCATGGCGGCGCGCACTTTTTCCTCGCGCGCCAGGCGGTGGGCGCGCAGGTGGGCGATGATGCGGCGCGGCTGCTGCAGCGCATAGCCGTGGGCCGGCAGGATAAAGTCTATGCCGCCCTGCTCGCAGGCGGCATCCAGCCTGGCCAGCGAGGCCAGGTAGTCGTGCATGTTGCCGTCGGGCGGATCGATGATGGTGGTGCTGCCGTTGAGGATGTGGTCGCCGCTGAAGAGCAGGCCATCTTCCTCCAGCACCAGGCAGACGTGGTTGGCCGCATGGCCGGGCGTGTGGATGGCGCGCAGCGTGTGCGAGTACTCGGGGCCGCCTGGGTGGGGCAGGGCGAGGCGCTGGCCGTCCGAAAGCACCTGGTCGGGCCGGAACTGGCTGGCTGGGCGCGCGGTGCTGGCCGAGGGCAGGCCCCAGATCACCGGCGCGGGCCGGCCGCTGGCGGCCACCAGGGCCTGCAGCGGCGCGGCGCCGGGCGAGTGGTCGGCATGCGAGTGGGTGCAGACGATGGCGCGGATGTCGCCGCCCGCGGCATCGAACAGGCGCTGCTGGTGCTCGGGCTGGTTCGGGCCGGGGTCGATCGCGATGTAGCCAGTGGCCGCATCGCCGACCAGGTAGCTGTTGGTGCCGGGGCCGGTCATCACGCCGGGGTTGGCGGCGGTGAGTCGCAGCAGGTTCCTGGCGAGCGGCACCGCCCGCTCATGCTGCCAGTCGATGGGCGGCTGCATCTGGCCGTCGGGGCTGACCAGGGCCAGCTCGCCGTAGGCGCTCTCGTGCTCCATGAAGCGGGTGAGCTCGCCCTGCTTCATGGCCTTGCGCGGCAGGCAGCGCCACAGCGGCTGGCCCGGCGGCTGGGCCTGCAGCACGTCGAGCACCGCCTGCGCCGTGGGGTAGCGGCCGAGGTGGCGGAAGGTCTCGATGGTGGGGAACATCAGGCTCAGCGTGCCGTCTGCCGCGTGCCGCAGCGCATCGGCGGGTGTGATCCACAGCGTCTCGAACTGCTCGGCCTCGTCGGCCACGGCGGTCTGGCCCTCGGGCATGCGGGCGGCGAGGAAGGGCACGTCGAAGCGGATTTTCATCTCCAGCGGCGTGATCCAGTGCGCCAGCATCCACAGCGCATCGGCGGCGAGCGTCAGGCCCTGCTGCCGGCACTGGGGCAGCAGCGGCCGGGCGCGGTCGATGCGCTCCAGGTCCGCCTGGCTGGCCCAGCGGCCATCGGCGTGGCGCGCCAGCAGGATGCCCAGCTCCTCGAAGGTCTCGCGGATCGCGGCCTGCGCGATGGTGAGCTCGGCGGTGCCCTGCTGCGCGCGGGCGGCGAGCTGCTCGTGGTGCAGCGCATCGTCGGCATCGATCGAGCCGCCCGGAAAGACGTAGTTGCTGGCCGCGAAGCGCGCCTTGTCGGAGCGGCGCGAGATCAGCACCTCCAGCCGCGTGGCGCCCGCGCCGCCCGCGGGGTCGGGCGCGTCGCGCAGCAGCAGCAGGGTGGAGGCCGGGCGCGCTGGAGAGGGGGATACCTGGGGCTGGAGCAGCTGGTGGGGGCGGGTCATGGCCGCATTATGGAGATTTGCGCGCGGCCGCGCTGTCACCCATGCTGCCGGGGTATCGCCGGGCCGCGATAATGCGCCCATGGATATCCGCTTTACCAAGATGCAGGGCGCCGGCAACGACTTCGTGGTGCTGGACGAAACCCGCGCGCGCCTGAACCTGCGCGAGGACCAGTACCGCTTTCTGGCGGATCGGCATTTCGGCGTGGGCGCCGACCAGATCCTGACGGTGCGGCCTTCGCCGGGCGAGGGCATCGATTTCGAATACGTCATCCACAACGCCGACGGCGGCGAGGTGGAGCAGTGCGGCAACGGCGCGCGCTGTTTTGCGCGCTATGTGCACGACAAGGGGCTGACCGCCAAGAGCGCGATCCGCGTGCAGACGCGCGCCGGCGTGATCCTGCCCGAGCTGGCGGCCGACGGCCGCGTCACGGTCGACATGGGGCAGCCGCGCCTGGCGCCCGAGCAGCTGCCGTTCGACACGGCGGGCCTGCAGCCGCAGACACAGAATCTTGCACAAAAATGGCCGCTGGCCCTTGGCAGCGAAGCGCAGGCAGCTACTATTTCTGTAGTCGCCGTGTCCATGGGCAATCCGCACGCGGTCACGCTGGTGGCCGATGTGGACACCGCGCCGGTCGCGCAGCAGGGGCCGCTGGTTGAGTCGCATGCGCGTTTCGCGCAGCGGGTGAATGCGGGCTTCTTGCAGGTGCAGGATGCCCACCATGCGCGGCTGCGCGTCTACGAGCGCGGCGCGGGCGAGACGCTGGCCTGCGGCAGCGGCGCCTGCGCGGCGGTGGTGGCCGGCATCCAGCTGGGCCTGCTGCAGTCGCCGGTGGATGTGCAGATGCGCGGCGGCCTGCTCACCATCGCCTGGGGCGGGCGGGAAAGCGATCCGGTGATGATGACCGGGCCGGCCACGACCGTATTCGAAGGGCAGATACAGATCCCGGATTGAAGCCATGAACAGCAACGAAACCGTTCCCCCGATCACCGAAGAAGACATTGCCGAATACCTGCAGAACACGCCCGAGTTCTTCGTGCGCCATGCCCAGGTGCTGGCCACGGTGCAGATCGTCAGCCCGCACAGCCACCGCGCGGTGAGCCTGCAGGAGCGCCAGGCCGAGATGCTGCGCGAGAAGATCAAGGCGCTGGAGCACCGCATCATGGACCTGATGCGCAACGGCAGCCAGAACCACCACACGGTGGACCGCATCCACAACTGGGCCTGCGAGGTGACCCGCACGCGCAATCCGGCGCAGCTGCCGCAGGCCATCGTGCAGGGGCTGCGCGAGCATTTCGAGGTGCCGCAGGCCGCCATCAGGCTGTGGGATGTGAACGAAAGCTACCTGCACGAGGCCTTCGCGCATGGCGCGAGCGACGACGCCCGCAGCTTCGCCGGCTCGCTCACCGCGCCGTACTGCGGCCCGAACATGGGCGTCGAGGCGGAGCAGTGGCTGCCCGATGCGCAGCACATGCAATCGGTGGTGCTGCTGCCGCTGCGCGACGGCCCGCTCGAATCCGACTCTCCCGCCTGGGGCCTGCTGGTCATGGGCTCGCCCGACCCCGAACGCTTCGGTGCGCAGATGAGCACCGACTTCCTCGCCCGCATCGGCGAGCTCTCCAGCGGCCTGCTGTCGCGGCTGCGCTGAGCGGCATGCGCGCGGCGGCGGCCCCACCCGTGACGCTGGAGCCCGAGATGCTCCGGTACCTGGAGCATGTGCGGGTCGAAAAGCGCCTGGCCGAGCGCACGCAGATCCTGTATGCGCTGGACATGGAGCGGTTGCAGGCCATGGCGCAGGCCATCCAGGTGCCGGTGCTGCAGCTGCAGGCCGCGCACATCCGCCGCTTCGTCGCGCAGCTGCATGGCGCCGGCCGCAGTGGCCGCGGCATTGCGCTGATTCTCTCGGGCTGGCGCGGCTTCTTCGCCTGGGCCGGGCGCGAAGGCCTGGTGGCCCACAACCCGGTGCAGGACGTGCGCGCGCCCAAGGCCCCCAAGCCCTTGCCCAAGGCGCTCGCGGTAGACGACGCGGTGCGCTTCGCCGAGCATGCGCCGCAGGGCGGCGATCCCTGGGTGGCGGCGCGCGACCAGGCCATGGTCGAGCTGCTCTATGGCAGCGGCCTGCGCGTGGGCGAGCTGGCGGGGCTGGATGTGGGCGCCAGTGCCCAGGGCGAGCGCGCCGGCCGCGGCTGGGTCGACCTGGATGGCGCCGAAGTCCATGTGCTGGGCAAGGGCAGCAAGCGCCGCACCGTGCCGGTGGGCCGCGCCGCGCTGGCCGCGCTGCGGGCCTGGCTGCAGCTGCGCGGCAGCAACCCGGCCGCCGCGGGCGAGGCGGCGCTGTTCATCGGCGTGCGCGGCGCGCGGCTGTCGGCCACCAGCATCTGGCAGCGGCTGCGCGAGCGCAGCCTGCAGGCGGGCATGACCACGCCGGTGCATCCGCACATGCTGCGGCATTCGTTCGCCAGCCATGTGCTGCAGTCCAGCCACGACCTGCGCGCGGTGCAGGAGTTGCTGGGCCATGCCAGCATCACCACCACGCAGGTCTACACGCGGCTCGATTTCCAGCACCTGGCGCAGGTCTACGACCAGGCGCACCCAAGGGCGCGCAAGAAGAGCTAGCCCCCGCGCTGGGCGCCGCGCAAGGGGGCTCAGCGCAGCGGGCAAGCGCAGGGCCTTGTTTTGAGGCCGGAGGCCGGGACTCGCCCCGGCGGGCGAGGTACTTTCTTGTCCCGCCACAAGAAAGTACCCAAAGAAAGGCGCCCCGGCTATCCGTGACCCCAGCGCCTGAAGGCGCTGGGGCAAGCTGCGATGCTCGGGCACGG
>NZ_JBMDII010000039.1:0-53253 GCF_057808605.1 Comamonas sp. FG99
ACGCTTGCTCACTGCGTGTAGCCGCTGCCCCCTACGCCGGGCGCCCCCGAGGGGGTGCTTTTTGCCTTGGGGCGGCCCGGCGGAAAAAAAGCCCGCGAGCGGGCTTTTGTGCAGAGTTTTGTGCGCGGGGCGGCTTACTGGAAGCTGGCGCGGTCCAACATCTGCTGCACCTTGCCCATGTTGGTGCCGACGGCGCTGATCGGGATGGTTTCGCTCTTGAAGGGCTTGTCTTGCGTCATCGCCTTGAGCGCCGGGTTGTCGGTCTGCACGCCCTTGGCGACCGGCCATTCGTTGTTGCCGTTGGCAAAGTAGTTCTGCGCCGCGGGGCTGGCCAGGTATTCGAGGAACTTGACGGCGTTCTCCGGATGCTTGGCATGGCGGGCCACCGCGCCGCCGGCGATGTTCATGTGCGTGCCCCAGCTGCCCTGGTTGGGGAAGACCACGCCCACCTTCTCGGTGACGGCCACGTCCGCGGGGTTGCTCGAGCGCATCAGGCGCGCATAGTAGTAGCTGTTGGTGATGGCGATGTCGCACTCGCCGGCGGCCACGGCCTTGATCTGGTCGGTGTCGCCGCCCTTGGGCGGGCGGGCCAGGTTGTCCTTCACGCCCTGGATCCACTGCTGGGCCTTGGCCTCGCCCATGTGCTCGGTGATGGCGCCGAACAGGCTCAGGTTGTAGGGGTGCGAGCCCGAGCGGATGCAGATCTTGCCCTTGTTCCCGGGGGCGGCCAACTGCTCGTAGGTCTGCACGTCTTGCGGCTTCACGCGCTCCTTGCTGTAGGCGATGACGCGCGCGCGGGTGGAGAAGCCGAACCACGAGATGCCGCCGTCGGCCGTGGGCTGGCTGCGCAGGTTGGCGGGAATGGCGTCTTCCAGCGCCTTGGAGCGGATGGGCTTGAACAGCTCGTCCTTTTCGCCCCGGTACAGGCGGGCCGCATCCACCATCAGGATCACGTCGGCGGGCGAGGCCGAGCCTTCGGCCTTGAGCCGGGCCACGATGCCGGCGTCGTCCGAGTCCACGCGGTTGATCTTGATGCCGGTGGCCTGGGTGAAGTTGTTGTACAGCGCCTCGTCGGTCGCGTAGTGGCGTGCCGAGTAGAGGTTGAGAACGGCTTCTTCCGCCTGGACGGCGGCGGCGGAGAGCAGGGCGCATGCCAGCGCGATGGCTTTGAATGAAGAGGTCATGAACGGATGTAAAGAAGGTTGAATGTGCCGGGATGATAGCCTGATTGAGAATAATTCCCAATTGCAGAAGGCCGATAGTCATCCAGCCGGTGTGTAGGCAGGCGTTCCCGGGCGGACAGGATCAGTAAAAAAGTGAGCTGTTAGCGTTTGTGTTGATTGGCTTTCCGATATGAATCATATTGAAATTCATATATGGAAAGGGCTGATTGCTATGTTTTTTTGTTAAGTGAATCGCCGGCCACGGCCCAGTGGTTGTCCATGCGGGCATCCGAGAGCAGGCCGGCGTGTGCGTGGCTGGTGGGGGCGGCGGCTTGCGCATGCTGCAGCGAGCGGCCCAGGCCGGCGGCCCACAGCTGCTGGCTGCTGACCGCCAGCGCGCAGACTTCGGGCAGCGGCACCAGGGCCTGCCATTCGCCCTGCGGCGTGAAGGTGGCGATGCCGTCCGCGCGCGGGCAGCTCACCGCCCAGCCTGCGGCCGTGGCCGCCATGCTGCCGCCGTAGCCGCGTACGCGGGCGGCGATGGCCGCTGGCGCAGCCACGCTGCGCAGGCCGCTGCCGTCGAACAGCGCGAGGATCGGGGCTGCATTCTTGTCGGCGGCGTTGTCGTGCTCGGCCTGCAGCGCGATGCCGAGCACCGTGCGGGCGGGGTTCCAGGCCAGGTGGCGCAGGCTCAGGCGCTGGTCGGGCAGGCGCCATTGGCCCAGGAGTTCGCCGCTGCGGCCGTCGAGCCGGACGATGGAGGAGTCCATGGTGTGCAGCTCGCGCTTGACCCGCCCGGTCTCCGGCGCGGTGGGCACGCCGCCGTTGGCGACGATCAGCGTGGGCTGGCCGCCGCGGCGCGTGGCGCTGTCCCAGATGAGTTCGTGCGCATCGATGCCGTGCGTGGGCCATTCGGCCTCGGTCTCCAGGCTGCGCGCGTTGCGCCGCGCCACCAGGCTGGCGCCGGTGTCGATATCGGTTTCGGTGGTGTAGATGTGGTCCCCGCCGGGGCTGGCGAGCACATGGCCGTTGAACGAGCGCGTGGCATCCACCCAGTGCCACACCGGCGCTTCGGCGCCGCCGGGGCGCCAGCGCACCAGCCAGTCGCCGGGGCGGCGCGCGGTGGCGAGGATGCTGCCATCGGGCAGCGGCTGCAGGCCGTGCGCGCGCGTGGGCACTTCGAGCGCGTGCAGCACGCGCAGCGGGCCGGCGCCGCCCAGCGGCGCCGCCAGCAGGCCAATGTGGTAGCTGCCATCGGCTTGTTGCCATGCGGCGGCCAGCCGCAGCGTGGCGGCTGGCGTGGCGACGGCCGCGGCACAGGGCAGGGCGGCCAGGCCGCCCAGCAGGATCAGCGCCTGGCGGCGCGGCAGGCGTTCAGTCACCATCGGCATCCGAGAATCCTATGCTCACCTGCAGCGCGGGCGCGATCTCGGCCTCGGCCAGCCGCTTGAGCGCGGACAGGGCGCGCGCCGCCTGCTGCACCTGGGCGCCGTGGTTCTTGCCGGCCTTGCCAAGCGCGGCGAAGGCGGCGTCCACGGCCTGCGCGCTGTGCACCAGCTGGTCCGCCAGCGGGTTCAGGCCGCGGCCGCGCAAATAGGTCTCCAGCGGCACCAGCGCCTGGCCGGGCGCCGGCATGGCCACCTCGGCTGGCAGCACCGCAAGAGTGCGCAGCGCGCTCCACTCTGCGGCCCAGGCGGCGGCGGTCTGGCCGCTGGCGGCGCGCGGGTAGTCGGGTGCGCGCGTGCCTTGGGCGGCGCGCAGCGGTTTTTCCATATGGGCCCAGCGCAGCCGCTCGATGCCGCCCACCCATTGGTTGATGAATTCGGCCATGGCCTGGGCGGAGCGCTCCTGCTCGTCCTCGGCCGCCCAGTCGGTGGCGGCGGCCTGGTCGAAGGCGCCATGCAGCGCGCTGGCTTCGCGCTCCACGTCGAGCGCGGCTTCCACCGCGTAGCCGCAGGCGGGCGATGCGGGCTGGACGGGCTGCGTCCACAGCAGCCATTCGAGGGCGGGCAGGCCCTTGGCGGGGGTGCCGATGCGCTCGAAGGCTTTGGCGCCCTGGGGCTGGGCCTTGACGGCGCGCTCGATGAGCTGCGGCCGCGCGGGGGCGAAATCGATCTGCCGCTGCGAGCGTCGCGCGATCACCGGGCCCACGGCCACGGCTGCGAGGCTTTCCCAGGCGAGCATGGCGCCGCGCCAGGCGCTGCGCGCGCCGTCGAGCGCGGCTGCGCCCTGCGCGGGCTGGGCAGCGCACAGCGTGCGCAGCGCGGGCGCCAGCGCCCTGGCGGCCTGGTCGAAATCGGCTGCGCGCGGCAGGCCCCAGTGCTGGTACAGGCTCTGCAGCGCATGCGTGGTGTCATAGAAAGGCACGGCTTCGCGCCGCCAGTCGTGCTGGGCATGGGCAGCGGGCGCCAGCAGGGCCGAGGCCAGCAGCGCGGCCTGCAGCAGGGTACGGGAACAGGTCATAGCGACTCCACGAACTTGACCAGGGCCTCGCGCTCGGCCTGGTTCATTTGCAATACATTTTGCTTGGCCGCTTCGGCTTCGCCGCCGTGCCAGAGCGCGGCCTCCAGCACGCCCCGGGCGCGGCCGTCGTGCAGCAGCCGGGTGTGGCCGTTCACATCCTTGATCAGGCCTATGCCCCACAGCGGCGGCGTGCGCCACTGGCGGCCGTTGGCCAGGAAGTCGGGACGGTTGTCGGCCAGGGCCGCGCCCATGTCGTGCAGCAGCATGTCGGTGTAGGGCCAGATGCGCTGGCCCGACAGGGCCTTGCTCGTCAGGCGCGGGAAGGGGCCTTCCTTGGTCACATAGCTGGGGCGGTGGCAGGTGGCGCACTGGGCCTGGGCAAAGAGCGCCTGGCCGCGCAGCACCTGCGCGTCGCTGGCATCGCGGCGCGCGGGCGGCGCCAGCGTTGCCTGGTAGAAGACCACTTCGTCGAAGGTCTTGTCGTCGATCTCCACGCCGGGCTGCCCCAGCGCGCCGGCGCTCCTGCCGCTGGGCGCGGCCAGGCAGTCGTGCTGCGCGGGCGTGCAGGTCTCGTGCGGAAAATGGCGCGAGGTGATGCCCATGTCGCCCTGGAAGGCGCCGCCGGTCTGGTGGGCGATGGTGGCCACGTTGGCCTTCCAGCCGAAGCGCCCGAGCAGGGTGCGGCCCGAGGGCGCATCCCACACGCGGTTGGGCACGCCCTTGATCGGGCCGGGCGCGGCGGCCTGGCTGGCGGCATTGGCCAGGATGTCGGCCTCGCCGATGGCTTCGAGCAGCCCCACGCCGATGAGTTGCGGCGCAATGCGCGGGCTGAGCATGAGCTGCGGGTGCATGGGGCCGTAGCCCAGGTCGGCAAAGCCGTACCGCGGGGCTTGCAGCGTGTAGGGCGTGCCGTCGGCGAACCGGCCCTGGAGCGTCTCGTAGCGCAGCGTGACGCGGCCTTCGGGCTTGACGCCGGCGATGGCCGCATTGTTGAACTGGTCGCCGTACACCGGCTCGTGCCTGGGGCCGCCGTGGGCATCCTTGCCGGGGATGGACAGCCGGATCAGCAGCGCCACCGTCGGGTCCTTGGTGTCGCCCAGGCGGTTGAAGATCTCCGGCGGCTCGCCGCGGCCGTCCTGCACGTGGCAGCCGCCGCACGAGCGCGCGATGAAGTGCGGCCCCAGGCCGTCGCGCGCCTTGGTGGAGGCGGGTGCCTCCACCCAGTTGCGGCGGAAGAACGAGTTGCCGATCACGAAGCGCGTGCGCTCCGCGTCCTCCAGGTTGGCGGCCGGAAACGAAAACGCGTTGCGGCCGGTGGCGTACACCGTGGTGTCGCCGCCGGTTTTCTCGCCCAGCGGATCGGGGTTGGGCTCGGCCCCGAGCACGCCCACGGCCAGTGCGCCTACGGCCAGCAGGCCCGCGCCGGCTGCCGCAAGAGGCCAGCCGTGCCTGCGACCCATGGCTTGCGGCAATCGGCTCAAGGCTGCACCAGGGTCAGCTTGGTGATGCCGATCGCATTGGCGGCGGCGACCAGATCCTTGCTTTGCTGGGTGAGGCTGTCGATGGTCTTCTGGATGCGCTGGCGGCCCGGCGCATCGCTGGCACCGATGATCTCGCGGTCGAACGGCGCCTGGATGCCCTCGGCGGCGGCCACCGAGGCGGCGATCTGGCGGCTGGTCTTCTCGGCCAGCGGCGCGTCTGCGGCGGCCACCAGATCGCGCAGCGAGGCGCCCTGGAGCGTGCTGCCGTCGGCGCGCTGGTAGCGGCCCAGCCAGACGTTCTGGATGCCCAGGGCGTTGGTCACCGCGTCGCGGTGCGTGTTGTCGGAAAAGCAGGAGTGCTCGTCCTCCTGGTCCTGGCTGTGCAGCGCCACTTCCAGGCGCTCGCCAGCGAGCTCGCCGCGCGACAGCGAGCCCAGGCCCACCAGCATCTTGCGCACCGACTCCATGCCGCCGCGGCTGAACTTGGCGCGGTAGTTGTTCGCGGCCTTCGGCTCCCAGGCCTTGACGAGGAAGTTCAGATCGTCGATCAGCAGTTCGGTGGCGACGTTCAGGTACTGGCGGCGGCGGTCGGCGTTCTTGGCGGTGGTGAAGTCCTCGACGCTGCGGTTGCCGGGGCCGGTCTCCGACAGGTCCTGCCCCCACAGGAAGAACTCGATCGCATGCCAGCCCGTGGCGATGTTCTCTTCGCCGCCGCGCTCGTTCTGCGCCGCCAGGTTCTTCTTGTTGATGACGAACTTGCGGTCGTTGACCAGGCCCGAGCCGGGCTTGCCCTCGACGCTGTCCACGTAGGACTCGTCCATGGGCCAGGCGTTGAGCTGGCCTTCCGGGCCGTTGTCGTCATCGATGGGGCCGCCGTAGAAGCGGAAGGCCTCGGTCTGGCCGTAGAACTCGCGCGCGGCGAGCCAGGTCTTGCGCGCTTCGGCCAGCGTCTGCTGCGACGGCTTGGCGGTGAACGCCTTGATCGCCGCCTGCATGGTCTTGGCTGCGGCCAGCGTGTCTTCGTAGTTGGCGTGCACCAGGGCGGCGTACTGGACCACTACCGCATTCGCCGATGCCGCGGCGGCCGGTGCCGCCGCACCCGCCGTGTCCTTGGCGCCAGCCTGCGCAAAGGCTGGCGAGCCCTGGCTGTATGCCGCGGCCAGCATGGCCGCCAGTGCGGCGGTTCGGAAGGTGGTGGACCTCATGTGCTCTCCTCCTGAGATGGAAACGAAAAATGGACGATGCTCCGCGGCCGGCAAGGCCGTGGAGATGCTGGAAGCGGGGATGCCGCCGCCGCCACGAAGCGAGGGCCATGCGGCCAATGTGTCGATTATATGAATGAGACGTATTTTTATTTAATTAAATCAATGGAGATGCAGGGGAATTCGAAGGCAAAGCATGCGGAAGGCTGCTGAAGAGTGGGTGGCCGGGGATGCGGGCACGCACGCATGCTTTTGCGTCCAGCATGTTGTCGCGTCGCAACAAAAAAGCGGAATCTGTTAAATTTTGGTGAAACTAATAATGAGAATCGTTATTATTAATAAATCCCGTGTGGCCAACTGTTGCGAGCTGGATTGGATCTTTTCAATTCAGCTCAATTGGCCTGTGCGCGCCGTTTTCGTTCACTCCGCCTCCTTCTTCCATGACTAATCCCAATAGATATATCAAAAGTCGCAAACATGCCGCCGCCGGCCGCGCCTCTTCGGCCGGCCTGGTGGCTGCAACCGCCATCGCAGCGCTGGGCCTGCCGGCGCAGGCGCAAAATGCGCCTGCGCCCACGGCCACGCTCAAGGAAGTGACGGTCGAGGCAGCACGCGACACCGGCTATGAACCGGGCCAGGTGGCTTCGCCCAAGTTCACCCAGCCGCTGGTCAACACCACCCAGACCATCTCCGTGATCAAGGAGCAGGTCATGCGCGAGCAGGCCGCCACCACGCTGACCGAGGCGCTGCGCAACGTGCCCGGCGTCGGTACCTTCTACGCCGGCGAAAACGGCAACACCAGCACCGGCGACGCCATCTACATGCGCGGCTTCGACACCTCGAACAGCATCTACGTGGATGGCGTGCGCGACGTCGGCGCGCTGTCGCGCGACGTGTTCAACACCGAGCAGGTGGAAGTCACCAAGGGCCCGGCCAGCACCGACTACGGCCGCAGCGCGCCCACGGGCGCCATCAACATGGTGACCAAGCAGCCGAGCATGACCGACGGCTTCGCCGGCTCGGTGGGCTTTGGCAGCGGCAGCTACAAGCGCTCCACCATCGACCTGAACCGCGGCCTCAGCCACGACAACGGCACTGCCTTCCGCCTCAACGCCATGGTGCAGGACTCCGGCGTGGCCGGGCGCGACCAGGTCAAGAACGACCGCTGGGGCCTGGCGCCTTCATTCGCCTTCGGCCTGAACACCGATACGCGCGTGTTCCTGAACCTGCTGCACGTCAAGCAGAGCAATGTGCCCGATGGCGGCGTGATGACCATGGGCCTGCCGGGCTACAGCTCGCCAGACAATGCCAAATACCCCGGCTACCGCGGTTTCCTGACGAACGCGGCGCGGGTGAACAGCAGCAATTTCTACGGCACCGCGTCGGACCACGACGATGTGACCGCCGACATGGCCACGCTGCGCGTCGAGCGCGACATTGCGCCGGGCACCACGCTGCGCAACACCACCCGCTGGGGCCAGACCAAGCAGAACTACCTGCTGTCCGCATTCATGGCCACCGGCTACTCGCAGAACGCCACCACCGGCGCCTGGTCGGCCGGCTCGCTGGTGACCCCCAATCCCAGCGATCCATCCACCTGGACCATGTCGCGCCTGATCAACACCCGCGACCAGGTCAACCGCATCCTCACCAACCAGACCAATCTGAACACCAGTTTCGCCACCGGCTCGGTGAAGCACGAGCTGAGCACCGGCCTGGAACTGTCCCGCGAAGAGCAGCGCAACTACGGCCTGGCCACCACCGGTACCGTGCCCAGCGTGAGCATCTACAACCCGGACTCCAGCGTCTCGCTGCCGGCTTACACGCGCAATGGCGCAGACAGCAAGGGCACCACCGACACCGTTGCGCTGTATGCCTTCGACACGCTCAAGCTCAGCGAGCAATGGCAGGCCAACGTGGGCCTGCGCTGGGACCACTACAAGACCAAGTACAACGCCAGCGCAGTCTGCACCGCCACGTCCACCACGCAGCCCTGCGGCTCCAACCCCACCGGCACGGTGGTGCCCACCACCTCCGACGGCCTCAGCGCCTCGGGCAACCTGCTGAGCTGGAAGATCGGCGCGCTGTACAAGCCCGCGCCCAATGGCAGCATCTACGTGAACTACGCGCTGTCGCAGCAGCCGCCGGGCGGCAGCAACTTCACGCTGTCCGCGGCCACCAATGCTTCCGGCAATTTCAACAATGCCAACAACCCCAACATGGACCCGCAAAAGGCCAAGACCGCCGAGCTGGGCACCAAGTGGGAACTGCTGGACAAGCGCGTGCTGCTGACCGGCGCGTTGTTCCGCACCGAGATTACCAACGAGATCGTCACCAACCCCGACGGCACCGTGGGCCAGACCGGCAAGAAGGTGGTGCAGGGCGTGGAGCTGGGCGCCACCGGCCAGATCACCCCGGCCTGGGGCGTGACCGCCGGCTACACCATCCAGGACACCAAGGTGGACACTGGCGCCAATGTGGCGCAGGACGGCACCAATGGCCTGACCTACACGCCGAAGAACGCGTTCTCGCTGTGGAGCAGCTACCAGTTCTCCTCCGGCCTGACGATCGGCGGCGGCGCGCGCTACTCGGGCGGCCTCAAGCGCGGCACCGACGGCGCGGTGGGCACGCCCAACTACACCGACGCCTACTGGGTGTTCGACGCCATGGCCAGCTATCGCATCAACAAGAACGTGGATATCCAGCTCAATATCTACAATCTGTTCGACAAGGACTATGTGGCGGCGATCAACAAGAGCGGCTATCGCTACTTCCCGGGCATTCCGCGCTCGGCGCGCCTGACCGCCAACTTCCGCTTCTGATCCTGGCGTTTGCCAAGCCGCTGCGGCCCGGGCCGCGGCGGCCATGACACCATGCCCCGCCTTTGCCGGGGCTTTTTCCATGGAGGGACTCCAAGCATGATGCTGCACATCCCCAACGTACTCACGCGGGATGAGGTGGCCGCGATGCGCGCCGCCATCGATGCCGCCGACTGGATCGACGGCCGCGCCACCGCCGGCAGCCAGGGCGCGCAGGTCAAGCGCAACCGGCAGCTGCCCGAAACCTCGCCGGTGGCATTGGAGCAGGGGCGCATCATCCAGCGGGCGCTGGCGGCCAACCCGCTGTTCTTCCAGGCCGCGCTGCCGGCGCGCACCATGGCGCCGCTGTTCAACCGCTATGCCGAAAGCGAAACCTATGGCCTGCATGTGGACGGCGCGGCGCGGCGCGAGCCAGGCATGGCGCAATGGCTGCGCACCGACGTCTCGTCCACGCTGTTCCTGTGCGATCCCGAAGACTACGACGGCGGCGAGCTGGTGGTGGTCGACACCTATGGCATGCACGAAGTGAAGCTGCCCGCGGGCGACCTGATCCTCTATCCATCCTCCAGCCTGCACCGGGTGGAGCCAGTCACGCGCGGCGAGCGGGTGTGCTCATTCTTCTGGACCCAGAGCCTGGTGCGCGACGATGCGCGGCGCGCGCTGCTGTTCGAGCTGGACCAGACCATCCAGCGGCTGCGCGCCCAGCTCGGCGAAACCGAGGAGACCGTCTCCCTCACCGGGCAATACCACAACCTGCTGCGCATGTGGGCCGAGCCCTGATACCCGCCTGCGCAGGCCCATGAAGTTATGTAAATTATTGTTGCCAGGTAAAGTATTTGAAAATGAGATTCATTCTTGTTTTCGCTCATTACAATCCGAGTTTTCCCCAGGTCCGCGCTGGCCAGCGCCGGGCGCAGGGGCACTGCATGCCGCTCCATGAAAGCCACCGCGTCTTCCTCTTCGCAACGAGCCTACTGGCTCAAGACCTTGCATGAATGGCACTGGGTCAGCTCCGCCATCTGCCTGGTCGGCATGCTGTTGTTTGCGCTGACGGGGTTCACGCTCAACCATGCGGGGCAGATCGAGGCCAAGCCCGCCGTGGTCTCGCGCGAGGGTGAATTGCCCGGGCCGCTGCTGCAGGGCCTGCAGCAGGCCGCTGCGCGCCACAAGCAGGCGGCAGGCGGCAGCGAGGCCCTGCCCGCCGCCGTGCAGGATTGGCTGCGCGCCGAATTCGGCGCCGACACCCGCCAGCGCGCGGTGGAGTGGAACGACGACGAGGCCTATGTGGCCATGCCCAGGCCGGGTGGCGATGCCTGGGTGCGCATCGGGCTCAGGGACGGGTTGGCCGAGTTCGAATCCACCGACCGCGGCTGGATCTCGTACTTCAACGATTTGCACAAGGGCCGCCATGCCGGTGTGGCCTGGAGCTGGTTCATCGATATTTTTGCCGGCGCCTGCCTGGTGTTCTGCATCACCGGCCTGTTCATCCTGCAGATGCACGCCGGCCGCCGCCCCATGACATGGCCCATGGTGGGCCTGGGGCTGCTGCTGCCCGCGCTGCTGGCGCTTTTGCTGGTGCACTGAAGCCGATCCGACCCCTTCTTTTACCTGAGGAGAGCACATGACAAGAACCGTTTCCCGATTCACCGTTGCCCTGGGCGCGGTCGCAGGCCTGCCGGCCGTGGCGGCCGGGCTGAATGTGGGCGTGGAGGTGCCGCGCCTGGACGTGGCCGAATACCACCGCCCCTACGTGGCCATGTGGCTGGAGCGTGCCGACGGCTCGGTGGCGGCCAACCTGTCGGTCTGGTACGACGTGAAAAAGCGCGACGCCGAAGGCGCGAAATGGCTCAAGGACATGCGCCAGTGGTGGCGCCGCACCGGCCGCGAGCTGAGCGTGCCCATCGACGGCGTGACCCAGCCGACCAAGCCGGTGGGCAAGCATGCGCTGTCGTTCGCCGAAGGCAGCAATCCGCTGCCCAAGCTGGCGCCGGGCCAGTACAAGCTGCAGGTGGAGGCCGCGCGCGAAGTGGGCGGCCGCGAACTGGTGAGCATACCGTTCGAATGGCCCGCCAAGCAAGCCGCCAGCCTGTCCGCCAAGGGCAAGAGCGAGCTGGGCGAGGTTACGCTCGAACTCAAGCCCTGATCCGCTGGCCACGCCAATTTCGAGCAACACACTTTCGAGGAGATTCACCATGTTTTCTGCCACCCGCATCGCCGCCGCCCTGGCCCTGGCCTGCGCCGCCGTTGGCGCACAGGCCCACAGCGTCTGGATGAAGCCTTCCAGCACCGTGCTGTCCAAGGCCGACTGGGTCACCGTGGACGCCGCGGTTTCCAACGACATGTTCTTCTTCAACCACCGCCCGCTGGCGGTGGACAAGCTGGTGATTACCGCACCCGATGGCAGCACCGTGGAGCCCAAGAACGTGCACAAGGGCGAGCTGCGCAGCGTGTTCGATCTCAAGCCCGAGCAGCAGGGCACCTACCAGCTGGCCCTCGTGAACAGCGGCATCATGGGCTCGTACAAGGACGCGGCCGGCCAGATGAAGCGCCTGCGCGGCAGCGCCGAAGAGATCAGCAAGCAGATCCCGGCCGACGCCAAGGACGTGCGCGTGGTCGAGAGCGCCAGCCGCATCGAGACCTTCGTCACCATGGGCAAGCCCAGCGCGCTGCGCCTGAGCGGCAAGGGCCTGGAGCTGGCGCCGGTCACCCACCCCAACGACCTGGTCGTGGGCGAGGAAGCCACCTTCGCGTTCCACATCGACGGCAAGCCCGCCGCGGACGTCGAAGTGGTGCTGGTGCCCGACGGCAAGCGCTACCGCGACTCGGTCAACGAGATCAAGCTCAAGACCGACGCGCAAGGCCGGTTCAAGGTCAAGTTCCCCACCGCCGGCATGTACTGGCTGGATGCGGATGCCAAGGATGACAAAACCTCCAGCCCCATCGCCAAGGAACGCCGCCTGGCCTATGTGGCCACGCTGGAAGTGCTGCCTTGACGGACCATCGGTGCAGGTGAGGCAGGCACTGGCGGCCATCGGGCCGAAAGCGGGGTCGGCATGAGCACGGCCCCGCGCGTACGCTATGGCGCCGGCATCTGGCAAATACAGGCACGGGAGCAAGGCATGCCGGCCATGGCCGGCCGCACCTTTGCGCCCGCCGCCTGGCGGGCCCCGGCCATGCATGCGCGCCAGGACGGCGGCCTGCACAGCCTGGGCGGCGCCACCATGGGCACCACCTGGTCGCTGCGGCTGGCCAACCCCGGCTACGCGCCGCTGGCGCCGGTGCAGGAGTTGGTGCAGCAGACGCTGGACGCGGTCATCGCCCAGATGAGCAACTGGGAGGCAGGCTCCTGCCTCTCGCGTTTCAATGCCGCCGCCGCGGGCTCCTGGCACCAGCTGCCGCCACAGCTGGCGGCGGTGCTGGATGCCGCGCTGCACTGGGCGCGGGCCTGCGACGGCGCCTGGGACCCGACGGTGGGCGCGCTGGTGTCGCTGTGGGGCTTTGGCCCGCGTGCCGACCCGCAGGCGCCGCACAGCGGCCAGCCGCCCGCGCAGGCCGAGATCGACCGCGCGCTGCGCGCCTGCGGCCACCAGCGGCTGCAATGGCAGCCGCAGCAGCGCCGCCTGCTGCAGCCTGGCGGCCTGCAGCTGGACCTGAGCGGCATCGCCAAGGGCTATGCGGTGGACTGGGTGGCCCAGCGCCTGCGCGAGGCCGGCTGGGAGCATGCGCTGCTGGAGATTGGCGGCGAACTGCGCGCCTGGGGCCAGCGGCCCGGCGGCCAGCCCTGGCGCGTGGCCGTGGCGGGTGTGGCCGGCGATGGCGAGCCGCTGGCCGTAGCCTTGCTGGATGGCGCCTTGGCCACCTCGGGCGACCACTGGCATGTCTTCACGCATGGCGGGCGGCGCTATTCGCATACGCTGGAGCCGCGCACCGGCTGGCCGGTGGCGCATGCGCTGACCAGCGTCACGGTCTTCCATGCCGAATGCATGCATGCCGATGCGCTGGCCACCGCGCTCACCGTGCTCGGCCCGCAGGCCGGCTGGGACTTCGCACTGCGCCAGCGCGTGGCCGCGGTCTTCCACAGCCACCCCGATGCGGCGCGGCCGCAGGGCCTGCGGCGCTGCACGCCGGCCTGGCAAGAGCGCTTTGCGCCGGAATCCTCGGGAGGGTAGGTGCTATGGAAGTCTTTGGCCGACGAGGAATGACGCTAAACCCATGATCGACTGGATATTGAGCCCGGCCCGCCTGGGCGGGGCGGGCGCCTTGCTGGCCGGTTATGCCGCGCTGTGCGCCGGCGTGGCGCGGCGCCTGTGGCGCGAACGCCAGACGGAGCGCCGCGAACGGCAGGCGCTGCAGGCGGGGCCGCGGGACGGGCCGCAGGTGCTGGTGGCCTATGCCAGCCAGACCGGCCAGGCCGAGGCCCTGGCGCGCGAGAGCGCGCGCGTGCTGCATGCGGGCGGCTGCGCGGTGCGCCTGCTGCCGGTGCAGGCGCTGGCGCTGGCCGACCTGCAGGCCTGCTCGCACAGCCTGTGGGCGCTGTCCACCACCGGGGAGGGCGACGCGCCCGACCATGCGCTGCCCTTTGTGCGGCAGGTGCTGGAGCGCGCGGCGGCGCTGCCGGGGCACATGGCCCAGGTGCTGGCGCTGGGCGACCGCGAATATGCGCAGTTCTGCGCCTTCGGCCTGCGCGTGCAGCAATGGCTGCAGGCCCAGGGCGCCAAGGCCGACGTGGTGTGCATGGACAACGGCGATGCGGCCGCGCTGCGCACCTGGCAGGCCGAGGTGGCCGAGCTGCTGCAGGCGCTGACCGGCCGCAGCGCCGAAGGCTGGCGCGAGCCCGAACCCGCGCGGCCCTGGGTGCTGCGCCGGCGCACGCGGCTGAACCCCGGCAGCCAGGGCGGCGCGGTATATCTGCTCGAATGGGTGCCGCAGGCAGGCGCGCTGCCGCATTGGGAGTCGGGCGACCTGGTATCGCTGGCGGTGCCGGCCGATCCGCAGCGCACGCGCGACTATTCGATTGCCTCGGTACCGCAGGACGGCAGCCTGCAGCTGCTGGTGCGCCAGAGCCTGCGCGCCGACGGCTCGCCCGGCCTGGCCTCGGGCTGGCTGTGCGAGGGCATGGCGGTGGGCGCTGCCCTGCCGCTGGGCCTGCGCGCGCACGGCGGCTTCAGGCTGGGCGACAACGCGGCGCGGCCCTTGCTGCTGATCGGCAACGGCACCGGCCTGGCCGGCCTGTGCAGCCATATCCGCGCCCGGGTTGCGCAGGGGCGTTCGGACCAGTGGCTGGTGTTCGGCGAGCGCAGCCCCGAGCACGATGCGCTGCTGGACGGGCAGCTGCAGCAGTGGCTGGCCGAGGGGCGGCTGCAGCGGCTCGACCGCGCCTGGTCGCGCGATGCGGCCGATCCCTGCTATGTGCAGCAGCTGCTGCAGCGCCAGCCGCAGCAGCTGCGCGACTGGGTGGCGCACGGCGCCGCCATCTATGTGTGCGGCAGCCAGCAGGGCATGGCCCAGGGCGTGGATGTGGTGCTGCGCGAGGTGCTGGGCGAGGCCGAGGTCGAGGCGCTGGCGCTGGCCGGGCGCTACCGGCGCGACGTGTATTGAGCGATTGAGCGCCAGCCCACCAAGGCCCGGCTACGGTTGCAGGCCGGTTGTTGGTTTTATGCCAATGCAGGCGCATGCCTTGGGGGTAGAAGCGCCATTTGCATTTCTTTATGTATAGAATAATAACGATTCTTATTTTTAATAAGTTTTACATTTCGTTCTTCCGTATCGCATAACAAGACATTTCAGCGCGCATTGCACGGATTTCCGTTTCTCTGTTTGCCAGGAGTGTTTTGCATGCTGCATTCTTTTTCCCGCCCAACCCTGACTTCGCTCGCCGCTGCAGCGGCCGCGCTGTGCGCCGCAGGCTCCGTCGCGGCCCAGACCGGCGATGCCGCCGTCCATGAGCTGCGCGAGGTGGTGGTATCAGCCTCGGGCTTCGAGCAGGACATCAAGGAGGCGCCGGCCTCCATCACCGTCATCACCCGCAAGCAGCTGGAGCAAAAGCGCTTCAGCAGCCTGGCGCAGGCGCTGGACGATGTGGAGGGGGTGGACACCGCTGGCGCCTCCGACAAGACCGGCGGCCTGAACATCAGCATCCGCGGCATGCCCAGCGAGTACACGCTGGTGCTGATCGACGGGCGGCGCCAGAATGCGGCCGGCAACGTCACGCCCAACGACTTCGGCGGCACCCAGACCAGCTTTTTGCCGCCGGTGTCGGCCATCGAGCGCATCGAGGTCATCCGCGGCCCCATGTCCACGCTCTATGGCTCCGATGCCATGGGGGGCGTTGTCAACATCATCACCCGCAAGCCGGGCAAGACCTGGACCGGTTCGGTGGGCGTGGACTACACGCTGCAGCAGGAGTCCGAGTTCGGCGACACCCGCTCCGGCCGCTTCTACCTGAGCGGGCCGCTCAAGCAGGATCTGCTGGGCCTGACCCTGCGCGGCAGCGCCTTCCGCCGCGATGCCGCCGACATCCGCTACCTGGGGGCCGACGGCAAGGATGTGACGCCCATCATGGGCGCCAATCCGGTGAAGTCGGACGTCGACAACCTGGGCGCGCGCCTGCTGCTCACGCCCAACCGCTACAACGACCTGGTGCTCGATGTGGATCTGGGCCGCCAGACCTACGACAACTCGCGCGGCCAGCTGGGCACGCTGGGCACCCAGGGCGGCTATGGCCCCGAGCAGAAATACAACCGCGATCAGTGGACCATTGCCCATACCGGACGCTATGGCTTCGGCACCTGGGATACGAGCTACATGGTCAACCGCACCGAAACCATAGGCCGCACCATTCCGCCCGGCACCCCGGGCGCGGTGGCGGGCGGCGCGCGCACGCTGGAGGTGCAGAGCAAGGTGCTCGACTCCAAGCTGATGCTGCCCTGGGGCAGCCACCTGACCACCATCGGCGGCCAGTGGTGGGATGCCGAGATGAAGGATGGCGTGGCGCCCGGCAAGTTCAGCTTCACGCAGAAGGCGCTGTTCGCCGAGGACGAGTGGGGCCTGACCGATGCCTTCAAGCTCACGCTGGGCGCGCGCTACGACCGCCACAGCATCTTCGGCGGCAAGCTCAGCCCGCGCGTCTACGGCGTGTGGAACGCGGCGCCGCAGTGGACGCTCAAGGGCGGCGTGAGCAATGGCTACAAGACGCCGCGCGTGGAGCAGCTGGTGCCCGGCATCAATGGCTTCGGCGGCCAGGGCACGATCCCGCTGGTGGGCAGCCCCGGGCTCAAGCCCGAGACCAGCCGCAGCACCGAGTTTGGGGTGTACTTTGACGACGCGCAGGGCTTTGCCGCCAATGCCACGCTGTTCAACAACCAGTTCAAGAACAAGATCACCAGCGGCGTCGGCCTGCCGAACTGCTCGTTCTCCGGCGCGCCGAACCGCCCCGGCTGCGTGAACTTCGGCGACTGGCCCAATGTGGATACCTTCGGCCAGCAGACCAACGTGGACCAGGCCGTCACTCGCGGCTTGGAGCTGAACGCGCGCTACGCCATCAACAAGCAGTGGGCAACCAGCGCCAACTACACCTTCACCAAGAGCGAGCAAAAGAGCGGGCTGAACCAGGGCAAGCCGCTGGCCGACACGCCCAGGCACGCGCTGAACGCGCGCCTGGAGTGGACGCCGTCCGAGCAGTGGGATCTCTGGCTGCGCGCCGAGTACCGCAGCGCCCGCTTCCGCGACCCGGGCACTTCCGTCTCCAATATCGCCGCCGCGGCGGCGCTGGGCGACTACAAGTCCTATGCCCAGTTCCACCTGGGCGGCAGCTACCGGGTGACGCCGAAATTCACCGTCAGCGCCGCGGTCTACAACCTGTTCAACAAGAGCTTCATCGACTACCAGCCGTACTCGTACGCCAGCCGGCCGGGCCAGGCGCCTACGGTGGCCTATGGCAACCGCTACCGCAACCCGCAGGACGGGCGGCGCCTGTGGATTTCGGCCAACTACGACTTCTGAGACGCCGCCTCGGCCATGCGCACCAGCACCAGCAGCGCCTGGTTGACCGGCGTGGCCACGCCCAGCGCCTTGCCGCGGCGCACCACGTAGCCGTTCAGGTGCTCGATCTCGGTGGGCTTGGCCAGCGCCAGGTCCTGGGCGGTGGACGAGCGCTGGCCCGGCATGCTGGCGGCGATGCCGCGCACCGCGGCGTGGATGTCGCCGGGCAGCTGCACGCCGTCCGCGCGCGCCACGGCCAGGCACTCGGCCACCAGGTCGGCGATCACCTCGGTGCAGCCGGGCTGCTGCACCAGCCAGCCATAGGGCTGCTGCACCAGCGCCGACAGCGCGTTGTAGGCGCAGTTGATGATGAGCTTGGCCCACAGCTCGCCGCGCACCTGGCCCGACACCTGGGTGGGTATGCCGGCCGCGCCCAGCTCGCGCGCCACCCGCTCGCTCAGCGGCGATGGCGCGATCACCAGCTCGCCGCGGCCGAAGTGCCGCACATGGCCGGGCCCGGCCATGGCGGTGGCCACGTAGACCACCGCGGCGGCCACCGGCTGCGCGGGGCCGAGCAGCGCGCGCACGCGCTCGTCGTTGTCCACGCCGTTTTGCAGCGTCAGCACCAGCGCGCCGGGCGCCAGGTGCGGCTGCAGCTGCCGCGCGGCGTCTTCGGTGGCGGTGGATTTCACGCACAGCAGCACCAGCTCGGCGCCCTGGGCGGCGCTGGCCTCGGTGCTGGCGGCCAGCGGCACCTGGCTGTCTTCGGCGGCGGTCTGCAGGCGCAGGCCGTGGGCGGCGATGGCCTGCACATGCGCGGGCCGGGCAATCAGTGTGACTTCGTGGCCGGCGCGCGCCAGCAGGGCGCCAAAATAGCAGCCCACGGCGCCCGCGCCCATGACGGCAATGCGCAGGCGCGCGGGGGCGCTCGGGGTGATGGTGCCGGTCATGGCTGGGGTGCCTGGAGTGCCTGGGGTACTTGGACAGGGCGGATCGCGCTCTTGGGGCGGAAGGCCTTGCACACTTCGGCGCGGGTCTCCAGGTAGGGGCCGCCGATCAGGTCGATGCAGTAGGGCACGGCGGCGAAGATGCCGGGCACCAGCTGCTGGCCCTGCGCGTCCTTCAGGCCTTCCAGCGTTTCGGCGATGGCCTTGGGCTGGCCGGGCAGGTTGATGATCAGGCAGCCGCCGCGGATCACCGCGACCTGGCGCGAGAGGATGGCCGTGGGCACGAAGCGCAGGCTGATCTGGCGCATCTGCTCGCCAAAGCCGGGCATTTCCTTGTCGGCCACGGCCAGCGTGGCCTCGGGCGTCACGTCGCGCCGCGCGGGGCCGGTGCCGCCGGTGGTCAGCACCAGGTGGCAGCCGGCATCCACCAGCTCGATCAGGGTGCTGCTGATCAGCGCCTGCTCGTCGGCGATCAGGCGCGGCTCGAAGGCCAGGGGGTTGTGCAGCGCGCGGCCGAGCCAGTCCTGCAGCGCGGGCAGGCCCTGGTCCTGGTAGACGCCGCTGCTGGCGCGGTCGCTGATGGAGACGAGGCCGATCTTGGCGCTATCGAGGTGATCGAGGTTCATGGCTGGGAGTCTGGTTCGGCGCCAGGGGTGTCGCCGCGGCGGGCGTGGGCGGCATCGAGCTGCTCGCGCACCAGCTGGAACAGCTCGCGGTAGGCGCGGCCCTTGCGCGGCGCAAGGCCCTGTGATTCAGCGGCCTTGTCGGGCGGCGGCGCATCCTTGCGCGCCTGGCGCACCAGCGCGCGCAGCTGCTGGATGTCGGTCTGCGCGAACTCGTTGATCCACAGCGACACCGCCTCGTCGTGCACGATCATGCGGTCGCGCCACTGCTCGGCCACGTGCAGCAGCATCTTCTCGGCGGCCGAGCCGTCGCGCTGCTCGGCCAGCGCGGCCTGGATGGCCTCGACCTGCTCGTCCTCGAGCTTGCGCATCAGCTTGCCGATGAACTGCATCTGGCGGCGCTTGCCCTCGAAGTTGGTGATGCGCTTGGCTTCGGCCAGCGCGTCTTGCAGCTTGTCGGGCAGCTGCAGGCGCTCGAACAGGTCGGCGCGCAGCGTGAGCAAGTCCTTGCCCAGCTCCTGCAGCGCATCCATCTCGCGCTTGAGATCGGTCTTGCTGGATTCGGTCGTGCCCTTGAGCTCGGCCTTGAGCTCGAGGTCGAGCTCGCTGCCCTCGGCAACGAAGTGGCCTTTGACGAAATAGCCTTTTTTGGGTTTTCTTGACATGGGTGAGGCGAAAAAACAAACTGGCAGCCGTCCCGGGGGGAGGTGCCGCAGTTCAGTATCATAGCGGCCAGTATGACCAAGACCCGAACCCGTTCCCCGCGCCCGGCCGCGCCCGCGGCGCAAACCGGCTTCAGCTACAGCCGCGCATTCTTTCAAGACCTGGTGGAGCAGGCCCTGGCGCATGCCAAGCACCTGGGCGCCAGCGACGCGGGAGCCGATGCCTCGGAGGGCGCGGGCCTGTCGGTCAGCGTGCGCAAGGGCGAGCTCGAAACCGTGGAGCGCAACCGCGACAAGTCGCTGGGCGTGACCGTGTACCTCGGCCAGCGCCGCGGCAATGCCAGCACCTCGGACTTCTCGCCCGAGGCGGTCAAGCGCACGGTGCAGGCGGCCTACGACATTGCCCGCTTCACCGCCGAAGACCCGATGGCCGGCCTGCCCGACGCGGCCGACATCGTGGCCGCCGGCGAGCAGCGCGACCTGGAGCTGTTCCACCCCTGGAGCATCGACAGCGAGGCCGCCGCCAAGCTGGCGCTGGAGTGCGAGGCCGCGGCGTTCTCGACCGATGCGCGCATCACCAACAGCGAGGGCGCGGGCGTGTCGGCCCAGCAAAGCCATTTCTACAGCGCGCATACGCGGGGCTTCGCGGGCGGCTATGCCAGCTCGCGGCACAGCGTTTCGGTGGCTCCGATCGCAGGCTCAGGCGCCGACATGCAGCGCGATGCCTGGTATTCATCCATGCGTAACGCCAAGGATCTGGCGCCGCCGCAGGTGGTGGGCCGCTACGCCGCCGAGCGCGCGCTCAGCCGGCTCAATGCGCGCAAGATCCCCACCACCGTATGCCCGGTGCTGTTCGAGGCGCCGTTGGCCGCGGGGCTGATCGGCAGCTTCGTGCAGGCCATCAGCGGCGGCGCGCTGTACCGCCACAGCTCGTTCCTGATGAATTCGCTGGGCAAGCGCGTGTTTCCCAAGCACATCCACCTGCTCGAAGATCCGTTCATCGTCGGCGGCAAGGGCAGCGCGCCCTATGACGACGAAGGCGTGCGCGTGCGCCCGCGCAGCGTGGTCGAGGACGGGCGGGTGCAGGGCTATTTCCTGTCGACCTACTCGGCGCGCAAGCTGGGCATGAAGACCACCGGCAATGCCGGCGGCGCGCACAACCTGGTCTTCAGCTCCAGCAAGACCCGGCCCGGCGACGACCTGGCCGCGATGCTGCGCAAGCTCGACACCGGCCTGTTCGTGATCGAGCTGATGGGCCAGGGCGTGAACCCGGTCACCGGCGATTATTCGCGCGGCGCCAGCGGCTTCTGGGTCGAGAAGGGGCAGATCGCCTTCCCGGTGCAGGAGATCACCATCGCCGGCAACCTCAAGGACATGTTCAAGGGCATCGAGGCCGTGGGCGCCGACGTGTACGACGCGGGCTCGCGCGCGGTGGGCTCGATCCTGGTCAACCGCATGAAGCTGGCTGGCAGCTAAAACCATAGCTGCTGGCGCTTTCTGTATAAGGTTTTCAGATATAAAAGTATTTGAAAACATTATAGGTAAAGCGCTGGAAGCTATCAAATTTACAGGGTTCATCCATGTTCACCGGCATCATCCAGGCGGTGGCGCGCATTGCCGCGGTGCGCGACGCCAAGGGCCTGAGGACCTTCGAGGTCGAATTTCCCGCGGGCTTCTGCCAGGATCTGGCGATAGGCGCGAGCGTGTCGCACGACGGCGTCTGCCTCACCGTGACCGAGCTGCTCGGCGAGCGCCGCGCCACGTTCGACGTGATGCAGCAAAGCCTGAACATCACCACGCTGGGCGGCCTGCAGGTGGGCTCGGGCGTCAACGTCGAGCGCGCCGCCAAGGATGGCGCCGAGATCGGCGGCCATCCGCTGTCGGGCCATGTGGACTTCACCGGCACGCTTTGCGCGGTGCGCGAGTTCGACAACAACTATGTGATGCGCATCTCGGTGCCCGAACCGTTTCGCAAATACGTGTTCGCCAAGGGCTATATCGCGATCAACGGCGCGAGCCTGACGGTGGCCGAGGTCAACCGGCGCGAAGGCTGGTTCGAGGTCTGGCTGATACCCGAGACCCGGCGCATGACGGTGTTCGAATCCAAGCGCGTGGGCGATGGGCTGAACATCGAGATCGAGCGCGGCACCCAGGTGGTGGTGGACACGGTGCGCGAGGCGGTGGATGAAAGCCTGGGCGCGCTCAAGCCGGTGCTTGAAGCGCTGCTGCGCGAGAAGGGCCTGTCGCTGGACGAGCTGCTCCAGCCGCCGCAGCTGCCCAGGGGCTGAATCGCCAATTGCTCAGGGCTTGCGCGCGACCCAGCCCCTGAAGGTGAAGGCGCAATAGAAAAGCTCGATGTCCGTGAATCCGGCCGCGCGCAGCAGATCGGCATCCTGGCGGGGTGAAAGTGCCGGTAGCTGTTCCTTGATCGCCGCGATGCTGCCTTCGGCCTGGGCCGCAGGCACGCCGCAGGCCACCGCGAATGCCGCATTGCGCGCAAGCCATCTGCTCCTGGCGGGATCTTCGCTGGCAAAGCTGTGATGCGCCACGACCAGGGGCGCCCCGGGCCTGAGCCGCACGAGCATCTGCTGCAAGGTCCGCAGGCGCTCGGCTGGCGGCAGGAAATGCAGCATCAGCAGGCAGGCCGCGCCATCGAAAGGCCCCGTGGGCGCGCTGTCGATATAGCCTTGGTGCAGGTGCGCGCGGGGCGCCAGGGGGCCGAGGGTGGTGCGGGCGAGTTCGAGCATCTCGGCGGATGGATCGATGCCGTCGAAGCGCCAGCCCGGCTGCATCTCGGCGAAGGCCTTCAGCTCCAGGCCGCCGCCGGCGCCGAGCACCAGCATGCGGGCGTCGCCAGGGGCCTGCTCGGCCAGCAGCACGCCCGCCATCCGGTGCAAGTCCCGCAGGCCGGGCACGAGCCGCGCGACTCTCTCGGCGTAGCCCGATATGGCTGCGGGGGTGGAGAACGGGGTCATCGCGGGCGGCCTTGCGCCGGCACGGCAGCGGTGGTCGTGGGCCAAGGCCGGCATTGCATGCTCAATTCCTCTTGCGTCGTGCAGCCGCCGCCTGCCGCCGTGCACTGTCGGCGGCCAGATCGGCCAGGGTGATTTCCGCGAAGCGCCGCAGCAGCAATGCCTCGGCCTCGGCAATCGCGCCTTGGAGCGCGGCATTCACCGATTGCTCGACCAGACACTCGGGCGCTTCGTTGCGGTTGCTGATGGCAAACATGGCCGGCTCGCCCAGCGCCGCGTGCAGCTGGCGCAGCGTGACGGTGGCGAGGTCTGCCTGGATGCGCCAGCCACCCGCGTGGCCACGGTCCGAGGCGGCGATGCCCGCCTCGCGCAGATACCCCATGGTGCGCCGGACGACGACCGGGTTGGTGCCCAGGCATTGCGCCAGGGCCTCCGAGGTGACGGGGCCGTCCTGCCCGGCCATGTGCAGCAGGGCGTGGAGGACGGAGGACAGGCGGCTGTCGCATTTCATGTAACTAATGATGTTGCATATAGGGGTGCCTGTCAACACCGGTCCGGAGTCCGCCAGGCTATCAGCCTAGCTATCGGCCTAGCGCGTCGCCACGAGGAACAGGCGCGGAAACGGCAGCAGCACCGTGCCGTTGGGCAGGGCGGGATAGGCCTCGCGTATGGCCGCCAGGTACTCGGCCAGGAACTGGGCGCGCTCGTGCTCGCCCAGCGGGGCGAGATAGGGGCGCAGCGCCGATCCCTTGAACCATTCGACCACCGCCTGGTGGTTCTCCAGCGGGTGCATGTAGGTGGTGCGCCATGCATCCACCGTGCTGCACACCGGCTGCAGCAGCGCGTAGTACCAGGCGATGTCGTGCCGCTCGGGATGGCGAACCTGCCCTAGGCGGCCGGCCCAGGGGCCGCTCGCCGCCACCTGGCGCGCCAGCGCGTGGGCGGGCTCTTGCAGATTGTCTGGCGTCTGTATGGCCAGGCTGCCGCCGGCGCGCAGCTGCCGCACCAGGTGCGGGTAGAGGCTGGCATGGTCGGGCAGCCATTGCAGGCTGGCATTGGCCAGGATCACGTCCACCGGCTGCCCGGCGCTCCAGCGGCCGATGTCGGCCAGCTCGAACACGGTCTGCGGCAGGCGTTCGCGGGCCGCGCGCACCATGTCCTCGTCGTTGTCGAGGCCGGTCACCGCGGCCGCGGGGTAGCGCTGCTGCAGCACCTCGGTGGAATTGCCGGGGCCGCAGCCCAGGTCGATGCCGGTATGCACCTCGGTATGGGGAATGGCGGCTACCAGATCGCGCACCGGGCGGGTGCGTTCGGCTTCAAAGCGGCTGTATTGCCGGGCGGACCAGGTCATCGTGTTGCTCCTGTGGTGGGTTCGGGCTGCACTGTAGTGCGCTTTATCCATGCCGACAAATGCGATATAAAAACCATATCCATACTTTTGAGGTATTTCTATATGGAATTGCGGCAGCTGCGTGCTTTCCTGGCCATTGCCGGCTGTGCCAACCTGACCCGGGCCGCGCAGCAGCTGGGCATGCAGCAGCCACCGCTCACGCGCCTGCTGCAGCAGCTGGAGGCGGAGTTCGGCACCAGCCTGATGGAGCGCTTGCCGCGCGGCATGCGGCCCACCGCGGCGGGCCTGGCGCTGGCCGACGAGGCGCGCATCGTGCTGGCGCGCATCGACGGCATCGCCGCGGTGGTGCAGGATGCCGCCCTGGGCGGCAGCGGCCATCTGGCCATAGGCTTCACCAGCTCGGCTGCGCTGCACCCGTTCGTGGCCGAGATGCTCAAGGCCTTCCGTGCGCAGTGGCCGCGCGTCAAGGTCACGCTGGAGGAAGCCGGCTCCGGCGAATTGCTGCAGGCCTTGCTGCAGCAGCGCCTGCATGCCGCCTTCGTGCGCTCGGCCTGGGAGGCCCAGCCCAGCCTGCACAGCCGCAAGCTGCTGGCCGAGCCGATGGTGGTGGCCGGCCCGGCCGAGCATGCGCTGATGCGCTCAACGCGTCCGCTACCGCTGGCACAACTGCGCGGCCAGCCGCTGGTGCTGTACAGGCGGCCCTCCGGCCCGGGCTTGCACGACGGCATCGTGGCGGCCTGCGTTGGCGCCGGCTTTCATCCGCAGGTGGTGCAGGAAGCGCCTCGCCTGACCGCCACGCTGAGCCTGGTGGCTGCCGGGCTGGGGCTGAGCATCATCCCCGCATCGATGCGGCACCTGCGCACCGATGGCCTGGCCTACCGCCGCCTGAGCGGCGCGCCTGGCCTGGTGGCGCCGCTGATCCTGGTCAGCCAGCGCCGCCCCGAGGCCCAGGCAGGCGTGCTGCTGCAGCATCTGGGCAGCATCCTCGATGGCCAGCTGCGCGCGGGCCGTGCTGGCGTTCGCGGCTCTTAGGCGCCCTGCTGCCGCAGCCGCGTGGGCAGCCTGAGCGACACCGCGGCGGCCACGCCCAGCAGCACGGCCGCCGCGCCGAACGCGATCCAGTGCGTGCCGAAGCGCTCGTAGGCCCAGCCGCCGAGCCAGCTGCTGATCATCGCGCCGATCTGGTGGCCCACATAGGCCCAGCCGTAGAGCAGGCCCACCAGCCGGATGCCGTACAGGTCGGCCAGTATGGCCGACGACGAAGCGATCGAGCCCGCCCACACGATGCCGCCGATGGCCGCCACCGCATACAGCTGCCAGTGGTGCACCACCGCCGCCAGCCCCACGAAGCCCAGGCCGCGCACCAGGTAGATCACCGCCAGGATGTAGCGGCGCGGCACCCGGTCGGAGAGCTTGCCCAGCCCCAGCGTGCTGAAGATGGCCACCAGACCGATCAGCCCGATGCCGCCGGCGCTGCTGCCGGCGTCGAAGCCGTGGTCCATCAGCATCGGCACGCCGTGCGTGCCCAGCAGGTTCATGCTGAAGCCGCAGGCGAACAGGCCCAGGAAGATCTGCCAGAACGGCAGCGTGGCCACCGCCTGCGCAAAGCGCAGCGTGGCGCTGGCCGGCATGGCGGCGGTTGCGGCCGACTGGGCCTGGCGGGCCGCGATCTGCTGCGGCAGCAGGTCGGTGTGTTCGGGCGCCTCGTCGCGCACCACCCAGAAGGCCATCGCGGCGACGATGACGGCAAACACCGCGGCAAAGCCCAGCAGCGTGTGCTGCCAGCCCGCATGGCCGATGCTGTAGGTGAACACCGGCGTCATCACCGCGATGCCGGCCATCGAGCCGGTGGACAGGCAAAACAGCGCCATGCCGCGCTGGCGCGTGAACCAGCGGCTGATCATCGGCGTGACCGCCACCGGGCTGGTGAAGGCCAGGCCCAGCGACAGCGCCACGCCATAGGCCCAGAAAAAATTCCACGGCGTGCGCGCGTAGATCGTCCAGATGCAGGCCAGCACCACCGCCACCGCGCCGAACAGCAGCACCGCGCGCGTGCCCCAGCGCGCCACCGACCAGCCGGCCACCGGCATGCCCAGGCCGTAGCACAGCATGCCGATGGCCACGATGGACGACAGCAGGCTGCGGCTGAAGCCCAGGTCTTGCGCCATCGGCAGCATGAACGGGCCTATGCCCATGCGCATGCCGACGGTCAACAGCGTCAGCACCGTGGACGCGGCCACGATGACCCAGCCGAAGTACAGGCCGCCCGCAGGCTGCGGCGCCTGCGGCGATGGGGAGGCGGAGGAGCCCGAGGGCGCGGCAATGGACGTCATGGCGCAGGAGGCGGTGTGGGGGTGGGCATGGGCGAATCGTGGCCGGCGCGGGCTCGGCGAATGGCCTGGATGATAGGCCTGCGGGGCGTGCGCCCCTGTCCCGCGGGCATCAGTGCACACCGGCGTGAGAAGGCCTGGGAGGGGCCGGCCTCTACCATTTTCTTCGTAAATTGCTGCGCAGAATGCAGGGGTCTTACCACTTTTCAGGAAAGAAACCATGCCGGTATTCCCCAGCTTTCGCATTGCCTGCCTGCGTTGCGCGCAGGTGCTGATATTTGCCTCCCTGGCCGCAGCCGCCGCCAGCCATGCCCAGGGCCGTGGCAACCCGCCGCCACCGCCGCCCGAAGCCTATACCGCCTGCCAGGGCAAGACCGAGGGCGCCAGCGTGACGCTGACCATGCCCGACGGCAAGACGATGCAAGGCATCTGCCGCACGCTCAATGGCCAGCTGGTGGCCACGCCCGCGCAGGGCCCAGGAGCCGGCGGCCCGCCGCCCGGGCAGCAGAACTGATCGGTATAGTGCTGCCGTGATCCACCCAGCCACCGCCTTCACCCATCCGCCATGCCGCGACTGAAGCTGCAGAGCAAGGCCTTTCTCGCGCTGGCGGCGCTGCTGGTGGCGCTGCTGCTGCTGTTCATCGGCTTTTCGCGCCTGGGGCTGCAGCGCGGGCTGGGGCCCTACATGGCCGAGGTCGAGCTCGCCGGCATGGACTGGCTGGCCGAGCGGCTGTCGCTCTACCATGCCAAGCAGGGCGGATGGGAGGCGCTGCGCACCAGCCCCGGCGGCTGGCACGAGCTGCTGCGCCCCGGGGGCGGCCCGGCCCCGGGCCCCGAACCTCGGCCACCGGATTTTGGCGCCGAGGCCGATGCGCTGGATGCGCCCGGCGGCCCGCCCGGCCGGCCCCCCTTGGGGCCGCCGCCGGGCGAGGCCCGTGCGCCGCCGCCGGACCGCCAGTTCGGCGGCCCCATGGCGCGCCTGGCGCTGCTCGACACCCAGGGGCGACTCGTGGCCGGCATGGCGCAGCAGCCAGGCGCGGCGCGCCGGCCACTGCGCTCGGCCGATGGCCGGGCCATCGGCACCCTGGTGCTGTCGCCGGCGCAGAACCTGCAAAGCGAACTGGACCGCGCCTTCCTGGCGCAGCAGATGGGCTTCATCGCCTGGACCGGACTGGCCGGGCTGGCGCTGGCGCTGCTGCTCTCGGCATGGCTCACCCGGCGCTGGCTCAAGCCGCTGGGCGCCTTTGTGGACGGCCTGCGCGGCATTGCCGCGGGGCGGCTCGACACCCGCGTGGCCATCGAGGGCGACCAAGAGCTGGCGCGCCTGGCGGACACCTTCAACGACATGGCGGTGCAGCTGGCCGGTATGGAGGCTTCGCGCCAGCGCTGGCTGGCCGACGTGGCGCACGAGCTGCGCACCCCCTTGTCCACCATGCGCGCCGAAGTCGAGGCGGTGCAGGACGGCGTACACCCCATGGACGAGCGCATCGCGCAGCGCCTGCACCGGCAGATCATGCGCCTGATCCGGCTGGTGAGCGACCTGAGGGTGAGTCTGGGCGAGGCGGATGCCGCGCGCGCCGCCAACCATGTGCCGGTGCATCCGCTCGCGCTGCTGGCCGAGGCGCTGGACGGCGTGGTGCCGAGCTTCGAGCAGGCCGGCATCGGCCTGGAGTACGCCAGCGTGGACCGGCTGGGCGCGCTGCAGCCGGCGCCGCTGGTGCTGGGCGATGCGCACCAGCTGCAGCAGCTGTTTTCCAACCTGCTGGAAAACAGCCTGCGCTACACCGCCGCGGGCGGCCGGCTGGAAGTAGCGGCAGAGCTGCTCAGGGAGCAGGGCGGCGGCGTGCTGCAGCTGCGCTGGGACGACACGCCGCCCGGCGTGGCCGAGCGCCACCTGCCGCGCCTGTTCGATCGCCTGTACCGTGTCGATGCCTCGCGTGTGCGCGACGGCGACGGCCTGGGCGGCTCGGGCCTGGGGCTGGCGATCTGCCGCGCCATCGTGCAGGCGCATGGCGGCCGCATCGAGGCATCGGCATCGCCGCTGGGCGGCCTGCGCATCACGCTGCGGCTGCCGCTGCTGGAGAATCCCGCGGCATGAATCCGGCCCGCATCCTCGTGGTCGAAGACGAGACCGACATGGCGGTCATCGTCATCGACTATCTGCGCCATGCCGGCTTCGAGGTCGAGCACCTTCGCCACGGCGGCGAGGCGCTGGCGCGCATGCTGCGCGCGCCGCCGCAGCTCACGCTGCTCGACCTCATGCTGCCGGGCATGGACGGGCTCGACGTGCTGCGCGAAGTGCGCCGCCACAGCGCCTGCCCGGTGATCCTGCTGACTGCGCGCGTCGAGGAGATGGACCGCCTGCTCGGCCTGGAGCTGGGGGCCGACGACTACATCTGCAAGCCCTTCGCGCCGCGCGAAGTGGTGGCCCGCGTCAAGGCCGTGCTGCGCCGCAGCGCCGCCCCCGCGCACGAGCCGCGCCTGGTGCTGCTGCCGCAGCAGGGCCGCGCCGCGCTGGGCGGCCAGGTGCTGCCGCTGACCAAGCGCGAGCTGAGCCTGCTGCAGGCGCTCATGAAGCAGCCGGGCCGGGTGTTTTCCCGGGCCCAGCTGCTGGACCTGGCCTGCGCCGATACGCTGGATGTGAACGAGCGCGCCATCGACAGCCACATCAAGAACCTGCGCAAGAAAATCAAGGCGCTGGACCCCAGCCACGAATGGATCCGCTCCGTGTATGGCATCGGCTTCGCCTTCGAGCCCGAGGGCGGTGGGTGATGGGGGCCCTCGGGGGCAGCGGTCTCAGGATCCGCCAAACAGCCGCTTGATGCGTCCCAGCAAGACACTCCAGGCCAATGCCAAGGCGTTGAGCTTTGCCGCAGGTAGCGGTTCGTCGGCGCTGCGATCGGGGTCCATGCGCAGGCCCACGTTCTTGCCGAATTCCTGGATCAGGCGGCCGACGAAGTCCTTCACCAGGCCCGAGCGCGAGAACTGGGCCAGCGGGCCTTGCAGGCTGAAGCCCAGATTGACGGAGACCCGTGTGCGCCCGGCGTCGAGCGGCTGCACCACATAGGCGATATTGCCGCTGGCGCGCGACTGGCTGAGCGAATCCGTGCCTGCGCCCTTGAGCACGGCGGCGCGATGGGCCTCGTCGCGCTGCAGTCTGGCCGCGCCGTTGAAGGCGGCCGCCATGGGGCCAAACTTGATCGCGACCCGGCCTTTGATGCGCTCGCCTCCGTCGGCTTGCCGCTCGTGCTCGGCCAGTTCCGCGCCCGGCAGACAGGCTGCGACGGCAGGCAGGTCAGCCATGAATGCCCAGACCTGCTCGGCCGGGTAGTCCACGGTAAAGCCGCCTGCGATCACGGTGTCGCCTTCGACCTTGGAGCCAAGGGCGCCAAAGGCATCGCTGCCGAGGGGAGGCTGAGCGGCGTCCGTATCAATCGCATCGGCCGCAATGCCGGTGTCTTGCGGCTCGAAGGTGACGAAGTCGGCCGGGGCTGTGTCTGCCGTAGGCCAGCACTGGCGGCCTGCGCATGCAGCCTGGCGCAGGGCGGCGACCGCAGGCTGCGCGGCGCTGTTCCCGCACTGGCCAAGCACATCCAGAATCGCCGCAACAATGCCTTTGTAGCCGGTACAGCGGCAGAGGTTGCCCGAGAGTTCAAGGCGAACCCTGGCTTCATCCGCATCGGGAAAGCGCAGCACGATATCGCGGGCTGTGGCCAGCATGCCGGGCGTGCAGTATCCGCATTGCAGGCCGTGGTGCCTGGAAAACGCGGGCCGCAGCAATGCCATGACCGGGTCGTCCTGGTAGCCCTCCACCGAGGTGACGGACTTGCCTTCGCAGGCGGGTGCGAACGATAGGCACGAGCGCACCGGCGCGCCGTCCACCAGCACCGTGCAGGCACCGCATACGCCATGCTCGCAGCCCAGGTGGGTGCCGGTCTGGCGGCCTTCTTCGCGTATGAAGTCGCCCAGGTGCGTGCGGTCCTGCACGTCGCGACGCAGGTTGACACCATTCAACTGGATGGTTACTACGCTCATGCGCGTTGCTCCTTTTGTTGGATCGTGGCTGCGGGCGCCCCCAGGGCCTGTTGCAGGCTGCGTGTCACCACGGCCAGCTGCATCTGCTGCTTGACCGGGTCGCCGCCCAGGGGAGCCAGCGCTGCTGCAATCGCATTGCTGCCAGGAATCTTGCCAGAGGATGCGACGAGCCTCGCCAGCTCGGGCAGGGGCCTGGGAGCGCCATCGAGCGCCCCGACCATGATGCGCGCGCGCTTGCGCCGCGGGTCGAAAACGCAGGCACAGCTTGCCTCGGCGAACTCGCCGGTCTTGCGGCAGAACTTGTAGTAGCCCCAGCGGGCGCTCGCGTCGAGCTGTGCAACGGTGATGGCGGCGATGATTTCGCCCTCCTGCAATTCGGTGGTGTACGCGCCCAGCATGAACGAATCCATGGGCACACTGCGCGTTGTGCTGGCCGAGCGCAGTTCGATCTCGGCCGCAAGCGCCGACAGCGCCAGCACCCAGTCGGCGGCGGGATCTGCGTGGGCCAGGCTGCCGCCGATGGTGCCGCGATTGCGCACCGCGCGATAGGCGATGCCGCCTGCCACGTACTGCAGCATCGAGCCGCGCAGCGCCTCGTGGATGCCGTCCTCGATCTCGGCATGGGTGACCGCGGCGCCGATGCGGATGCTGTCCCCTTGGACCTGAACGTCGCGCAGCTCGGGCAGTTGCGAGACATCCACCACCCGGGCCGGGCGTGTGAGCCTCAGGTTCAGCATCGGCCCCAGCGACTGGCTGCCGCCCATGGCCTTGACGGTGCCTTGCCGGTCTGTGGAGCCGGCCAGTGCGTGCAGCGCTGCGTTCAATTGCCCGGGTTGGTGGTAGTCGAATTTGGCGGCCTTCATGCTGCAACTCCTTCCTGCGCCTGGGGGGCCGGCATACTGCGCTGGCTTTGCCTGGCCTCGTGCATGGCCTGCAGCAGCTTGTGCGGTGTGAGCGGCGTGCTGTTCATCTCCACGCCCAGATGGGCGAGCGCATCGTTGACCGCATTGAAGATCACCGCCGGAGGCGCAATGGCGCCGCCTTCGCCCATGCCCTTGATCCCGAACTCCGTGTTCGGCGATGGCGTGACGAAGTGATGGATCTGCATCTGCGGCACCTCGGTCGCCCCGGGCAGCACGTAGTCGGCCAAAGTGGATGCAAGGGGCTGGCCGTTGGAGTCGTAGCGCATCTCTTCATACAGCGCGGTGCCGATTCCCTGCGCGACACCGCCGAAGGTCTGGCCCTCCACCACCAGCGGATTGACCATGACGCCACAGTCTTCCACGATCGCATAGTCGAGGATGTGCACCTGTCCTGTCATGCCATCCACCTCCACCACCACGGCATGGCTGGCATAGGTGAAGGAGCCGGTATCCACCTTGGGCTTGTAGCCCGCGGTGGCTTCCAGGCCGGCGCGATCCACATCGTCGGGCAGCAGCTGCGGGCGCAGGTACCAAGCATTCGCCACGTCGGACAGCGCCAGGCTCTGGCCCGTACTGGCGGCGGTAATCTTGCCTGCGCCGAGGCGGACGTCTTCCACGCCCGTTTTGAGCATGTGCGCCGCAATCGCAAGAATGCGCGGCACCAGCACCTTGCAGGCGCGCGATACCGCGCCGCCCGCATAGACGATGGAGCGCGAGGCATAGGTGCCGGTGGAGAATGGCGTGAATGAGGTGTCGCCGTGAACCACCTTGGTGCGGTAGATGTCCACGCCAAGGATTTCATGGGCGATCTGCGCCAGCGTGGTCTCCATGCCCTGGCCATGCGAATGCACGCCCACGCGGATTTCCGCACCACCATCGGGTGTGAGGCGCACCGTGGCCGAGTCGAAGCCGGGAATCACCGGGGTGCCCCAGGCGGCAAAGACCGAGGTGCCGTGCGCCGACTGTTCCACATAGGAGGCAAAGCCCAGGCCAATGAGCCTGCCTTGGCCTGCCGGCGCATCCGGCGCTGCGCGCGCCTTGCGCTGGCGCTCGCGGATCTCGTCGAATCGGATCATGTCTTTCACCTTGAGCAGGCTGGCGGGATAGTCGCCGCCGTCAAAGTGCTTGTTGGTCACGTTCACATAGGGCATCTGCTGCGCAGTGACCAGGTTTTCCTTGCGCACCAGCCATGCCTCGCGGCCCACTTCGCGGGCGATGGCATCCATCAGCAGTTCGATCGCGAAGCACACGCCGGTACGAGCCACGCCGCGATAGGGAACAAAGCCCGGCTTGTTGGTGGCGACGGCTTCCGTCACGCAGCGATAGCCGCGCAAGGCATAGGGGCCAGGCAGGTTGCCGAGGGCTTGCCCTGGCTCCAGGCCGATGGTGAAGGGCCAGACCGAATAGGCGCCGCCATCGATGGTGATGCTGGCATCGAGCGCCAGCAGCTTGCCGCTGTCGTCCACGTAGGCATGGAGGTCGTAGTGGTGCTCGCGCGAGTTGGCGCCGGCAATCAGGTGCTCGCGGCGGTCTTCGATGAAGCGAAATGGCTTGCGAAAGCGCTTGGCGAGCCATGCCACACAGAGCTCTTCCTGCTGCAGCACGCATTTGTAGCCGAAGGCGCCGCCCACGTCCGGAGCGATCACCCGCACCTGATCCTGCGAGAGATGCAGGCACTCGGCAAGAATGGTGCGGATCATGTGCGGCACCTGCGAGGCGGTGTAGACGACCAGCTGGTCGGCGCGTTCGTCCCAGTAGGCCAGCACTGCCTTGCCTTCCATGGGTACCATGCATTGGCGTGCGAGGTGCATCTTGCGGTGCACGACCCTGGTGCTGCGGGCTGCGAGCTCTTCGAAGCCGATATCGGCCTTGAGGGTGAGAAAGTGATTGCTTGCCCAGTCGTCATGAACGAAGTGCCCTTGTTGCGCACCCGCCTTGGCCGCATCGGTGGTGGCGAAGACCGGCAGGTCGGCATACTCGATCTGCACCAGTTCCGCCAGGTCTTCCGCTTCGGCGCGACTTGCGGCCGCGACCATTGCCACCGGCTCGCCCACGAAACGCACCTTGCCTTTGGCGAGCGGTGGCTGGGCCGAGCGCTGGTAGGTTGGCAGCGTGGAGTCGGCCAGCACGTCGAGTGCATCATCCATGTCCTCACGTACAAACACCCACCGCGCCTCGGGTTGATCCCCGCACGGGCGCTGAATGCCGGCAATGCGCGCATGCGCCATGGCGCTGCGCACAAAGGCCACCTCGCGCAGCTGCGGCATGCTCATGTCGGCGATGAAATTGCCGCGTCCGTTCAGGTGGCGTTCGTCCTCCTTGCGCAGTACGCGCGCACCGACGCCTTGGCCCGGGCGGTCGGCGTGGTCCATATCGGTTGTGATCTGATTGCTTTGCATGGGATTCGCTCCTTCAAGCAGGTTTCTTGCCAGGGGCTTCAGGCCCCTGTCCGGTCAATCGGGGTAGCCGTCCCCCGAGCCAGGATCGCCCGGGTAGCCGTCTCGTATTCCGGACCGGGCGTCGCCACGGGCGCCTTCGACCTGGATTTGGATCTTGTTGAGGTCGAAGTCCTTGACCTTGTGCACATTCGCCGTCACCAGTTGCGGCAGGGCGATCACGAGCACGACCATCAGGATCTGTATTCCAACGAACGGAATCGCGCCACGGTAAATGTCCGAGGTCTTGACCGATTTCGGAGCCACCGAACGCAGGTAGAACAGGGAGAAGCCGAACGGCGGATGCATGAACGAAGTCTGCATGTTGATGGCCAGCAGCACTCCGAACCACACCAGGTCGATGCCCAGCTTGTGGGCAACCGGCGCGAGCAGCGGAACGATGATGAACGCAAGCTCGAAGAAATCCAGGAAAAACGCGAGTACGAACACCATGGCGTTCACCGCTAGCAGGAAGCCAAGCTGGCCGCCTGGCAGATTGATCAGCAGGTGCTCGACCCACACGTCGCCATCGAGCGAGCGGAATACGAGGCCGAATACCGTGGCGCCGATCAGGATGAAGATCGCGAAGCAGGTGAGCTTGGCGGTCTTGTCCATGGCCTGGTTCAACAGGCCGAAGGTCAGGCGGCGGCGGATCAGCGCTAGGATGAGCGCGCCTGTGGCGCCCATCGCGCCTCCTTCGGTCGGTGTCGCGATGCCCATGAAGATCGTGCCCAGCACCAGGAAGATCAGCACCAGTGGCGGCACCAGCGAGGTCAGCACCCGGCCCATGAGTGCCGCGCCATGCAAGGTCCGGGCCTCGGGAGGCAAGGCCGGCGCGCAGGCGGGCTGGAGGATGGACTTGATCAGGACATAGGCTATGTACAGGCCGGTGAGCGTCAGGCCCGGGAGCAGCGCGCCGGCGTACAGGTCACCCACCGAACGGCCGAGCTGGTCGGCCAGCACGATCAGCACCAGAGAAGGCGGGATGATCTGAGCCAGCGTTCCGGATGCCGCAATCACGCCTGCGGCCAGGCGCTTGTCATAGCCATAGCGCAGCATGATGGGCAGCGAGATCAGGCCCATGGATATCACCGAGGCGGCCACCACGCCGGTGGTTGCGGCAAGCAGGGCGCCTACGAAAACCACGGCATAGGCGAGGCCGCCACGGATCGAGCCGAAGAGCTGGCCGATGGTGTCGAGCAACTCCTCGGCCATGCCGCTGCGCTCCAGTATCAGGCCCATGAAGGTAAAGAACGGTATGGCTAGCAATGTTTCGTTGAACATGATGCCAAACACGCGCTCCGGCAATGCCTGGAAGATGGAGGGCTCGATCAGCCCCAGGCCCATGCCGATGATGCCGAAGAGCAGGCCGTTGGCGGCAATGGAGAATGCCACCGGATATCCGATGAGCAGCAGAAGCACCATGCATGCGAACATGATGGGCGCCATATACGCGGTCAGAAACTCAATCATGGGAAGTTCTTATGAAATGGTTTGACGGCACGCGGCCTCAATGGCGCTGGCCGGAGGCGATGCTGGCGGCCAGCTCCTCGGCCATTTCTGCATGTGCTTCACTGCCTATTCCTGGCTGATGGCCTGCGGGGAGACGGCGCAGCTCGTGCAGGTCCTTGATCAGCTCGGACAGTCCCTGCAGCAGCAGCAGTGCGAAGCCGATGGGTATCAGCAGCTTTACCGGCCAGCGGATCAGGCCGCCCGCATTGGCCGATACCTCGCCGCTTTGAAACGCATGCATGAAGGGCGGCCAGGAAAGCACCAGAATCAGCGTGACCACCGGGAGGAGGAACAGTACCGCGCCGATGATTTCCACCCATAGCTGTCTGCGGCGGCTCATGCGCGAATAGAACAAGTCCACCCGTACGTGTTCGCGGTTGAGCAGCGTGTAGCCGGCGCAGAGCAGGAAGACGGCGGCGAAAAGATACCACTGGATTTCCAGCATTGCATTGGAGCTCAGGTTCCAGGCCTTGCGCGAGACGGCATTGCCGGCGCTGATCAGCACGGCCAGCAATACCAGCCAGTAGGCGATTTTTCCCACGAAGCGATTAAGCGCGTCGATGGCATGCGCAATGCGCATGGGCAGCCTGTCAGGCTCGCCGCCGGAGACCGGCGAATGGGGAGGGGCTGTGTGCACGTCTTCTCCTCAGGGGCTGGTCTTGCCATTGGCATTGCCATTGGCGGCCTGGACGGCATGGAAGGTGAAGTTGTCGAGCGGTGTATCCGCCACCTTGAACCAGCTCGCCTCCATCTCACGGAAGGCCTTCCATTGGGGGTAGATCGCCCGGAAGGACTCGCTCTTGCTGGCCAGCTCTTGCATGGTTTCCTCTGCTGCCTTGAACGCCGCGTTCATGACATCGCGTGGGAAATACGACAGCTTCGCCCCTTCGCCGATGAGCTTCTTCAGCGCCGTGGGATTGCGAGAATCGTAATCCGCCAGCATCTTCAGCGTCTGTTCGGTGGCCGCGCATTCAAAAGCAGCCTGGTATGCCTTGGGGAGCGCCTTCCACGCATCTGCGTTCACCATCGCGGTGATGGATGCGCTGCCCTCCCACCAGCCGGGCGTGTAGTAGTGCTGTGCCACGCGGTGCAGGCCGAGTTTTTCGTCGTCGTAGGGGCCGATCCATTCGGCTGCATCGATGGTGCCTTTCTCGAGCGAGGAATAGATATCGGCGGGCGGAATCTGCTGCGGCACCGCACCCAGCTTGGCCAGTACCATGCCGCCAATGCCGCCGATGCGCATCTTCAGGCCCTGCAAGTCGGCGACCGACTGGATCGGCTTGCGGTAGAAGCCCCCCATCTGCACGCCGACGTTGCCGCAGGTGATGTTGACGACGTTGTACTTGGCGTACATCGCGCGCAGCATCCCCAGGCCTCCGCCAAACAGCATCCAGGCGTTGTGCTGACGCGAGTTCAGGCCGAAGGGCAGGCCGGTGTCGAAGCCCACCGCGGGCTCCTTGCCCACGAACATGCTTGCCAGCACATGATTGCATTCCACCGTGCCGTTGCTGACGGCATCGAAGTTCTGCGCCGGCGGCACGATGTCGCCGCCGGCGAAGGCCCGGATCTGGAACTTGTTGCCGGTGAGCTCCGCCACGCGTGCACACAGGTGCTCCGCCGAGCCGTACATCGTGTCCAGGCTCTTGGGCCAACTGGTGGACATGCGCCATTTGACGGCCGGTGAGTCTTGCGCTGCCGCCGCGTGCGCACCTGCTGCTCCCAGAACGGTCAGCGGTGCTGCAAAGCCAACAAACCCTCTTCGTTTCATCCCAGATCCCCTTCGTTGGTTAAGACAAGCTGGAAGCTCGCGCCTGCTGTGGCGCAGCTATGGGAAGTGCATGAATTGCACATAAAAATAGTCAGTATTAGGATTATATTTTTCCATAGGTATTCCACATCAGGGTAAGCACTTAAGTAGTGTATTTCCGTATCCTGTTGATATGTTGTATCAATTCATTGATGCCTGGCAATCCTTGGTTGTTATGGATTCGGGTAATTACTAGTTTTTAGGAGAATTATTGTCAGTACACTGAATATTAAATCAACTCTAGCTGACGAGTCATGACCTGGAAAACCATCGCGACAGTCCACGATGTCGGTGACGATGAGGCATTGGCCTTCGAGCACGGCGGTGCAAAGCTCGCGCTGTTCAAGAGTGCCGGCGCGCTACATGTGACAGACAACATTTGCACGCACCAGTACGCCTTGCTCTCGGAGGGCTACATCGAAGATGGCTGCGTGGAGTGCCCGCTCCATCAAGGGCTCTTCGACCTGGCCACCGGGGAGGCGAAGTGTGCTCCGGCCACGCAGCCGATCCGCGTCTACGCGGTTCGCATGCACGGCGACGAGGTGCAGGCGGACCTGCCATGACAGCTATCGATGCAATGCCTGCACAGCAGGGTGTGCTCATCATCGGCGCGGGGCAGGCCGGAGCAAGCGCTGCCTGCGCCTTGCGCCAGCTTGGCTTCGAAGGCTTGATCACGCTGGTCGGCGAAGAGGATGTCGCGCCCTATGAGCGGCCTCCGCTTTCGAAGGCGGTGCTGCTCGATCCGGCCAGGGAGGCTGAAGCCTTCCTCCATCCCGCAGCCCACTACGCAGAGCGTGGCATTACCCTGCGGCTTGGCGCCAGGGTGGTGGAGCTCGACCCCAAGCGCCACCGCGCGGTGTTGGCAGGCGGCAGGGCTTTGGGCTATTCGAAATGCCTGCTGGCCACAGGCGGGAGGGCGCGCGAACTGACGGGCCATCCTTCGGGGCGATCAGAGCGCCTGCATTACATCCGCACGCTTGCAGATGCTCGTGCGCTGCGCGCGCAACTGCATGCGTTGGCAGCCAGTCCGGCGGCGGCGGATGTTCAGTTGCTGGTGCTGGGGGCGGGATTTCTGGGGCTGGAGCTTGCTTCCACCGCGCTGCAGCTGGGCGTGAAGGCGGTGGTGGTGGAGCCGGGAGCCAGGCTACTGGCGCGCGCGGTCCCGCCCGGGTTCTCCGACTGGCTGGCGCGTGCCATACAAGGCACTGGCGTCGACCTTCGGCTGGGAGTCGGTTGCGATGCGCTTGTGGACTGCGAGCTGGGGATGCAGGCCAGCCTGACCGATGGGGCACGGATCGCCGCCGCCTGTGTCGTGGCTGCGGTTGGCCAAGTGGCCAACACCGCGCTGGCCAGTGAGGCCGGGCTGCAGCTGTGCCCACAGACCGGCGGCATCGTCATCGATGCGCTGGGCCGCACCAGCGCTCCCGATATCTATGCGGCGGGCGATTGCACGACGCAGATGCAGCCGCTGTTGGGCAGGGCGGTGCGCCTGGAATCATGGCACAGCGCCAATGAGCAGGCGCGCATTGCTGCCGCGGCCATGCTCGGCAAAGAGGCGGAGCCCGCCGCGCCCCCCTGGTTCTGGACGGATATGTTCGGCTTGAACATCCAGATGATGGGCATGCCCCAGCCGGGCCTGACCTATTCCTTGCGAGGCGTGATGCCGGAGCCCGGGAGGACCGCTGCAGATGGCGCCGGTCCGCCCAAGTTCCTGATGTTCGGCCTGGACCCTTTGCAGCGTTTGCGCTATGCGCTGGCGGTCAATGCCGGAGGGGAACTGCGTGCGCTGCGTCCGCTGTTCACCGGTGCGGCCACGTGCAGCGGCGACAGCCTTTGCGACGATTCGCGGTCTCTGCGCGACATTGCCCGGCAATTGCAAGCCATGGCGGCCAGTTGATTCCCGGCGCCAGGAAACACCCATATTCCAAGGAGCACTCATGTTCAGTACCCAAGCTGTCATCAACATCACGCCGCTTTCCAAGGATGGCGGTATCCAGGACTGCAAATGGCCCGAAGACGGCCTGCACTACATACCCGATTGGATCTACACCAACCAGGAAGTCTATGAACGCGAGATGAGCCGCATTTTCCGCGGCAGGAGCTGGAACTACGTGGCTTTGGAGGCGGAGATCCCCGGCGCTGGCGACTATAAGCGCTCCTATGTGGGCGACACCCCGGTGGTGGTCTCGCGCGCAGAGGATGGCAGCATCCATGTCTTCGAGAACCGCTGTGCGCATCGCGGTGCCGAATTCTGCCGCCACAGCCGCGGCAACAACACCGAGTTTGTGTGTCCTTACCACCAGTGGTCCTACGACCTCAAGGGCAACCTCCAGGGGGTGCCGTTCAAGCGCGGCGTGAACAAGACGGGTGGAATGCCCAGGGATTTCAAGAATGCCGAGCACGGTCTCAAGAAGCTCTTTGTCACCACGCTCAACGGCGTGATCTTCGCGTCCTACAGCGCCGACATGGAGCCGATCGAAGAGTATCTCGGTCCCGAAATCAAGAAGGATTTCGATGTGGTCTTCAGCGGCAGGAAGCCCAAGATCCTCGGCTACTACAAGAACGAGCTGCCCTGCAACTGGAAGATGTACCACGAGAACCTGAAGGATCCATACCATGCGACGCTGCTGCACTCCTTCCTCGTGGTGTTTGGCCTGCTGGTGGCGGGCAACGACGCCGCGATGATCGCCGACGAGCGGCATGGCCGCCACGGCACCATGGCATCCGCCAAGAAGGAAGACAAGTACGCCGCTGTCAGCGAGGAAAACAAGAAGGAGATGCGCTCCTTCCACGAAGGCATGCGCCTGAAGGATGAGCGCTTCCTGGACTTCATCAAGGAATTCGATTCGCCCTGGTCTGTGACCATGCAGACCATCTGGCCCAACATGGTGGTGCAGCGTGAGATGAACACGCTGGGTGTGCGCCACATCGTGCCCAACGGCCCCAACAGCATGATCATGCTCTGGACCATGTTCGGCTACGAAGACGATACCGAGGAGATGACGCAGCACCGCCTGCGCCAGGGCAATCTGATGGGGCCGTCGGGTTTTCTTGGCCTCGAAGACAACGAAGCCATGAAATTCGCGCAAGAGGGCGTGCGCCGCTCCAGCAGCGAGGTCAACGTGATCAAGCTCGACGCCGATACCGTGGGCACCTCGAAGGGGCTGATCTCCGAGGCCGCCATCCGCGCGATGTACCGGTACTACCGTAAGGAGATGGGGTTCTGATTCGCACGCAGCCGTCTTTTCCCGCCGCTTTTCCTCATGCATGACAACTTAGCTGAACCATGATTGCCGACGTTCAATCCCTCTTCAGGCCCTGCCGCCTGCCTGCCGCCCGCGCCCTTGCCCTGCGCGCCGAGATCGAGCAGTTCAATGCCGAATACTGCGCTGTCCTCGACGCGGGGGATATCGAGCACTGGCCGGATTTCTTCACCAGCGATGCCGTCTATCTCATCACGGCCCGCGAGAACGCCGACCAGGGGTTGCCGGTGGGGCTGGTGTATGCGCAAGGGCGCAACATGATGCACGACCGGGCCGTGGCGATTGCGCGAACGCAGATGTTTGCGCCGCGCTATTGCCTGCACCTGGTGGCCAATACGCGCGTAACCCATGAGTCCGAAGGTGGGGAGATCGAGGCGCAGGCCAACTTTGTGCTCTTGCAAACCCTTGTCGAGGGTGCGACCACGGTCCATATGGCGGGAACCTACTACGACCGCTTTATGCGCGCGGATGGACAACTGCTGCTCAAGGAGCGCAAAGCCATCTACGACTCCAGCCTGATCGCCAACGACCTGGTCTATCCGCTGTGAAAGCCGAGGCTTCGCGCATCATGCATCCCTCCATCGCCGGGACGCAGCGTCTGCACCGCAATTGGCATCGCAGGCTGGCGCAGACCTCAAAACGCGCGCATCGGGCTGCCGTACTGCTGGTTCGCGTCGACAAGAATGGTCATCAGATCCATGAACATGACCTGTTCGGCCGGGCGCAGCGGCTGCAGCAGGCGCTCCTGCGCGCGTGCCATGCCGGAGCGCAGCGCGGAGATCACCACCGAGCCTTCCCCGGTGACGTAGAGCTGCCACATACGTTTGTCGGCAGGGTGCACCTGGCGCCGCAGCAGCCCGCGTTCTTCAAGGCGCTTGACCACGTCGGCGGTCGTGGTGCGATCCAGGCCGATCTCCTTGCCCAAAGAGGTCTGGTCCAGCCCGGGCTGGGACTCGACGACGGAAAGAATGCCGAACTGGATGGGCGTGACCTTGCGGGTCTGGCACTCCTCGAAAAACATCGCGTAGTGGATCTGGTGCAGCCGACGGATCAGGAAGCCCGGGCGCGAAGCCAGGCGCGTGAAGCTGTGATCAATGTCAGCCCCCCCCACGGCAAACAGCGGATCTGTAGCTGCGCCGCCTTGCGCAGCGCCACGGCCGCGAGCTCTGGAGTCACTGGACTCATCTTTGGATTTCTTGGAAGTCGTCATGGCTCCGGAATCTGGCTAATAAAAATATGAGGCCGAAGATGCAGGTATTTCCCCGGCTGACTTATTTCATTCTACGGCCAAAAAGTTAGGCATACAACCTCAATTTTATATGTGCATTTGTCTTTTGCTGTGTGTCTAGCCTCTGAGTTGAGGTATGGCTATATTCGCCGATGAGTTCGATTGGGGAGTCGATTCCGGGATGGAGCAGCCCCATTGGGCTGAGTCATGTAGTTGGTGGTCATTCATGTCTGGTGTGCAGCCAGGATGTGGTGCACGTGGATTTCATTAAAACCCAGGAGAGTCAATGAATACGAAAATACGGAAAATCGCCCTTGAAGAACATTTCATGGCGCCAGGTTTTGAGATTTATTCAAAAGCATTCATTCAACATATTCCGCCAGAGCAGCGTGATAAGTTGTCGGCGGAGCTTGGTGATATTGATGAAATGCGCTTGACGCAAATGGATGCTGCTGGAATTGATTATGTGGTCCTGTCCCAAACAGGCCCTGCTGTTCAGGCAGAAAAAACCATTGATGGCGCAATTTCTCGGGCTCGGGAGAACAACGATTATCTGGCTGGAAAAATATCCAGGCATCCCGCACGATTTGGTGGATTTGCGGTATTGCCGATGCAAGATCCTGAGGCCGCGGCCACGGAACTGGAGCGAGCCGTGCTGGAACTCGGTTTCAAGGGTGCCCTGGTCAACGGGCATACCCATGGCGTGTACTACGACGATCCCCGGTTCGATCCGTTCTGGGAACGCCTGCAGGCGCTGGACGTGCCGTTTTACCTGCACCCGATCGACATGCTGGCCTTGCCGCCGTCGTTTGCGCAGCATCCCGAGCTCAACGGCGCAACCTGGGGCTGGGGAGTGGAAACCGGCACCCATGCGCTGCGCCTGTTGTTTGGCGGCGTGTTCGATCGCTTTCCCAGGGTGAGGGTTATCGTCGGGCACATGGGAGAGGGGCTGCCTTTTCTTCGTTGGCGCTTTGACAGCCGGTTTGCGGCCTATCCGCACGGGGTCAGGCTGGCGCGCAAGCCGTCCGAGTATTTCGGCAGCAATCTGCTCATCACCACGTCTGGCGTGTGCTCGCACCCCGCGCTGATGGGGGCCATCGGAGAGATGGGGGCCGAAGGCGTGATGTTCTCGGTGGACTATCCCTATGAGTCGACAGCGGCCGCAGCCCAATTCATCGACTCCGCGCCCATGGACGACGCCACTCGCGCACTCGTGTGCTACGGCAATGCCGCCCGCTTGCTCAAGCTCGACGCCCGGTGATGCTTCGTACGCCGGCCTTTTCCCACTTTTCTTGGATCCACGCACCATGTCCCACTTCTCCACAGCCTATCGCATCGGCCAAATCGTCCCCAGCTCCAACACGACGATGGAAACCGAGATTCCCGCCATGCTGATGGCACGCCAAGCGATCCGGCCCGAGCGCTTTACCTTCCATTCCAGCCGCATGCGCATGAAGCATGTGAAAAAGGAGGAATTGGCGGCCATGGACAAGGAGTCCGACCGCTGCGCGCTCGAATTGAGCGATGCCAGGGTGGATGTGCTGGGCTATGCCTGCCTGGTGGCCATCATGTCCATGGGCCTCGGCTACCACCGGGAATCGCAAGGCCGGCTGCGCGCGGTGACCGCGGCGAACGATGCCGATGCTCCCGTGGTCTCCAGCGCCGGCGCACTCGTCGATGCGCTGAAGGTGATGGGCGCGAAGAAGATCGCCATCGTCTGTCCCTACATGAAGCCGTTGACCGAATTGGTGGTGGACTACATCCGCCACGAGGGTTTCGAGGTGCTGGACTACTGCGCGCTCGAGATTGCGGACAACCTCGAAGTGGGCCGCCACGATCCGGCGAAACTGCCCGAGATCGTCTCATGTCTGAATACCGAGGATGCCGATGTGATCGTGCTGTCCGCCTGTGTGCAGATGCCCTCGCTGCCTGCTGTTCCCAAGGTGGAGGCGCTTACCGGCAAGCCGGTGGTGACCGCCTCGATAGCCACCACCTACGCCATGCTCAAGGCACTGAATCTGGAGGCGACCGTGCCAGGAGCGGGCCGGCTTCTCTCCGGCGCCTATTGAATTCGGAGGCCGCGGCGATGAGCAATTTTCAGTATGGAATCAACCTGCATGCCAATGGCATTCGCCAGCACGTGCTGCGCTATGGCGGCGCAGGCCGATGCGACGGAGCCCCGATCATTCTCGTTCCGGGCATCACCAGCCCCGCGGTGACTTGGGGCTTTGTCGCAGAGGTTTTGGGCCTGCATTTCGACACTTACGTGCTGGATGTGCGCGGCCGGGGGCTTTCGCAAGGCTCGGACGACATGGATTACAGCTTGGAGGCGTATGCCGACGACCTTCAGGGGCTGGCTGGCGCGCTGGGGCTGGAGCGATATTCCGTGATCGGCCACTCCATGGGGGCACGCATCGGCGCATGCCTGGCAGCCCGCCAGCCCGCGGGGATGGAGCGCCTGGTCATGGTGGATCCGCCTGTTTCGGGGCCAGGCCGGCGCGCCTACCCGTCCAAGCTGCCGTGGTACCTGGGTTCCATCGCCTTGGCGTCCAAGGGCTGCACAGCCGAAGACATGCGCGCGTTCTGCCCCACATGGACCGAGGAGCAGCTGCGGTTGCGCGCCGAATGGCTGCATACCTGCAATGCCCGCGCCGTCGCCGCCACGTTCAACAACTTCCACGATGAAGACTTCCACCAGTACCTGGGTCGGATCCAGGTGCCTTCCTTGCTGATGGTCGCAGGCCGTGGCGACGTGATCCGTGCCGAAGACGAGGTGGAAATGCATGGACTGCTGAAGGACCTGCAGCTCTCGCGTGTACCCAATGCCGGCCACATGATTCCTTGGGACGATGAGGCCGGCTTCTATGCCGCGCTGGGCGACTTTCTTGGCGCCCGCGTGGCAAGGTCCGCTTGAGCGGATTTCCCGTTTTCTGGGTGGCTCCCTTCGCCGCAATATCCACTTCTCTGGAGGACACCATGCCTGTCAGCGACCATCAACTCGTTCAAGCCTGGCGCCAGGTGCTCAGGCTCTCGAAGCTGGAGCAGGGCCAGACGGTGACCGTGCTCACCAGCGCGGCCACCCATCCGCAAAACCTCGCCTGCGCAATGATTGCAGCGCAGGATCTGGGTGCTATCGTCAATCGGCTGGATCTTCCACCGGTCAATGCCGAAAAGGCCTTGAGCCGCGACAGCCTGGCCTACCTGGGCACCACGCCGCTGAGCGGCAACCCGGCCGCCATCGCCGCTCTCAAGGCCAGCGATCTGGTGCTGGACCTGATGACGCTGCTGTTCTCGCCCGAGCAGCACGAGATCCTTGCCGCAGGCACCAAGATCCTGCTTGCAGTGGAGCCGCCGGAGATCCTGGTGCGCATGGTGCCGACGGAGTCCGACCGCGCGCGGGTGCTTGCAGCCACCGACAAGATATCCAGGGCCAAGACCATGCATGTGGCTTCGGCCGCGGGTACTGAGCTGGATTGCCCGCTCGGCGAATTCCCTGCCATTGCCGAGTACGGCTATGTGGATCAAAAGGGGCGCTGGGACCATTGGCCCAGCGGCTTCGCGCTGACCTGGCCCAACGAGGGGCAGGCGCAGGGCACGATCGTCATCGACAAGGGCGACATCCTGCTGCCACAGAAATGCTACGTCAGCGAACCCATCACGCTGACCGTCAAGAATGGCTTTGCGGTCAACATCGAAGGCGGCATGCATGCCGAGCTGCTGGCGCAATACATGGCGTCGTTCAAGGATCCGCAGGCGTACGCGATCTCCCATATTGGCTGGGGGCTGCAGCCGCGCGCCAGCTGGACCGCGCTGGGCCTGTACGACCGGGAGGCCACCATTGGCATGGATGCCCGCGCCTTCGAGGGCAACTTCCTGTTTTCGCTCGGCCCCAACAACGAAGCCGGCGGCAAGCGCACCACGGCCTGCCATATCGACATCCCGCTGCGCCGCTGCTCGGTGCATCTTGACGGGCAGATGGTGGTCCGTGATGGCCAGGTGCTTGATGGCCTCGGCACAAGGTAGGCCATGCTGGCCTGCCATCTGTTTCAACTGAATGCACACCACCGACCATGAGCCACACAGAAACCACTTCCCAAGACAGCCATGCGTACAGCCGCCAGGGCTTTGGCAGGCCGCTGCCGCTCAAGCCCCCGTTCGGCCTGCTGATCGTCGATTTCGTGAACGGCTTTGCCGACCCCGATGCCTTTGGCGGCGGCAATATCCGCCCGGCCATCGAGCGCACCGTGCCGGTGCTCGGGCTGGCGCGCGCGAAGGGCTGGCCAGTGGCGCACACCCGCATCGTGTTCCAGGACGATGATGCCGACCAGAACGTCTTTGCGCTTAAAGTCCCGACCCTGCTGGGGCTGAAGGAGCATCTGCGATCCAGCCAGATCGTCGATGAGCTCACGCCCGTTGCCGGAGAGCTGGTCGTGCGCAAGACCGTGCCGTCCGGCTTCTTTGGCACCAGCCTGGCCGCTTGGCTCAGCTTCCAGGGCGTGCAGACCTTGCTGGTGGCTGGCGCAGTCACCAGCGGCTGCGTGCGCGCCAGCGTTTGCGATGCCATGTGCCACGGCTTTCGCCCGCTCGTGCTTTCGGATTGCGTGGGTGACCGGGCCATCGCCCCGCATGAGGCCAACCTGTTCGACATGGCCCAGAAGTACGCCGCGGTGATGCCGCGCAACGACGCGCTGAAGGCGATTGCCGAGGCAGAGCGGGCCGCGGCAGCCGCGCCAAGCTAGCGCGGGCGCAGGTCTGCCCCCAAGCCGGCTGGGGGCACGGACCACTTCATGAAGCAAACATACGCGCAGCGGCGCGTGAAGCTGCCGCATTGCCATTTGCACAGGCGGTGCCGATCCGCACAAGCATCGTTCACGACACCACATCAGGAGACCAGCACCATGAACACCCTTGATCATGCGCAGCGCAGCGGCGCGCCAGATGCCTCGCCCGGCATGAGCCGGGAGGAGAGGAAAGTCATTCTTGCATCATCATTCGGCGCACTCATGGAGTGGTACGACTTCTATATCTATGCTGCGCTGGCCGCGGTCTTTGGCGCCTTGTTCTTTCCTTCCGGCAACAGCACGGTTGCCTTCCTGGCCAGCCTGGCGACCTTTGGCGCCGGGTTCCTCATACGCCCGGTAGGCGCGCTGCTGTTCGGCCGCCTGGGGGACATCATTGGCCGCAAATACACCTTCCTGGTCACCATCTTGCTGATGGGTATCTCCACCGTCGGCGTAGGCCTGCTGCCCACGTTCGAGCATATCGGCATCGCGGCCACCATTGCACTGGTTGCTCTCAGGCTATTGCAGGGCCTGGCGCTGGGAGGAGAAATCGGCGGCGCCCTGACCTATGTCGCCGAGCATTCGCCGATCCAGCGGCGCGGCCTCTACACCAGCTCGATTCAGACCACGGCTACGCTGGGGTTGCTGCTCTCGCTCATAACCGTGGCGCTGGTGAAGTATTGCGTCACCGATGCACAATTCCTTGCCTGGGGCTGGCGCATTCCTTTCATCGTTTCTCTGCTGATGCTCGTCGTGTCGGTCCATGTGCGCAGCAAACTGCATGAGTCGCCGGTATTCCTGGCGATGAAGAGCCGCAAGCTCATGTCGAATGCCCCCATACGCGACAGCTTCCTGAAATGGGGCAACTTGCGCTACGTACTACTGCTGTTCGTGATTTGCGCGGGCCTTGGCGCAATCTTTGGCACCGGGCACTTCTATGTAATGTTCTTTCTGAACAAGACGCTGCACATTCCGCAATCGACCGTGCACTGGATCATGGGCGGCGTGCTGGCGGTGGCAACGCCCTGCTATCTGCTCTTCGGCTGGCTCTCGGACCGCATCGGCCGCAAGTACATCCTCGTTGGCGCCTGTGTGCTGGCCGCATGCACCATCATTCCGATCTTCAAGGCACTCACCAGCTATGCCACCCCTGAGTTGCAGCAGTTCAATCAAGCCACGCAGGTAAGCATCGTGGCCGATGATTGCCATTTTTCACTGTTCGCCGCACCGGTCACGGCTTGCGACAAGGCCAAGGGCTACCTTACCGATCTGGGCGTGAGCTATGAGCTTCAGGTTCAGCCTGGTGCCGCGCAAGCCGTCATCCGCATTGGCGATGCAGAGATCATCGGCTTTGATCCTTCGGCCATCAGGAAGAGCCTGATGGCTGCAGGATGGCCGCAGGCCGCCAATCCGGGCAGCATGAATCTGCCTGCCGTCCTAGGGCTGGTGCTTCTGCTGGTGCTTTACCTCACGATGATCTATGGCCCGATGGGCGCCATGATGGTGGAGCTGTTTCCCGCGCGCATCCGCTACACATCGCTGTCGCTGCCGTTCAACCTGGGGGCGGGCTGGGTTGGCGGGATGCTGCCGTTCACCGTGTCTGCCATCAATGTAGCCGAAGGCAATGTGTATGCAGGGCTTTGGTATCCGGTGGCGGTTTGCACTCTGGCTGCCATCGTGGGCCTTGTCTTTCTTCCTGAGACCAGGAGCCGGAGCCTGGAAGACTAGGGCGTGCCATCAATTAAATCCCGCGGCGCTGGAGCGGCCATGCGGATGGATGCGCGAAGCGCGGCGCGGCCCATAGTCACCTTGGGGCCCGCTTTAGCCGGCTGTGGCGCGGTCCGGCAACGTTGCGGATTGGAGGCGGCGCAAAAAAGCGCTGCGGCTCGCGCAGCGCCAGGATGGGGTGGGGGAGGGTGAATGCCTACTTCTTCAGGCAATCGCTCATGAAGGCCTTGCGCTCGTCGCCCTTCTTGCCGGCGGCGTCGACGTTGCAGGCCTTCATGCGCTCCTGCTGGCGCTTCTTGCCGTCCGACAGGCAGGAGCTCATGAATTGTTTGCGCTCGTCGCCCTTTTTGCCGGTGGCTTCGGCGTTGCAGGTCTTCATCAGGTTCTGCTGGGCAGACGGCGCCTTGTCGGCGGCAAACGACAGGCTGGTGGCGAAGGCCAGCACGGTGACAGCAAGCAGTTTCTTCATGGTGATGCTATGGGTTAGCGCCGAAGGCCAGCGCGAGCCGATTGAAGCATAGATTGCAGCCGATTTCCAGATGCCGCGATGCAAAGGGTTCGCGCAGCCCTGAGGAGCACATTCTTACTTGAGCAACCGCACTGTGCCCGACAGGCTGACCGACACTTCGGTCTTGCCCGGCTCCAGCGTGACCGGGGCGGCGCTGTCGCTCGAATACATTTCCGCCTTGGCCGCCATCATGCCGCCGCGCGGCATGGGCATGGAGTTGCCGCTTTGCTGCAGCGCGACACTGCCGTATTCGAAGCGCGCAAAGCCCATGGCGGTGGCGGCCACCCTGGCCTTGGCCTCGAACTCCTTGACCGCATCGGCGATCAGCTGGTCCTGCGCCTTCTTGCGTGCCGCGGTGGACAGCGAGAAGCCCGAGCCGGACAGGCGCGCCTTGTCCATCAGCGCGGACATGGCCTGCGCGACCTGGGCGGTGTCGGTGGACTCGATGCGCAGCGTGAAATGCGTGCGCCAGTTGGTGATCTTGCCGTTCTTGTCGTAGTTGGGGCTGGTGAACAGGCTGTCGGTGCTGACTTGCAGCTGCGGGTATTGCTTGGCCAGCGCGCTCAGCTCGCCCAGCGTTGCGCGGCCGCTTTGCTGGGCCTGGGCCTGGTCGCGCGATTCCTTCTCCACGCTGAAGGTGGCCCAGGCGGTATCTTCGGACACGCGCTGCGAGGCGGCGGCCTCCAGGTTCAGCGTGGGGCCGCCGTCCTTGCCGTGCGGGCCGTCGCCCGGGTTCTGCGCCAGCGCGCCGGCGGACAGCGCCAGTGCGGCGAAGCCGGCCAGGACGGTGCGGGAAATGCGAAAAGGCGGGCGGGCAATGCGCATGCGGTCACTCCAGATCGATGAGAAGCCCGCATGGTAGCGCCTGATGCGGCGGCCCGGCCGATCCCGCCCCCGTGCAGATGCAGGCGTTGCTTTCCGTTGCGTCTGAAGCGAGCGGTTTCAGCCAGCCGCCCGCAGCTCGCGCAGCCGGGCGATCTCGTCGGCGCCATAGCCCAGCGTGGCCAGCACGGCCTCGGTGTGTTCGCCTAGGCGCGGCGGATGCCGGCGCACGCCCAGGCGCTGGCCGGCCATGCGCAGCGGCAGCAAGGTGGTGCGGGCGCTTGCGCCGGCGCGCTCGCCATCGGTGAGGGTGATCTCGGCCAGGCCGCCGGTGGCGCTCAGGTGCGGGTCGTCGAACAGCTGCTCGGGCTTGTTGATCGGCGCGTAGGGCAGGCCGTTGTCCTCGAAGATCCTGGCCACCTTCTTGCTGCTGTAGTGCAGCAGCCGCTCGCGCAGCAGCGGCAGCAGCCGGGGGCGGGCGCGCACGCGGTCGTTGTTGGTGGCAAAGCCCGGGTCGTACTGCAGGTCGGCCCAGCCGAAGGCCAGGCACAGCGTGTTCCACTGCGCGTCGCTGACCGCGGCGAGAAACATCTGCTCGCCGTCCTTGAGCGTGAATACGTCGTACACCGCCCACGACGAGATGCGCTCGGGCATGGGGGCGGCGGCCTCGCCGGTGACGGCGTACTGCATCATGTGCTGGCCGACCAGGAAGACATTGTTCTCGAACAGGGCCGAGTCCACCTCCTGGCCGCGGCCGGTGGCGGCGCGCTGCATCAGCGCGGCCATGGCGCCGATCGCGCCGAACATGCCGCCCATGATGTCGTTGACGCTGGTGCCCGCGCGCAGCGGGTCGCCGGGGCGGCCGGTCATGTAGGCCAGCCCGCCCATCATCTGCACCACCTCGTCGAGCGCGGTGCGGTGCTCGTAGGGCCCGGGCAGGAAGCCGGTGTGGTTCACATAGATCAGCCGCTCGTTGAGCCGCGACAGGGCCTCGTAGCCCAGGCCGTATTTCTTCATCACGCCGGGCTTGAAGTTCTGCGCCACCACATCGGCGCTGCTGGCCAGGCGGATCGCGGCCTCCAGCCCGCGCGGGTGGCGCAGGTCCAGCGCAATGCTTTTCTTGTTGCGGTTGAACATCGGGAAAAAACCCGCGCCCGCGCCCAGCAGCTGGCGGGTGCGGTCGCCGCCCAGCGGCTCGACCTTGATGACTTCGGCGCCCAGGTCGGCCAGCACCATGCCGCAGGTGGGGCCCATCACCATGTGGGTGAACTCGACGACGCGGATGCCCGCCAGCGGCAGCGGCGGGGTGGAAGATTCGGCAGTGCTCATAAAAGATGTGCGGGTCAGTGCGGGTCAGTGGGGGGCAAGGGGCTCTGGCGCCCGGCGTGCCGATTGCCGGGCTGCAACATTTGCCATCATACGGAGCCGCTGGGTTTACGGTTGTTTTGCACAGGAGGCGCTCAAAGGCAACATGGTTTGCATAGCATCGGGCTATCACCGGCCGAGGTGAGGGAGCTTTGCCGCCGAGCCAGCAGGATTTGCAGCTACAGTGGCAGCACCTGGGCCAGATGCCACCTGGATCGACCATGAACGAATCGAATAACAATCCTTCCCCCTCGTCTTCCTCAACCCAGAGCCCCGCGAGACCCTCGCGCAGCCGCCGCTGGCTGGGCTCGCTGGTGGCCGTGGCCGTGGTGGCCGCGCTCGCCGGTGGCGCCTGGTACCTGGTGCAGCGCGGCAAGACGCCCGCCAGCGGCCAGGCCGGGCTCGCGGGCCCGGGCGGGCCAGGAGGGCCCGGCGGTGCGCCCGGCGCCATGGGGGGCCGCGGCATGCAGGTCACCGTGGGCCAGGCGGTGGTGCGGCGCCAGACGCTGCCGCTCACGCTCAATGCCATGGGCACCGTGGTGCCGGTGACCACGGTGACGCTCACCTCGCAGGTCTCGGGCGTGCTCAGCGAGGTGCTGTTCACCGAGGGCCAGATGGTGAAGAAGGGCCAGAAGCTGGCGCAGATCGATCCGCGGCCCTTCGAGCAGGCGCTGATGCAGGCGCGCGGCACGCTCGCCCGGGACCAGGCCCAGCTCAATGCGGCGCGGGTCACGCTCAAGCGCTACGAGACGCTGTGGGCGCAGGACTCGATCGCCCGCCAGGACCTGGACACCCAGGCCGCGCTGGCCAAGCAGCTCGAAGGCACGGTGCTGGGCGACCAGGCGCAGGTCAAGAGCGCCGAGCTGAACCTGGGCTATACCCGCATCACCGCGCCGGTGGATGGCCGCATCGGCCTGCGCAGCATCGACCCGGGCAACTATGTGTCCACCGGCGGCGCCACGGGTATCGCGGTCATCACCCAGGTGGCGCCGATCAACGTCAGCTTCACGGTGCCGCAGGACCAGATCCCGGCGGTGCTGGAGGCGCAGAAAACGCAGAAGGCCGGTGGCAGCGGTGGCCTGCAGGTGCTGGCGCTGGACCGCGCGGGGCTCAAGACGCTGGCCACCGGCGTGTTCAGCACGCTCGACAACCAGGTGGACACCACCACCGGCACCATCAAGGCCAAGGCCCGTTTCGCCAACGCCGACGGCGCCCTGTTTCCCAACCAGTTCGTCAACGTGCGGCTCACGCTCAAGGACGAGACCGCGCTGGTGGTGCCGGTCACCGCGATCCGCACCGGCGGCAACGGCGATTTCGTCTACGTGATCAAGGACGACCGCACGGTGGCCCAGCGCACCGTGATCCGCGGCATGTCCACGGTGGATTGGGTCACCATCACCAATGGCCTGAAAGAGGGCGAGCGCGTGGTGACCGAGGGCGCCGACCGCCTCAAGGACGGCGCCAGCGTGCAGCTGCAGGGCGAGACGCCGGGCATGGGCGGCGCATCCGCTGCGGGCGGCCGCGGCAGCCACGGCGGCAGGGGCCGCCGCGGGCAGGGCGGCGATGCCGCCGCGGCCGGGGCCGGGAGCGCCTCTGCAGCGGCCACAACGCCAGCCGCACCTGCTGCGCCTGCCGCACCCGCCGCACCCGCTGCCACACCCGCTGCCGCCGGCGCGGCGCACTGACGCGGGGCTGCACCGATGAGTCCGTCCCGTCCGTTCATCGAGCGGCCTGTCGCCACCGCGCTGCTGATGCTGGCCATCGTGCTGGCAGGCCTGGTGGGCTTCAGGCTGCTGCCCCTGTCGGCGCTGCCCGAGGTCGACTACCCCACGATCCAGGTGCAGACGCTGTACCCCGGCGCCAGCCCCGAGGTGATGAGCCGCACCGTCAGCGCGCCGCTGGAGCGCCAGTTCGGCCAGATGGCCGGGCTCGACCGCATGGCCTCCACCAGCGCCGCGGGCGTGTCCATCGTCACGCTGCAGTTCCAGCTGGGCCTGTCGCTGGATGTGGCCGAGCAGGAGGTGCAGGCGGCCATCAACGCCAGCAGCGCGCTGCTGCCCACCGACCTGCCGGCGCCGCCGATCTACGCCAAGGTCAACCCGGCCGATGCGCCGGTGCTCACGCTCGCGGTCACCTCCAAGGAGCTGCCGCTGACCGAGGTGCAGAACATCGTCAACACGCGCCTGGCGCAGAAGATGAGCCAGGTCGGCGGCGTGGGCCTGGTCACGCTCGACGGCGGCCAGAAGCCCGCGATGCGCATCCAGGCCAACACGCAGGCGCTGGCGGCCAACGGCATCAGCCTGAGCACGCTGCGCACCGCCATCAGCGCGGCCAACGCCAACAGCGCCAAGGGCAGCTTCGACGGCCCCAAGCGCGCCTACGCCATCAACTCCAACGACCAGCTGCTGACGGTGGACGACTACCTGAACCTGGTCGTGGCCTGGAAGAATGGCGCGCCGGTCAGGCTGTCGAACGTGGCTCGCGTGGTGGCCAGCGCCGAGAACAACCGGCTGGGCGCCTGGGCGGGCAGCGAAGCACGCGAAGCGGGGGGGGCGGGGGCTGCGGAGGCCGCACTCGTGCCGGCGATCATCCTGAACGTGCACCGCCAGCCGGGCGCCAACGTGATCGCCACGGTGGATGCGATCCGCGCGCGGCTGCCCGAGCTGCAGGCCTCGCTGCCGGCGTCCATCGACGTGCAGGTGCTGGCCGACCGCACCAGCGGCATCCGCGCCTCGGTGGAGCATGTGGAGATGGAGCTGGCGCTGGCCGTGGCGATGGTGGTGCTGGTGATCTTCTTCTTCCTGCACAGCCTGCGCGCCACGGTGATCGCCAGCCTGGCGGTGCCGATCTCGC
>NZ_JBMDII010000004.1:0-190223 GCF_057808605.1 Comamonas sp. FG99
TTCAGGTCCTTTCTTCAAGTTTAGGACCTGTGCAGGTTTTTAGTGGGTCAATACAGGCTTCGGACCCATCGGACTCCTCGGAGGAATTTGCAAGAAAACAGGTACAGGCAAAACCATACCTTGCAAATGCCCCACCCATCAAGTTCAAGAACTATGAGTCAGAGCAACGGCTTGCACATTGTTCAGGGCGGACGACCTAGACCGGATACTTGATGGCGTCTAACCGTGGCCAGCTTTGGCTTGGCAGTCACAACTCATAGCCGTCTAGAAAGACTTGGGCGACTCAGAACGGAGCGATTAGGGGTGGTTCGCAGGACTGCACGCACCTCGTTCAACTACTGGCGGTACCCAAAGGCTCGGTGGTGACCGTCGGTCGCTGCAAAAAAGTTGCGGTGTAAGCTCGTTAGCTGATTCCGCCCCACATATAGAACCGTCACGGCCACGGATCGGCAAAATCGGCCGAGGATCTACGACGAGAAGGTCACCATGAGCAACAGCGAGCAAGACGAAGCCCCAACCAAGTTCTACAAGTACCGGTCCATGGCCGACCCCGACGTCATCGGGTGGGTCGAGCGCACCGTCTTGCACAACGAGCTGTACTTCGCTGCGGCCAAGACCTTCAACGATCCGTTCGACTTGCGTCCGGTCTTCTCACTGACGGCACCAAAGGCTCAGCAGGTGAAGGACTTCGAGCGGTTGTCAAAGAAGTTCGAGCCAGGTCTAAATCGCGAGCAACGGCGCGCCCAGGCCAAAGACGCGGTCAAGAACTCGCTGGGCCGGAAGAACATCAAGACGACGGAAAAGGTCATTCAGGCCGAGCATGCACGCATGATTACAGAGGAAGTTGGCGTGTACTGCGTATCCGCCAAGCGCGATGACATCCTGATGTGGTCACACTATGCAGACTATCACAAGGGTATCTGTCTGGAGTTCGACGGCGAGGCCCGTCAGATGGCGCATGCGCAAAAGGTGCAGTACTCCCAGAAGCGGGAACCCATCATGACGTACTACGACGACAATGAGACGTCGATGACGAAAGCGCTGCTCACCAAGTCTCTGCAGTGGGCATACGAGGAAGAGTGGCGCTTGATCAACTTCGAAAAAGGGCCGGGAATAGTTAAGTTCAGACCTGAGAACCTGACGGGCATCGTCCTTGGCGCGCTTGCTTCAGAGGACACCGTGGGGATGGTTAGGCAGTGGGCCAAGGCAAGGTCGCATCCGCTGGATATCTACCAGGCTTCATTGAGCAATTCAGACTACTCCTTGGAAATCAAGAAACTCGGGGGTTGAGGCTGGTTCGAAAACTTGAGTCGTGCTCACCGAATGGCTGCAATTCGACCTTCTCCGTCGTTGACCTTCAATCTGCGGACGGCCGCAACCGCTGCAAAGCCGAAATACATCCATCCTTCATCCACCCGTTACATCACCCCACCCTCCAACCCCATCGCCAACGCCAACGCAAGCATCACAACCTCGATAGCTTATGCGGATCAATCCGATGAATGAACCTCCCCGCAGCAACCATGCCTAATGAGAAAAGCACCAACAGGATTCTTTTAAAAAGAGCAAATCCGTTCGAATAATTTCGATAATCGATCACTTGGGCCGGCCCCAATATAACCTCCCCGCTATCCGCCTTTTCTACTTGCCATATAAAACCCCTCCCTCCGTGTTCCGGCCTATCACTCAGAGATAACCATATACGGTAACTCTCTGTTGGTTTTAGGTTCACAACCAAGGTGGCGACATTGGAAAAATACCACCAAACCTTATTCCCATCAGCATCTTCAACATTGATCTCTATACGAGAACCACCATCCACTAAAACAGGGGTTGACAAGGCTTTAATACCCACAACCTCTACCTCGTCACGCGGTGGTTTTTCAAGCATTGGTTGCTGCCAACCCATCAGGACAGCCCAAGCAAGGAAAATTGCTGCCAGAGTGTAAAAGCAAAATATCAGGTCTTGCGGCTTATAGGTATTCGTCGTTTTGGTATTCATCATCTGGTTGCAATGGCCACACGATCACCTCTCCACCGGGAATCCAAGGGTCCCACCCTCCGCCCCCACCCCATCCTCCATAGTCATTCCAGTAGTTCCAGTAATTCCAGTCATTCCAGCCTCCACCATCCCCTGGAGAAATTCTTACAGATATTGCATCGCACCAACTTTCTTCCGTAACCGGATCCCATTTGCACACTAATCTTGCCCCACCATGGTTGTTTATATACTCCTGCTGAGATGCATACGTCAGCTGCGGCGACACAACCATATTTTCTGAATAGTTTGCAGATGGCTGATTTTCATAATATCTTCTCCATAAAGTATCTATCATATTATTATATGAATCCTGCACCACGCGAGAAGAAAAAAACGACCCCACCGATGCAGCCACTGCAACTGCTGCCAAGGTAATCCCCCCTACCCCCGTTGCCATTACAGTCAGTGTAATTGCAACTGCGGCGACATTGGAGACAAGGCTAATCACATCACCTGTCTTAATTTCCCTTCCATTCTTGACATCAGCAACGATCTTCAAGAAAACAGTGGCACCGGCAAAGGTATTAGTAGCCACATTGATAAACGCCACGGGCGATGCCTGTACGGCAACAGCTGCAACATTAGCAACGACGGCCGCGGTCTGCGCGTGCTGGTTGACGAGTACAAATCCACTTGGATTGGCATTGAAGGCATCGACCAGACCAGCGGCACTGGCCGCTGCAGCGGTGGGGGTTTCTGCCCGAACCACCAGCCCCGCGAAAATACTTACTCTATGTGCCATCATTCCTCCCTGTTCATATAAGTTTTGAAAGCTATGGATAATCTCATCCGATCACAAATTGCGGCCGGCATTTTTACTCCATGCGGAATTCTTCCATCAAAAATCACCAGTCTCTTCGGCGCAGGGCGCACTGCCTTGACAATTTCGTCTCTTGAATGATTGAAAAAGACAAGCTCGCCACCCCATAAAGTAGGCCAATACCCATGGGCAAATAGCACGGCAGTCTGGGATGGATTCTCTTTCTTGTTGTCTCTATGTATATGCGTTTCCATCCCATGGGTCATGCCGTTGGCATAGACACCAATCAACCTGCAATCAGGATTAGACAGTTCCTTTATCCTCTCCCAAACACCAGATAGCACACCCCACTGAGGCGACCCCCTGAGTTCTTCCTGGCAATCCAGCAACTCATCCCGCCCCATTCCTGCAATGAATGCGTGCAGGCATGGTTTCTCGAACATGTTTCCTTTTTTTGTCCAGCCGTATCGCCATATCGGCTTGGAACATTCTTGTAATATTATTTCCTGCTCTGAGTTTTTTAGAAAATCATCAATGACTTCTATCTTCACCGAGGGATCTCCATCACCTCGCTATAGATCTCGGTCTTCAACAACTCTCCGGTTGTTTTGTGATTTTTCACCTGGGTTGTATAGAACCTGATATACAAAGGCACATCAGGCTCATCGTCAACAATAACGCTTTTAGCGCGGTACCCGGTTTCTGCATTGACAACGACATGATTGGTTATCAAGTCTTGCGAGAAATATGGGTCCGAAGCCAGTTGGGCTTCAACAGTGATGTCGTTCAGGTGGTGTCGCCCCAGGGCCTGCAAGCCAACAGAAATAGACCAAACACCTGGCTCTATCTGGTCGACAAACATGTCTTTCTTGAATCTGATTCTGTTTTTGATCTTCTTTCTCGCAACCGAAGGCAGGTTGCCCCTGCCAGCTTGGGCGTCACCGAACCCATGTGCCTGTACTCCCTTGCTGCCAAGCAAAAGAAACGACACAGCCAGACCCGATAGGTCTCTTCTCTTCATATGGTCCTCCCTCAAAATTTCTTCAATTCATCTAATGCAAATCATTCTCATTCAATTTCACAAAATTTGACAAAAGCCCCTTGACATTGGTTGGTTTTATCTGCTCAGGGTCCCTTCAAGGTGTTCGCGCAATGCGCGCACCAGACTCGCGAGCCAGAGGCTGCGATCGCCTGCACGCCCTGGCGAGATCAAGAGGCAAAATTCGCTGACGCTGCCGTCCAGGCTGCTGCCCCTGCTCCTGCATGCGAACGTGGTGCCCAAAGACCTGCTTTCTCAGTTGCTCAATCGGATGCCGGGCAGTTGGCTGCTCCGCCCCTTCAACCAATTTCAAGCCTGCCAGCCATGCCGAGATGACTGTCCCACCTGCATTGGCATGGGCATCTGCCTCGCGGTGTACGCAGACCTACTGGAGCCGACCTGGCTGGGCTCTACTCATACGCCCGCCCGCCTCCAGCCCGAAATGGCGGAATCCCACTACCGCGAGGGTGCGGCCGACCACCTGGTGTGGCTCGATGCCGAGCGCGAAAGGCTTGCCGCACAGGATGCCCAGGCCCAGGCCGAGGTGGATCTCTACCACGGTGTCGCTGCCATCTACAAGTCCTTGGGCGGCGGCTGGGAGAAGCCTGCCGCCGGCGCGGCGGCGGTTGCCTTGTCGCGACCATGAAAGGGGCCTATGCGAGCCCGCCGAGAGATACCACTCCATTTCTCAGCCATCTATCACTTTGCCACTGCCGCCTGGCCCTCCTTGCGGCCGAGGCCGGGCTGAGCCGCTTTCATTTTCTTCGGGCATTCAAGGCCGCCACCCAGCTGCCGCCCTACGCCTATCGCCTGCAGCGCCAATTGCAGATGGCTCGCCGGCTGATCATGGCCGGCCATGCGATTGCCGATGCGGCCCACCTGGCGGGCTTTGCCGATCAAAGCCACCTGACACGCCGGTTTGTCTCGGCCTATGGGCTGACGCCAGGCTCGCTCTCGCGCTCCCGGCAAGCGCGGCAGCTGCGGGCCACGGGGTAGCTTGCGGTTGCGCAGGCTTGCGATAGCTGCATAGCACATCTTCGCGCGAACGCAGTTCGCGCTAGCGGCTGCTCCCATTCAGACATCTCCAAGCCCGCCCAAGCACACCCGCCACCCACTATTCACCCGCCAGCGCCCTGGCCAGGTTTTTGTATATCTCCCTGGCCGCTTCCAGCTGGGCAATCTCAATGGATTCGTCGATGGTGTGCGCGTCTTCCTCGCGCCCGGGGCCCAGGCCAATGGTCGGGATATGGCGGCGCCCGGCCGATTCCGAGCCGTTGGTGCAAAACCGCCACCCGCCGACACTCGCTTGAAGCCCCGCGCCCTGCACGGCCACCACGGCCTTTTGCACCAGTTCGTGCTCGCTATCGAGCCGCCATGCCGGCAGCCAGCGCGATGGGTTGGCGCATGCGCCGGTGTAGGCCCGCACCGCGTCGCCGCTGATGCGCACGCTGAAGTCATGCAGCCGTGCAGTGCGCAGGCATTGCTCGATCTCCGCGATCACCTGCTCCGCGGTCTCGCCAGGCAGGGTGCGGCGGTCAAAGCGAATGGTGGTGGCAATCGGGATCATCGATATCGACGGATAGGGGCTGGAGACGATGTCGGTGGGCACCAGCAGCGCGTCGCCCAGGTCGTCGCTCTTGCCCAGGGCCATGGCGTCGAGCGCAAGCAGGGCGCGCGCTGCCGCATGCAAGGGGTTGACGCCGCACTCGGGCGAGGCTGCATGCGCGGGCTTGCCGTGCAGTGTCAGCAGTATCTCCATGCGCCCCTTCTGCCCGGCCTTGATCTGCAGCTTCGATGGCTCGCAGATCACCACCGCGGCGGGCTTGCATTGGTCGAGGACCGAGGCCAGCGCATGCCCCTCGATCACTTCCTCCAGCACGCTGGCCGATACCGCCACCCGGCGCTTGAGCCCGCCCTCCCTGGCGACCGCGGCCACGGCGCAGATGGCGGCGGCGAGGCCGCCTTTCATGTCGGTGCTGCCGCGGCCGTAGAGCCTGCCGTCGATGATTTCGCCGCCAAAGGGCTCGCGCGCCCATTCACCGGCCACCGGAACCACGTCGAGGTGGCCGTCGAACATCAGCGCAAGCTCGGCGTCCTTGGGGCCGATCACCCCGAGCACCGAGCCATTGGCGTCCACCGCCACCTCAAACCCCAGGGCGCGCATCGCCTGGGCCACGAGGGTGGCCACGCCGCCTTCGTCGCCCGACAGGCTGGGCGTACGTACCATTTCGCGCGTGAGCGCGACCACATCACTGCATTGCATTTCAGGCAGGCTCCTGCCGCGCGCCGCAATGCGGCGCACCGGCTGATTGACCATCTATCGATTGACCAGTTTCCTGGGTACCAGAAAGACCAGAACGGCGCCAATGAAGGCAAACGCGGCAAGAAAGAACATGCCATGGTCGGTCGAGCCGGTCGCGTCCTTGATCCAGCCGATGGCATAGGGGCTGGCAAACGCGGCCAGGCCGGCAAAGGCGTTGATGCCCGCAATGCCTGCCGCCGCGCTCTTGCCGTCCAGAAACGCCGTGGGCAGGCTCCAGAACAGCGGCGAGCACACCATGCAGCCGGCGGCGGCAACCGACAGCATGGCCACCGCCAGCGCCGGGTTCTTGCTGAACAGCGTGGACAGGATCAGGCCCGTGCCGCCGACGATGAACGGAATGATCATGTGCCAGCGGCGCTCGCCGGTCTTGTCGGAATGGCGGCAGACCAGAATCATCGAGACCACCGCGCAGGCATTGGGGATCGCGGTCAGCAAGCCCACATGCAGCAGCGACACCACGCCGGTGGACTTGATCACCGAAGGCGTCCAGAACGCCAGGCCGGACAGGCTCGACACCGTGCAGTAGCAGATCAGCGCCATATGGAGCACGCGGCGGTCCTTGAGCAGCGACAGCATGGACACATGCTCCACCTTCTGCGCTCTTTCGGCTTGCAGGTTCTGCTCCAGGCGCTCTTTGTCCTGCGCCGACAGCCAGCGCGCATCGCTCACGCGGTCGTCCAGGTACTTGAGCACGGCCAGGCCCAGGATCACCGACGGAACGGCCTCGATGATGAACAGCCACTGCCAGCCATCCATGCCGCCCTTGACGTGGAAGGCCTCCATGATCCAGCCCGACAGCGGCCCGCCCAGAATGCTGGCAAACGGCACGGCGGTCATGAACACGGCCACGATCTGGCCCCGCCGCTGCGCGGGGAACCAGTAGGTCAGGTACAGGATGATGCCGGGATAGAACCCCGCTTCCGCTGCCCCGAGCAGGAAGCGCAGGATATAGAACTGCGTCGGCGTCCGGGTGAGCGCCATGGCCGCAGAGATGATCCCCCACAGAATCATGATGCGGGCCAGCGTCTTGCGGGCGCCGATGCGGTGCATGAGCACGTTGCTGGGCACCTCGAACAGAAAGTAGCCGATGAAGAAAATGCCCGCGCCCAGGCCATACACGGCTTCGCTGAATTGCAGCGCGTCCAGCATTTGCAGCTTGGCGAAGCCCACGTTCACCCGGTCGAGGTAGGCGGCGATGTAGCACACCATCAAAAACGGCACCAAGCGCCACGCAACGCGGCGATACAGGTCCGCATCCCGGTCTTCGCTGGCGGCGCTGGCGGCGGCGCCTCCCATCTGGCCAGTTGCCGGGCCCACCTTCGGGCCGGGGCTGGCGATTGCCTGATTCACATCTCTCATCTTTGTCTCCTGGTATTTTTCCGCAGGCAAGGGCATCCCCTGCGGGCTGCGCGGCGCCTGCATGAAACCTTGGTTGAAATCGAACGGGAAACGGCAGCGGCGCTGCCGTGGCTGGCTGCTACACGGCCGCCGGCGGGATTGCGCCGCGCCGCTCGGTGATCAGCCCATACGCCTCGGGGCGGCGGTGGCGCTCAAAATTGAACGTGGTGTTCTTGTAGGAGTTGCACAGGTCGAGGTCGCAGCGGGCAATGGCCAGCTCGTCGCCCTTGGTGGAGCATGCCGCCACCACCTCGCCCGAAGGCGCGATGATGCAGGTGCCGCCAATCATCTCGCAGCCCTCTTCCTTGCCCGCCTTGGCCACCCCCACCACCCAGGTGCCGTTCTGGTAGGCGCCGGCCTGCATCACCAGCTGGTTGTGGAACATGGAGAGGTCGTCGTGCTCCGGCGCCGGCGGGTTGTGCACCGGGGTGTTGTAGCCCAGCATGATCATCTCCACCCCCTGCAGGCCCATCACCCGGTAGGTCTCGGGCCAGCGGCGGTCATTGCACAGCGCCATGCCCATCACGCCGCCAAAGGCGCGCCATACGTCAAACGACGGGCCGGGCTCGAAGTAGTATTTCTCCAGGTGCTGGAAGGCGCGCCAGGGCTCGTTCTGCGCATGGCCCGGCAGATGCACCTTGCGGTATTTGCCGATGATCGCGCCATCGCGCCCCACCAGGATCGAGGTGTTGTAGCGATGCACCACGCCGTCTTCAACGGCGAGCTCGGCATAGCCAAGGTAGAAGCCGATGCCCAGCTGCCTGGCCGCATCGAACAGCTTGCGCGTCTCGGGGCCCGGCATCTGGCTTTCGTAGAACATGTCCATCTCGGCGGGGTCTTCCAGATACCAGCGCGGGAAGAAGGTGGTCAGCGCCAGCTCGGGAAACACCACCAGGTGGCAGCCCATTGCGGCGGCATGGTGCAGATGCGCGAGCAGGCGCTCGATCACCTGGGCTCGGGAGTCACTGCGCTGGATGGGGCCGAGCTGCGCTGCGGCCACGTTGACGATGCGGGTCATGGGTTCGGTCTCTTTCGTTCTTCGGTAAGCAATGGCTGGGTGAATGGGTGGCGCTCAGGGCTGCGCGGCCAGTTCGGTCATCAGCGAGAGCAGCAGGTCTGCGCCCGCGCCGATGTCCGCGTCGTGCGTGAATTCCTTCACGTTGTGGGAAAGCCCCGCGACGCTGGGCACAAAGATCATTCCCGCCGGGCACATGCGCGCCAGCATCTGCGCGTCGTGCCCGGCGCCGCTGGGCATGCGCCGCACGGAATGCCCGTGCTCGCGGGCCAGCGACTCCACGCGGGCCACGATGCGCTCGTCGAATGCCACCGGCTCGAAGTCCGCGAGCGAGCGCTGCGACAGCTTCACGCCCTCCTCCTCGGCCGCCTGCGCGGCAAAGGCGAAAACCCGCTGCACCGCCTGCTGCAATGCCTGCGCATCGGTGTTGCGCAAGTCGAGCGTGAACACCGCCCGGTTGGGAATCACATTGATCAGGTCGGGCGTGAGCTTGAGCTGCCCCACGGTGGCCAGCTGCCCCTGCCCCATCTCGGCCGCCACCTCGCGGGCAAATGCCGCGATGCGCATGGCCACCAGCCCGGCGTCGTGGCGCAAGGCCATGGGCGTGGTGCCCGCGTGGTTGGAGACGCCTTCCACGGTGAACTCGGTCCAGTGGATGCCCTGCACGCCGGTGACCGCACCAATGGTGATGCCCTCGTGCTCCAGCACCGGCCCCTGCTCCACATGCAGCTCCACGAAGGCGTGCACCTGGCTGCGGCCCACCGGCGCATCGCCCGCGTAGCCGATGCGCTGGAGGTTCTCGCGCACGCTGGTGCCGTCGATGCCCACGGTGTCCAGCGCCTGCTGCAGCGCCAGATCGCCCTGGAAGACCAGGCTGCCCATCATGTCGGGCGCAAACCTGGCGCCCTCTTCGTTGGTGAAAAAGGCCACGGCCAGCGGCCTGTGGGTGACGATGCCGGCATCGTTCAGGCAGGCCATCACCTCCAGCCCGGCCAGCACGCCCAGGTTGCCGTCATAGCGGCCGCCGGTACGAACCGTGTCGATATGCGAGCCGGTCATCACCGGCGCCAGATCCGCACGGCCGGCGCGCACGCCCACTACATTGCCAATGCCGTCCACCGACACGGCAAGGCCGAGCTCCCGCATCCAGCCCACCACCAGATCGCGGCCATCGCGGTCGGCATCGCTCAGCGCCAGGCGGCAGACGCCGCCGCCCTCGATGGCGCCCACCTCGCCCAATGCCGCAATGCGCGCGAGCAGGCGCGGCAGCTTGACCCGCAGCCGGCTCATGCCGCCTCCGCAACCGCGGCGGCGGGCTTGCCGACGATGCGCTGATACAGCGCGGGATCGGTCGCGCCTTCGCTGCCGAACACCAGCACGCGGCTGTTTTCGTCCAGCCCCAGCGCCTGGCGCACCGCGCCGTCGGCCGCGGCGCCCAGGCAGCCCACCAGGCCGGCAACGGCGGATTCGCCGGCCACGATGCGCGGGTCGCCAAAGCGGCCCTCGGCCAGGATGCGCATGGTTTCGAGCGCCGCTTCGTCGTCGATGGTCATGAACGCGGCCGCGCCGGGGCGCAGGATTTCCCAGGCCAGCAAAGACACCTCGCCGCAGGCCAGCCCAGCCATCACCGTGTCCAGCTCGCCATGCACCGCCACCGGCTTGCCGGCCCTGGCGCTTTCGAACAGGCAGGCCGCCTTGTCGGGCTCGACGATGATGAAACGCGGGCGCCGGCTGCCCAGCTTTTCCCACAGGTGCGCGCATACCGCCGCGGCCAGGCCGCCCACGCCGCCCTGCAGGAACACATGGGTCGGCAGCGCTTGCTCCGGCCATTGCGAAATCGCCTCGTCGGCCATCACCGCGTAGCCTTGCATCACATCCTTGGGCACATCCATATAGCCCTCGTAGGAAGTGTCGGAGACCACGAAGCGCCCCTCGCGCGCCGCATCCTCCGCGGCCTGGCGCACGGCATCGTCGTAGTTGCCCGCGGTGCGCACCACCTTCGCGCCATAGCGCGCAATCGCATCCACGCGGCCCTGGCTCACGGTGGCATGCACATAGATCACGCACTGGCAGCCAAAGCGCTGGGCCCCCCAGGCCACGGAGCGGCCATGGTTGCCATCGGTGGCGCAGGTCACGGTGATGCCCCTGGCAATGTCGGCATGCCTGCCGCTGAGCAGGTCTTCCACGCCGACCTGGCTGGCGCCGGTGCGGGCCTTGATCTCGCGGATCAGCAGGCGGCTCACGGCATAGGCGCCGCCCAGCGCCTTGAAGCTGCCCAGGCCAAAGCGCCCGCCTTCGTCCTTGTAGTGAATGGCGCCCAGGTTGACCGCCTTGGCCAGGCCCTTGAGCGGCGCCAGCGGCGTCGCCGCGTAGCCCGGCCACTGCTTGATTTCCGAGGCCGCGAGCGCGTAGGCCTCGCCCCCCAGGATGGCGCGCTCCTTCACGCCATATTCGGCATGCGGCTGTGCGGCTGCGTTCAAGGTGCTTTGCAGGCGAAGGTCGGGTAACGGGTGGCTCACGGGTACTCTCCAGGAAGGGAAAAAACAAACTCAGCGATGCAAATCGCCGTAGAGGTCGTGCAAGGCCTCGATTTGCTCCAGGCGCTGCCGTGCGGCGGGGCCCAATGCAAGCCCGAGGCTGGTGCAAAGATGGTTGATGACGGACATCGCGGCGATATACGAATCGAAGATGCCCGCGCCCTTGTTGACGCAGCGCAGAATCACATCCGCCTGCGCCGGAAGCTCGGTGGCGCTGGGATCGGTCAGCACGATCACCTGCGCGCCCACCTGGTTGGCATGCTCCACCATGGGGCGCAGCAAGGCCACGCGGCGGCGGAAATCCATGACCAGCAAGACATCGTCCTTGCCCAGGTCGGCCAGGTCTTCCGCCAGGTTCAGGCCCGCGCCGGGCACCAGCTGCACGCCGTCGCGCAGCTGGGTCAGCAAGGCCCATGCATACTGGGCCAGCACGCGGCCATTGCGAAACCCGGCAATGAAAACGCGCCGCCCATGCTGCAGGGATTGGATCGCCGTCTGCAGCTCGGCCGCGTCCAGGCGCTCGAATGTGGCGGCCAGGTTCTGCAGGTCGTTCGAGAGATGGGCCCGCAGCGAATCCTCCGCAACCGCCTGCCCCGGCGCTATTCCCGCCAGCCCGAACAGCGGCGAGCCCCGGTCGCCGGCATCGCGCTGCTGCGACCGCGCGTCGTTGAACGACTCATACCCCAGCCGCCGGAAAAAGCGCCCCGCCGTCGCCTTGGACACGCCCGCCATCCGGGCCAGCTCGGTGGCCGAATAGGCAGCCAGCGTGGAGATGTGCGCAAGCGCCACCTCGGCGAGCCTTTGCTCGCTTTCGGTGAAGTCGTGCTGCAACTCCAGAATTCGCTCTTGCATGCTGCCGTCCTTGGGTTGGGGCGATGAATTGACGCCGCCTTGAAACTTGTGTTTCATAACTATAGATTCCTGATACCGTTGTGTCAAAGAAAATTTTTCGATTGGCAGATAAGTGTTTACCCGTAGCCCCTAAGGAGCCGCAGGCGGGTGCCGGGGCTTCGCAGAAGTGAAGCGCAGGCCGCATTTTCCTGCGGCATGAAACAATCGTCTCATGCAAAAGCGGGGCGCGGAAATAGCCGTTGCACCGGAGCCCGGATCGGGCGCCAATAATTTTTCGTCCACCCGCGACGGATTCGCGCCGCCCGCGCGTTGAACAGAACGAGGCCGCCCGATGCGGCCGCCGCAGGAGTTGCACATGTCCTCATACCGTTTGCCTGTTCACCGCCTGGCGCACCGGCTTGCGCGCCCACTCGCGCTGGCGCTCGCCGCCGGCAGCCTGGCCGCGCTGGCCGGCTGCGTGGTCGCGCCGGTCGCGCCCGCCCCCTATGCCGCGCCCGCCGGCGTGGCCTACGTGGCGCCCACTTACCCGATGCCGGGCGTGGGCTTCGTGTGGCAATACCACCCTCGCTATGGCTGGGGCTGGCACCATCCGGTCTACGGCTGGCATCGCGGCTGGCGGTAGGCCGCGCGACACCACCGGCTACCCCCTCCACTCTCCCCATGCCCTTTGGCTGAATTGGATGATCCGGATGCCGAACTGCTGGCACGACTGGCCCGCGGCGAGCCGCAGGCCGCCCGTGAGCTGGTCGCGCGCAAGCTGCCACGCCTGCTCGGGCTGGCCCAGCGCCTGCTGGGCGGCCGGGCCGAGGCCGAAGAGGTCGCGCAGGAGAGCTTCATGCGCGCCTGGCAGCAGCTGGGCCGCTGGCGGCCCGGCCAGGCCCGCTTCGACACCTGGCTGCACGAAGTCGCGCTCAACCTGTGCCGCGACCGGCTGCGCCGCCGCGCGGTGCGCCGCGAAGAGGCGCTGGACGAGCATGCCGAAGCCGCCGCCATTGCCGACCCCGGCCCCACGCCCGAGCAGCGGCTCGAGCACGCGCAGCGCAGCGCCCAAGTGGCCGCCGCCCTCGACGCGCTGCCGCCGCGCCAGCGCGAGGCGCTGGTGCTGCATTACCACCAGGCGCTGCCGCAGGCCGAGGCGGCGGCGCTCATGGGTATCTCGGTCGATGCCCTGGAAAGCCTGCTTGCCCGCGCCCGGCGCGGCCTGCGCGCCCGCCTGCTGGACGGGGGCGCAGGCCCGCCGGCAGACCCTGGAGATTTCCAACCATGACGCCCGAACGCTTTGAACAACTGGCCGAAGCCTGGGGCGCCGAGCTGCGGCGCTGGCCGGCGCACGAGCAGGCGGCGGCGCGCGCACTGCTGGCGCACCCGTCCTCGGCGGCCGCGGCCCGGGCAGCGCTCTCGCGTGCGGCCGAGCTGGATGCGCTGCTCGACGCCTACGCGGTCGCCCCGCCCGATGCCGCGCTCGCAGGCGCGGTGCTGGCCGGCGCGGGCAAACTCCCGGCATACCGGCCGGCGCGGCGCGACGGCGCTGGCCGCAGTAGCGACAGTATCCATGGCAGCACCCGTGGCCGCTGGTCGTGGCACTGGTGGCTGCCGGGCGCCGGCATTGCCGGCGTGGGCCTGGCGGGCGCGGCCGCAGGCGCCTTGGCCGTGGCCCTGCTGATCGGCGCCGCGCTGCCCAGGGCGCAGCCAACCATGCCCGAGGCGGGCTGGTGGCCCGCCACCGCCTTCGATGCCAGCGGCGCATTCGCCCAAGGAAGCGAGGAATGACGATGCACACCCCCGGCCCCGACCATGCCGCGGCGCCCCCGGCCGCCAACCCGCCCGGCGCCCCCGCCCCCACCCGCGCGCCGCGCCTGCGCCGCTGGCTGTGGGTCTCGGCGCTGCTGAATCTTTTCCTGCTTGGCGGCATCGCCGGCGGCACCTGGCGCTGGTGGACCCACCAGGCCGAGGCCACGCCCATGGCCGCCGCCGCGCCGGCCGGCAGTGGCGCACCCGCGCCGCGCGGCCTGCGCTTCGCCGCCGACGGCCTGCCGCCCGAGCGGCGCCAGGCCTTTCGCGCCGGCCTGCGCGAGGTACGGCGCGAGGCCGCCGCGCTCACCCAGGGCAGCCGCGAAGGCCGCACCGAGATCGTGCGCCTGCTGGCCGCGCCGCAGTTCGACCGCGCCGCCGTCGAGGCGGCGCTGGCCCGCACCCGCGCCGCCGACTTCGCGGTGCGCGAGCGGGTCGAGGGGCATGTGCTCGATTTCGCAGCCCAGCTCACGCCCGCCGAGCGGCTGACGCTGGTGCACGGCCTGGCGGCCCAGCAAGGCCCCTTCCATGTGCAGCCGCAGCCGGCCAAGCGCTGAAAACGCAGGCCCCACGTTGTCGAGGTGACCCCATGAACCCCACCGCCATCGCCCTCAACCGCTTCGGCCTCGGCGCCCGCCCCGACGAGGCGCCGCCCGCCGATCCGCACGGCTGGCTGCTCGGCCAGTTCGCGCGCTACCAGCCGCAGCCCCCAGCCTGGGCCGGCCGCACCGGCACCGATGCGCTGCTCGCCGGCTACCAGGCCCAGCAGCGCGAGCTGCGCACCCTGCCCGAAGACCAGCGCGCCGCCGCGCGCCAGCAGCTGCGCCGCGATGCCCGCGCCGGCTATCTCGATGCGGTCAACGCCCGGCTGGCCAGCGCGCTCGACACGCCCACGCCCTTCGTCGAGCGGCTGGTGCATTTCTGGTCGAACCACTTCGCCGTCTCGGTGGAAAAACCCGTGGTGCTCGATCTGGCCGGCGCCTACGAGGCCGAGGCCATCCGCCCGCACGTGCTGGGCCGCTTCGAAGACCTGCTGCTCGCCGCCGTGCGCCATCCGGCCATGCTGGTCTACCTCGACCAGGCCCAGTCGGTCGGCCCCGGCAGCCAGGCCGCGCGCCGCGCCGCCAGGCGCGATCCCGGCAAGGCTCGCGGCCTCAACGAAAACCTGGCGCGCGAGATCATGGAACTGCACACCCTGGGCGTGCGCAGCGGCTACACCCAGCAGGACGTGACCGAGTTCGCCCGCGCGCTCACCGGCTGGAGCCTGGCCAACGATGCGGCCGGCGCGGGGGCAGGCACGGCAGCCGGTGGCTTCGAGTACCGGCCGGCGCTGCACGAGCCCGGCCCGCGCAGCGTGCTCGGCCGCAGCTACGCCGCGGGCGGGCAGGAGCAGGCCCTGGCCATCCTCCGCGATCTGGCCGCATCGCCGGCCACCGCGAACCACATCGCCACCAAGCTGGCGCGGCACTTCGCCGCGGACGATCCCCCGCCCGCGCTGGTGCAGCGCCTGGCCGCCGCCTACCAGCGCAGCGGCGGCGATCTGCCCACGGTGTACCGCGCGCTGATCGATTCGCCCGAGCCCTGGGCCGCGTCCGCGCCCAAGTTCAAGACGCCATGGGAGTGGGCCGTCTCCTCGATGCGCGCCCTGGGCCGCCACCAACTGAAAGGGGCGCAGGCCGCCGGCCTGCTCAGCCAGCTGGGCCAGCCGGTGTGGCGCCCCGGCTCGCCCGCCGGCTACGACGACATCGCCGCCAGCTGGGCCGCGCCCGATGCGCTGGTGCGCCGGGTTGAGCTGGCGCAGCGGCTGGCGGCGCAGGCCGGCAACAGCGTCGACGTGCGCGCGCTCGCGCCCCGCCTGCTGCCCGGCGATGCGCTCACCCCGGCCACCGCCGAGGAGCTTGCCCGTTCAGAAAGCGGCAGCGGCGCGCTCGCGCTGCTGCTGGTCTCGCCCGATTTCTTGCGGAGGTAAACACCATGACCGATCGCCGACATTTCCTCGGCCTGCTGGCCGCCGGAGCCGGGCTGGCGCTGGCGGCGCCGCACCTGGCGCTGGCGCGCGCGGCCACCGAACGCCGCTTCGTGTTCATCATCCAGCGCGGCGCGGCCGACGGGCTGGAGACGCTCATCCCCTATGCCGACCCCGGCTACGCGCGGCTGCGCGGCGCCATCGCGCTGGATGCGGCCAGCGCCACCCGGCTGGACGGAAGCTTCGCGCTGCACCCCTCGCTGGCCGAGGCCGGCAGGCTCTACACGCAGGGCCAGGCCCTGTTCGTGCACGCGGCCGCGTCGCCCTACCGCGACCGCTCGCACTTCGACGGCCAGAACGTGCTGGAAACCGGCGGCAGCGCGCCCTACCAGGTCAAGGACGGCTGGCTCAACCGCCTGGTGGCGCAGCTGCCGCGCCGCGAAGAGGCGATCGCCTTCGCCCCCACCGTGCCGATGGCGCTGCGCGGGCCGGTGGAAGTGGCCTCGTACGCGCCCTCGTCGCTGCCCCAGGCCAGCGACGACCTGATGCTGCGCGTGGCCAGGCTCTACCAGGGCGATGCGCAGCTGCATGCGCTGTGGACTTCGGCCATGGATACCCGCGGCATCGCGATGGACGGCGGCGGCGCCAAGCCGCGCCTGGACGGCGCCGGCCTGGGCAAGCTGGCGGCCAGCTTTCTGGCGCGCCCCGATGGCCCGCGCATCGCCATGGTCGAGACCGGCGGCTGGGACACGCACAGCGCCCAGAACAACCGCCTGGCCACGCAGCTGAAGAACCTCGACGCGCTGATCGCCGCGCTGCGCGATGGCCTGGGCGCTGCCTGGGCGCAGACCGTGGTGCTGGTGGCCACCGAGTTCGGCCGCACCGCGGCCGCCAACGGCACCGGCGGCACCGACCACGGCACCGGCGCCGTCGCGATGCTGTTCGGCGGCGCGGTGCAAGGCGGCCGCGTGCTGGCCGACTGGCCCGGCCTGCAGCCGGGCCAGCTGTTCGAGAACCGCGACCTGAAGCCCACCACCAGTGTCGACGCGCTGATCGCCGCTGCGGCCGGCGAGTGCTTCGGCATCGATCCGCAAAAACTGGCACGCAGCCTGTTTCCGCAAGGCGATGCCCTGCCCGGCGGCGCCGCTGCGCGGCCACTGCCGCAATTGCTGCGGGCCTGAATACGTTTTGCGTTGAGCGTTTTGCGTTGAGCGTGAAGCCCTCGGCGGTGCACAGGAGGCCCTTAGCTTTTTTGCACGCAGGAATGCAGCTCAGTGGCCGATCTCGCGGCTCACCTGATTCTCTTGCTGGTTGAGCACGCGCTGCTCGCCGAGCGTGATATGGCCGCCGTTCTGGCTGGCCATCGAGCGCTCTTCCTGGCGGATCTGGTGGTCCTGCCGGTGCAGCGCCACGGCCTGGCCATGGCTGATCTCGCCATTGCGCACCTCGTTGTGGATGCGCCGGTCCTGGTTGGCCAGGCGGCCATTGACCTCGGCGCGGCGCGGATGGGTCTGGCTCCAGGTGGCGGCCGATGCGGCGCTGCCGAAGCCGGCGAGCGAGGCGGTGGCGATGACGAGCACGAGGGCTTTGCGCGGGGACATGGTGCTTTCTCCTTGAAGGCGGTGGGCTGGCGTTTCTCGCAGCAAGGCCGCTTTTCGGCCTGCCGCATCCATTCAACGCACAGCCGCCGCGAATCCGTCGCGGGCGGCGGCGGGGCATTCGCAGGTGTGGGCACGGCGTCCTGCGGTATGCAATAGTGGCGCGGCCGCGCCGGCGGTCAGTCCTTGCCCGACACGATCAGCACGCCCAAGCGGCTCGCCAGATCAAGCACGGCCTCATAGGCGCTGCCGTCGTTCAACAGACTATGCGAGTCGCCATGAGAGCGTAGCGCACCGCGATGCACACGGTCGCCGAAGAGAACCATGGCACGCGCGGTATCGTCCTGACGCGAAACCCATGAAAGGCCCTGCGCCTTTGGACATTGGCGGTGCAAGGCTTCCGCCCATTGGCGTGTGGCCGGATACTGGTCCTTCTCCGTATCGATAAGCTGCCTGCGGCTCACTCCCAGCTTTCGCAAAGGCACGTTGGCAAGATCCACCAATTGCATATCCTCGGTGACCTCCACCACGGAGTGGACTTGCTCCAGCAATTTCGCGCTGTCCAACGTCTTGAAGCCTGGCGCATGGGGCACATCATGGAAAATGGTTTCCATCAAGGAGCAATCCATGGTCACACCGACGTACAGGGTAGGAATAGCGTTTCCCGCCAAGTCCCGTATCGGGCTGAACCGCGCGTTGCCTCGGATGCCTGGATTGAACTGATCCGCTTTGTATTGATCCAGGTGCACCCGATGCAACATCAGCCCGGCCTTCAGCGAGATCCATGTGACGTTCAATGCATCGGATGGCACTGGCGTAACAACGCCATCAGCGGCCTCCGATGAGAAAGAGCTCAAGGAGGCGCCATGGCGCTCAGCCATGAGCTACCCCAGCGACCTCATCCCTCGCTGCCTCAATCACATCCTCGGGCGCAACGGCGATCAAGTCCTGTGGGCGTTTGCCGCCGAGAAAACTATTGGCAGAAAGAAACCAGTAGGCCATACCCCAGGCATTCTTGTGCTCGCCGAGCGCCTCGATCACCCGGGCCATGGCTTTCAGGGGCCGGAAGTTCGCATCCCGGTCCAAGCCGTAGTCAGGGAAATAATCAACCCCGTTGTGATGTATGGCGAAAATCTGGCCCTGCTTCTTCCACTTGTTCGGTTGCGCGCTCGGATTGGTGGCACTCAAGCCGGCCAGCTGCGCTACATCGGCAGCGGTCAGCCAGTCACCGCTGTCCAGCACCGCCTTGCGCGCCTGGGCCAGCATCATCGCTTCCTTCAGCAAACGCGGCGATGCAGGCGCCCGGGGCACAAGCACATCGGCCAAGTGCTCCACCACTTCTCTATCCTGCGTCAAAAACACTTCCAGCATCGACGAGGCGACGTTTGACATGTTGTCGACCAGCGTCTTCAGCATGGCGGCATTGCTGTGTTCAAAGGCGAGCACCAGCACCTGGTCGGCATGCGACTGCCCAAGCCGGTCTTGGATTTCCTTCGGGGTTCCCACAAGGGTGGAGACCCCAGGATGGTCATGTACGGCATTCATGGATGCTCTCCTGCGGGCTGGATAGATATATAGGTTATCATAAATTACCATATCCATAATAACCATTTAAATGCATGGCTGCGCCAGGCAGGGCCAGCCGGGCAGCACTTCCCGCGCAATCCGCCCGAAGGTGGTGGCATGGGCGGCTCACTTCTCATGCGCCAGGCCCTGCAGCTTTGCGGCCAACAAAGTCATCTGCGGCAAGGCATTCGCAAGCGCAGGCGGTCTGCCAGCCGCTACTGTCCGGAACCGCCTTGTATGCCTGGCCAGGGCTTCGGCAAATCCATGAACCCCATATTCAACCATCAAGACAGGCGCTTGCCCGCAAATTCGCGTTCGCCGAATTACCACCCATTCGTCTTGTAAATTCCATCGCGCAATAATCTCCAATTTCGATTTTTTCTTCAATATCCGGGGCTTTCCGATACAGATACTCAACGGGTGGATACGAAATCTATCCACACAACGAGTTGGCTTCGCATTTTTTTGCGTCGCCTTTAATCAACTGTACTTTTGGAAAATCCAATATGAAATTGTCGAACACCTTGATCGCCTTGGGGCTGACCAGCGCTCTCATCGGCATGGCGCATGCCGCACCGGTCAACAAGACGATCACGCTGACGGCCGAGATCAACGACGCCATCTTCGTCTCCAAGCCCGACGGCTCCACCTGGTACGGCACCGAAAGCCTGGTGGCCGACGACTTCCGCCAGACGCACTTCACCAAGACCCTGCCGGTTCGCGTGTGGACCAAGGGCACCGAGTTCAATGTCTCGCTCGGCCACAAGCTGCGCCTGACCGGTGGCGGCAAGGAAATGAAGAACGTCGCGGTTTCGCTGGCCCACTCGGGCGGCGAAGGTGCGGTCGAGTTCGGCGCCACCCCGCTGAAGGTCACCCAGGTGCAGCCCGGCGATGGCGGCATGGACGAAATCCATGATCTGAAGATCACCGCCGACGCCCCCGGCGGAACCAACGACAACGGCACCTACAGCGGCGACCTCGTCCTGGTCTTCGAGCCGGTCGCGGCAGCCGGCGGCGGCAGCGGTTCGGGCGGCGGTGAAAGCGGCGGCGAAAGCGGCAGCATCGGCGGTTAATTTCCCAGTCAGCAATCTCTAATTCCACTCCAGTTTAACCCCGGCCTGGCTGCGCCGGCCCGGGGTTTTTTTTATCTTCTTCGCCCAAGAAAGCGCGGGAATGCACTTTTACCAGTCATTATTTCGCCCCGGAAAAACCTGGGTATGGGCTTTAGCCTTGATAAATGCTCCAGCCATAGCAGAAGTGAAAATCTCCTATGGCGTCCCAGAGGGATTCAGCGCCGCCGAAATGGACAATGGCGCACGCTATGTTGCGACATTCAATGGAAAAACCCTCCCCGATCTGATCAGCTATTCACAAGAACACAAAAAGCTCGCATTCGATTCGGCCCGGTATACCGAGAACGGCATCGCGCAAGAAGAGCAGGAAACCATACGGAAAGTCCTGTCGGGCATCGACTACAAGCTCTGCGGCCGCGGCTGCGACCTCAAGGTCGAGGGCTACTACGTCAGCATCGACAAGCAGCGCCGCACGCTGAACATCCGCAATTCGCGGGATGACTACCTGGCGCCCAACACCACCTGGGGGCTGGTCAACAACCAGTCGCTGGACCTGCGCGCTTCCTCCGACAACTACCGCTCGGTCAATGCCAGCGGCAACACCTGGCTGGGCCTGCCGTTTCGCAGCTTTGGCCTCATGAACTGGTATGCCAACCACACCGAGGTGCGCGGCAACAGCTACGGCGACCAGGGCATTTCCTCGTACTTCCTGCAGAAGAACTTCGCGAACACCTACCTGCGCGCCGGCAAGCAAAACAGCCTCGACTATGGATCGGGATCGGTCAGCACCCTGCTGGCGCCCAGCTTCGACCACTTCGTCACCATCGGCAGCCAGGAGCATCTGCGCTCGGACCGCGACGTCGGCTCGCTGGTGCTGTACTCCACCGGCGAGGGCAGCTATGAGTTCTACCGCAACGGCCGGCTGATCCTGCGGCGCCCGGCCGTGCTCGGGCGCAACGAATACAGCTACCACGACCTGCCCGGCGGCTACTACCCGCTCGAGATCCGGCTGGTGGACCGCAACGGCAACATCCTTAGCCGCGAAACGCGCGACATCAACAACCTGAACTTCTCGCGCGGCGGCGGCAACTCGTGGCACCTGACCGCCGGCGAGGACATGCACCATGGCGGCAACCTGTTCCAGGCCTCGGCCAGCCGCAACCTGAGCCAGTTCTACCTCAATACCTCGCTCGTCTGGGGCGACCATTCGCGCTGGGCGGCCGAGGCCAACGCCAGCCGCCCCATGCGCCTCGGCGCAACCGACTTCTACCCGACCGTGGGCCTGCTGAGCGGCGAGCGCGGCACCGGCGGGTACTTCAACCTGAGCATGAACGACGAGCTGCTCGGCAGCCTGTCGCTGAGCCGCTACCAGAACACCGACAAGGTCTCGCGCCTGTACTGGGGCGCGCCCAGCACCAGCCTCTCGTACAGCCGCGCCTTCGCGGGAACGGTGTTCGCCTACAACTACCAGAAGCACCAGCGCGGCGATACCCAGCAGGCCGAGCTGCGCTGGAACTACCGCCCCAACGGCCTGTGGTCCGCCTTCTCGCTGGGCATACAGAAGGGCGGCTACCTGCGCGAGCGCGGCAGCTACGCGCTGTACTTCAACACCACCTGGACGCTGGACCGCAACCAGGCGAGCTTGCGCGCCGCGCGCTACGGCGGGCAAACCCAGCTCAGCGGCGACTACCGCAAGGACTTCGAAGACAGCTACGGCACCACCACTGCAGGCGTGACCGCCAGCCGCCTGGACCGGCACAGCTCCATCAACGCCTACGCCAGCCGCTCCGGCACGCGCGGCGACGCCTCGCTGAACCTGGGCCACAGCTCCGACATCACCAACCTCAACTTCAACTACCGCGGCATGGTGGCGGCCAACGGGCAAGGCATTGCGCTGGGCCGCTACAGCTCCAGCGGCAGCGCCTTGCTGCTGAGCACCCCGGGCCTGGCCGGCACGAGCTACGGCTTCAACGTCGAAGGCCACCCGGTGGCTGGCGGCAGCACCTATGCGGTCCCGCTCAGGGGCTACCGCGACCTGCCCTTTGCCCGGGTGTCGAACAGCAGCGAAGACATGGACATGAACATCGAAGTGCCGGCCAACATCGTGCGCGCCCACCCGGGCCAGGTGTACTCAGCCCAGGCCAAGGTGGACATCAACATGGTGTACAGCGGCGTCCTCATCGACGGCAACGGCAAGCCGGTGAGCGGCCGGATCGCCGAAACCGGCGATACCGCGCATCCCAACGGATTGTTCTCGATCGTGAGCAAGACGGTGCTGCCCAGCATCACGGTCGAGCAGCCGGGCAAAAGCTACCGCTGCGACCTGAAGAACACGGTCAGCGAAAGCTCCTACCGATGCGAATAAGCGCTGCGAATAACCGGCGCAAATGACGAACCCAACAACAGGAATGAATCAATGAAGTTTCGTACGGCTCTTCTTGCCATGGCTTGCGCGCTGGGCGCAATCGCCGCCCCCGCGCATGCCGAGGGCGAGTTGCTGGTGATGCCAGCAGTGGTCAAGGTCTACAACAAGCACGAGCACACCGTACTGGTGAGGAACATGGGCGATGCGCCGCTCTACCTCTCGATCTCGGTGCAGAAGGTCACCAACCCCGGCCTGGAGCCCGAAACCCGGGTGCCCCTGGGCGAAGTGGATCGGCCCGGCATGCTGGCAAACCCCGACAAGGTCACGCTCGGCCCGGGGCAAAGCCGCAACATCGCCCTGCGCTCGCTGTACACCCCCGATAGCGAAGAGCTGTACCGGCTCTACATCGTTCCAGTGCGCTCGCTGCAGGTGAAAGAAGTTGCACAAGACAAGATCGACACCCCCATGTCCGTCTCGGTCGGCTACGGCGTGCTGGTGCGGCACATGCCGGCCCCCTCCAAGCAGCGTTCCGGGTGGACCCACCGCTGCACGCCCGAAGGCGTGCAGCTGGAGAACACCGGCAACGTCCGCCTGGTCCTGTCCGATGTCAGCACCGAAGCCGGTGCGCAGAAAAACCAGGTGGCCGTGTTCGCCGGCCATCCGCAGGTATTTGCAGGCAAGCGGCTTTCGTTCTCGATCGACGGCAAGCCGCAGAACATGGAGTGCCGTTGAAATGGCAATAGTGGCAGATCTATGGCCTCAGGCCATTATCAAACGCAAGTCATGAATCTTATCCCCATGGTTTCCAAAAATCCGAAGTACCGCGTGAGGCACTCTCTCGCTCTTCTGTCATTGCTGGCATTGATGCTTGGCGCAAAAAATGTGTCGGCCCAGATCAAGCTGCAATACAGCGATCTGAGTTATGGCTATAGCGACTGCTACTACAAAGACAATGGCAATGGCACCAGCACCATCGAAGTGACTATCGCATGGAAGCCAGCGCTTAACCATGTACCACCAGGCAAGCTATTCGCATCTCGCGGAGTGCTTTTTTACACCTATGGCGCCAATGGCTCACTCGATACAAGTTACTCGGTTCCCACATCGGTGACTCTTGATGGGCAGCGGTACACCCGGGTATACAAAGATGAAACGCATTCAAAGTACACCATGTACGGTGCGCTTACAGGCACATGGATAAAGACAGGAGATATTACCGCCAGGGTCGCGGCAACATTCTACAACTACCACTTGCAGCATTGGCCCGCCATCGGCGTGCGCGCCGGGAACTTTACAACTGGCGACGACATGGCAGAGATCACGGGATTGGCCTATTTATCGACAACCAGTACAAATGGCCAATGCCATAGGATAATAAATCCCGAAACGCCACCCCCACCCGTAAACCTGGTCATCAACATGAATGCACCAGACTGGAACCTGGGGGAACTGAAGCGCGGCGAAGAAACCGAAATACAGCTCAACGAAAACAAAGACCAGCTTTGTTTCACCTACAACAGCGGACTTGTGGCCCACCAACGGTATGCCCTGAAAGCCCAGAGCGAAACCGGCCATACCAGCGATGGCAAGTCCTACCTGTTGAAGCACAGCGAATCACCCGGCGACACCATCCCCTATCGCTTGCGGCTGGATGAAGGCAGCGGCGCCGCCACCAGCGTCTCGCTTCCCAGTGCAAGCAACACCTACTTCAGCCTGCGCAGCCAGGGGCGGACCTGCTTCTCGCCCACGTTTCATGCCAATGCAGCGGCAAAGCAAAAGGGCGGCAGCTATGGCGATGTATTGACCTTCACTGTTACGGCACAGCCTTGATCGCATTTCGGCTTCAATCATTGAACTCCACGCAGGATTAATAATGTCCAAGATTTGCGCAAGACAAACAAAAGTCAAAGGAATCGGCTGCATATTGATCGCGTGCCTCGCCTTTGGCACGGCCAATGTCTCTGGCCAAGCCATCACCACCAAGCTTCAATACGGAAATGTAAGCAGCGGGTATAGCGACTGCCAATACACCGACAACGGCGACGGCACAAGCACAGTCGAAGTGACTATTGGCTGGTGGTACCAAAACATTCCTCAAGGAACGACTTTCAAGTCACGCGGCGTTCTGCTCTACACCTACGACGCCAATGGAATGCTCAGACCGAGCGAATCCATTGCCGAATCGGTCACACTCAATGGCGTGCCATCTGCGCATCATTACAGAGGACGTGGATATGTGATTTATAGCGGCGAAGTAGACCAATTGCAAAGCTGGGCCCAATACAGACCAATAACAGGCAAGATTGTTGCGCGGATCAAAAACTCCCAAATCCGGCAATGGCCAGCCATTGGATTGCGAGCCGGAAACTACACCACCGGAGACGACATGGGAGAAATCAAGGGCCTTGCCTATATCGCACCCGGCAACAAAAACGGGAGCTGCAAAATGATAAAGGACCCGGAGCTGCCACCCCCTCCCGAGGATGTGGAAATCACAATGAAAGCACCGGATTGGGATCTGGGCGAATTGAAGCGCGGCGAAACAACTGAGATAAAGCTGGCCGAAAGCAAAGACCAGCTTTGCTTTGACTACAACGGCAGCCAATACGTCATCTACCAGAAATACATTCTTGAAGCCGAAAGCGAAAATGGCAAAACGATGGATGGCAAGTCCTATCTGCTCAAGCATGCCAGCTCCCCCGCCGACACCATCCCTTATCGCTTGCTGCTGGAAGAAGGCACTGGTCCGGGGACAGTCTCGCTTCCCAATGCGGGCAAGACCTACTTCAACCTGAACAAGCAGGGGCGCACCTGCTTTGCCCCCACTTTCCATACCGACGCCGCGCACAAGCAAAAAGGCGGCAACTACAGCGATGTGCTGACCTTTACCGTGGTGGCACAGCCCTGAGGTCGGCGCATGTTCCATCGTAGCCATGAACACTGGCGGATGCTGGCCCTCGGTGCCGCCTTGCTGTCATGCCTGGGTGGCTTGCTGCTGCCCGCGCAGGGCCTGGCGGCGGGCCTGCTGCATCTGTCCCACACCGAAGTGCGGATTGAGGCGGGCTCGCCAGCCGCTGAGCTCTATGCAGAGAACCAGGGCGACACGCCACTCTTCCTCGACGTGGAGCAAAAGCTGCTGCTCAACCCCGGGCAATCCCCCGAGCAACTGCTGCCCATGCGGGAAGTGGCCCAGCCCACCTTGCTGGTGACGCCCCATCGCCTGGTGCTGGCGCCGGGCCAGCGGTACCGCATGAGCCTGAAGGCCTTGGGCGTTCCAAGCAGCCACCGCGTATGGCGGGTGACCTTCCGGCCCCGCGAACAGGTGTCCGTCGAAGCCTCCGGAGCGCCTGCGGCATCCGCGCCCCTGGTCGTGAGCATTGGATACGGCGCGCTGGTCTACCAGCTCGCCCCGGCGAACTAACCCCACCCCCAACTCGAAAGGACTGCGACATGTACAGAAAGATAGCCATGGGCCTGCTGGTTCTGGCCGGCGCGGCATCCGCGCCGGCCCATGCGGCCGACATCATCATGAAGGGCGACAACAAAAGCGCCATCACCGCCTTCGTGAAGAACCCGGACAACCTGTTCGTCACCGATGCCAATGGCAACTGGTTCGACCAGGGGCTGGCAATGCAGCAGCTCGGCGGCTGGGATGCGCCGTACGAAGTCGAGGCACGGCTGAAGATCGTCTCGTCGAGCGGGGTCTTCCAGGTTCGCATGGACGAGCCGCTGCAGATACGCCGCGCTGGCAATGCCGCGCAGGTCTTTCGCGAGCCCAAGGTGACGCTCGGCGCGGATGGCGCTGCGCCGAAGGTGCTCTCGGTGGGCGCGGACACGCAGTTCCAGAACCCCGCGGCGGCCAGCGAAGATACGGACTCCATCGGCTACTACGCGCTGGCGGTCTCGGCCCGCCCACCGGAAGGCGATTTCAAGAGCACCGCCGGCACCTACAGCGGCGTGCTGTCGTTGACCTTCGAGCCGGTGGCGGTCGCGCCATGAGGGCTGCGCGCAGCGCTGTGCTCGTGGCGTGCGGCCTTGCGGCGGCGCTCCCCGCGCTCCCGGTATCCGCGGCCATCGACATCCAGCCGAAAGTGGCCGTGGTGCGCGGCGCACCAGCCACCATAGAAGTCTTCAACGAAGGCGACCGGCCGGAGTACGTCTCGATCTCGCTGTCGCGGCTGCTGAACCCGGGTGCCGAACTCGCCGAGGAGCGGCTGGAGCCGATCACCGATACGCCGGATCCGCCGCTGTATGCCCACCCCTTCCGGCTGGCGCTGGCGCCGGGGCAAAGCAAGACCGTCTTCCTCAAGCCGCTCAAGGCGGTCGAGCAAGAGCAGGTCTACCGCCTTGAGCTGCGGCCGGTCATCAGCCCGCAAGACCCGCGCCGCCAAGGTGTGGCCGGCAGCGTGGTGGTGAGCCTGGCATTCAGTGCCCTGGTGCGGCAATTGCCGGCCAAGGAAAGCGCGCAATTGTCGCTCGCCTGCGAGGCCCAGGGCGCCCGGCTGAGCGCGAGCGGCAACACGCGCGTCCAGGTCAAGGGTGCAACCGTCGACAAGCGCGCAGTGGAATCCTTCAATGTCTACCCCGGCGTGCCCAAGCTGTTGCAAGGCAGCCAGATCAGCATTCCGGATCAGCCGCCCTGCCTGCCGGGTGCGCATGGCTGAGCGCCGGTAGCGCCATGAAGAGAAACGCCGCCACGGTGTATCTGCCGGCGCTGCTGCTGTGCGCCGCCGCCAGCTCCCGCGCCAGCGGGCCGCCCGCCCAGGCGCTGGAGGCCGGGCGCCACCAGGGCCAGCAGCTGGGCGCCTACCAGGCCCGTGCACTGGCGCAGCCCGACGTGCTTTCGCCCTCGCCGGCCGGGGCGGATGCGCCGCCGCAGCTGCCCGATGAATCGCCCTGCTTTCCCATCCATCGCATCGACTGGCACGGTATCGAGGAGCTGCCCTGGCTTGCCCGCCCGGCTCCGCTCGCCGGCGCTTGCGTCGGTGCCCAGGGGTTGGCGCTGTACCGGCGCTGGCTCACGCGGCGGCTGGTGGCGCGTGGCCATGTCACCAGCCAGGTGGCGCTGCCAGAGCAGGACCTGGCCAGCGGCCGGCTGCGGGTCGAGGTGATCGCGGGCCGGCTGGGCGAGATCCGCAGCGGTGCCCCGGCCCTGGGCTGGACACGCCCGCTGTTCCCGCAGGGCCGGGGGGCGCTCTTGAACCTGCGCGACCTCGACCAGGCGCTGGAAAACCTGCGCCGCCTGCCCGGCCAGGCGAGCGCGGCTTTCGACCTGCTGCCGGGCGATGCGCTGGGCGAGACCGACGTGCAGCTGCGCCCGCCAGCGGCGGCGCGCCGAGCGACGGGGCTGCTGAGCCTGGACAACGCCGGCCAGCACGCCACCGGCCGCAACCAGCTGGGCGCGGTGCTGGCGGTGGATTCGCCGCTGGGCCTGTACGACCAGCTCATCCTCAGCTACTCCAGCGAGGCCGCGCGCCGCGACCACGGCCGGGCTTCGCGCGCGGCCAGCGCCAGCTGGAACGTGGCGGCGGGCTATGCCCGCTTCTCGCTCGGCGCCAGCGAATGGAGCCATGCCCAGCCCCTGCTGCACGGCCTTGGCGGCGCGCCGCTGCCGCTGCATGGCCGCACCCGCCGCATCGACGCGGGCCTGGACTATGTGCTCCACCGCGACGGCTGGCGCAAGGCCTCGGTGTTCGCGCGCCTGGCGCGCCGCCAGGACCGCAGCTGGGTGGGCGGCAGCGAGCTGCAGCAGTGGAAGCGCGACCTTGGCAGCTACGAGCTCGGCGCGGCATTCAGGCAAAGGCGCGGCAGCGCCTTGTGGAGCGCATCGCTGAGCCTGCGCGGCGGCCTTCCCGGGCTGAGCGCCCACCCTGGCACGCTGTACGGGCAAGAGGCATGGAATGGTCGCTACCAGCTATTCAATGCGCGCCTGTCGGCCGATGCCGAGGGCCGCCTCGCGGGGCTGCGCCTGCGCTACCAGGGCACGCTGCTGCGCCAGCACGCGCCCGTGCCGGTGCCGCCCACCGAATACCTGCAGATCGGCGGGCGCTACACGGTGCGCGGCTTCGACGGCAACGCCACGCTGGCGGGCCCCGGCGGCTGGATCTGGCGCAACGAGATCTCGCTGCCCTGGGCCGCGCATGCCGAGCCCTATGTGGCGCTGGACGCCGGGCAGGCCGCGCCGGCGCCCGGCGGGCGCGGCGCCAAGCGCTGGCTTGCCGGCACCGCACTGGGGCTGCGCGGGCAGATCCCGGGCCGGGCACGCACGCTGGGCTACGACCTGGCCCTGGGCCTGCCGCTGGTGCAGCCGGAGCATTTCCCGCAACGCAGCGCCAGTATCGATTTTTCGCTGAGCACGCGCTTTTGACCAAGGCGCGGCGCACGGCACATCCGCATCCGCGGCACTTGCCGCGGCTGCTTGTTCAACCGAGAGGGACCCATCCATGAAGCATTCGTATTTCTCCTTGCCCGCCCGCCGCAGCCGGCTCGCCGCGGCACTGCTGCTGGCCGCGCCGGCGGCGGCGCTGCATGCGCAGCCGGCCGTCAGCGCCGACCCCGGCGCAGCGCGCCAGCCCACGCTGGCGAGCACCAATGGCACGCCCGTGGTCAACATCGCCGCGCCCGACCGCCACGGGCTGTCGCACAACCGCTACACCGATTTCAACGTGGGCCCGGCCGGGCTGATCCTGAACAACGCCGCCCAGCCCGCGGGCACCGCGCTGGGCGGCACGGTGCAGGCCAACCCCCACTTCAACGGCCAGGCCGCCACGGTGATCCTCAACGAAGTCAGCGGCCGCGCGGCCAGCCGCATCGAGGGCGCGCTGGAGGTGGCCGGCCAGCGGGCGCGCGTGATCATCGCCAACCCTAACGGCATCAGCGCGGACGGCGCCCGCTTCATCCATGCCAGCCGCGTATCGCTGGTGGCCGGCCGCACCCTGCTGGACGAACAGGGCCGCCTGGCGCAATTCGCCACCGAGCAGGGCCGCATCGATATCGCTGGCCGGGGCCTCGACGCCGCCAACGCCGGCACGCTCGACCTGGTGGCGCGCAGCCTGCGCATCAACGCCGCGGTGCAGGCGGCCACGCTCAACGCCTATGCGCTGCGCGGCGAGACCGATGCCAATCTCACCTCCAGCCGCTCGCGCAGCGGTGGCGAGGCCCCCGCCATTGCCATCGACGTGGCGCAGCTGGGCAGCATGCATGCCAATAGCATCCGGCTGGTGGGCCAGTCCGCCGGGGTCGGGGTCAACGTGGCGGGCAAGCTGCAGGCGGTGGCCGGCGACATCTCGGTTTCCAGCACCGGCAGGCTGCGCGTGGCCGATGCCGGCGAGATCGTGGCGGGCCGCCGCCTGTCGGTGGCGGGCGGGCTGTCGAACGACGGCCTGGTGCGCGCCGGCAGCATCTCGGTGGCCGGCGGCCTCGACAACGCGGGCGCGATCCGCGCCGCCGGCGCCTTGAGCCAGGCGGGCTCGGTGGCCAATCGTGGCGAGATCCACAGCGGCGGCGCGCTCAGCATCGCGGGCGGGCAGGTGTCCAACCACGGCAGCATCCGCGGCGACAGCCGGGTGACGCTGAGCGCGGGCAGCCTGCTCAACGCGCAGGGCGCGTCCATCACCAGCGCGGGCCGCCTCACCCGGGCCACGGGCTATACGATGAACCACGGCCTGATCGCGGGCTACCAGGCGGCGGCAAAGCCCATGGCGCCTGTGCAATCGACGCACGTTCCCGGCCAGGGGCAAACGCAGCGGCCAGGCACGGCCAGTATCACGGTGAACCAGGTCCAGAGCGGCGCCAATGTTCCGTCCGGTGCCAGCAATGTCGTGGTCAACCAGACACAGAGCGGTGCGAACCTGCCCGCCGGGGCCAATGGCATGGTGGTGAACCAGCTTCAGAGCGGCGCCAATGTGCCGCCCGGCACCAGCCATGCCACGGTGCAGCAGACGCAAAACGGCGCCAACCCGGGCATGCGCCCTTCCGCGGCGGCGGCTCCGGTCTTCAGCTGGGGTAACGCGGGCCTGGGCGGCTGGGGCTTTGGCGCGGCGCCGGTGTTTGCGCAGCTTGCGGCATGGCCGGCCTATGCGCCGCGCTGGTAAACACGGATAAAGGCGGATAAAGGCAGGCAGATAAAAACCCTTGCGCTATCCCGCGAGGGTGATATCGCCTTGAAAATACGGCTGCATTACCTGAAATCGCTGCGATAGTTCAATGGCGTAACCCCCATGGCACGCTTGAGTGCCGTACTCATATGCGCCTGATCGGAAAAACCGCAAGCATAGGCAATTTCACTCAAGGGAATATTGGTCTTGCTGAGCAAATCGCAGGCTTTTTCAATACGCGCCTTCATCACATATTGGTGCGGCGTCTGCCCCACGCTTTCCTTGAACTGGGCGATGAAAGCCGTGTTGCCCAGGCCGACGGTATGCGCCAGCTCAGGCAGGCGCATGCTGGAGCCCAGATTGTCATGCATATATTCCATGATGATTTTCAGGCGATGGTTGCCAAGTCCATATTTATAGCCGCTCGCCCGTAGCGAGCCCGAAGGCTTGCGGCCCACGACGTGTGCCGCGATGGCATGCGCGAGCAGATCCGCCTTGAGGCCTGACACGTCGTGCAGGTCATCCATGGCCAGCTTGACGCTGCGCATGAGCAGGCTCAACGCGCGATCCCGCAAACCGAAGGCGGAATCAACCAGCGGCCTCCCACTGGCGGATATGCCGAACATCTCATGGGCCACTTCGTCGAATACCTGCGGCTTCACGAATAGGTGCAGGCCCCGCGCCCGCCCCTTGATCGCGGTATGGATGGACTCCCCATTGCCGGCAATGAAAATGCTGTCCGCCGGCAGCTTGCCTTCGTCTTCGTACTCGCCAGCGCGCCGCCAGATCTTGAGAGGTTGCAGCGCCAGCGTCAGCCAGATATTGCTGGAGCCCGGGCAGATGGCTTCCAGCGAGTCTTCCTGGGATATCTGGGCATAGATATTTGACCAGCCCATGCCCTCGCTCGACTTGAGCACCTCGATGCCGTCGTTGGTATATACCGTATCGCTCAGCCGAAACTCGGGTTTTTTCACCGTCTTAAAAAAGATTCCATGCAATATCCTCCCAACCATTGCCGATGCGGCCGCATGTATTTATCCACCAGCACAGCACCGCCCAGGCTCCCACTACCCGCCAAATAGCGCCAATGCAGCCGGCAACGGGCTGCGGCTTGGCTCAGGCAGGAAAATTCAAAAAAGCCCGCCGTAGCAAGTTACGGCGGGCCGAGTTTTTTCGGAAACGGATTCTGAAGAGGCCAAAGCTCGGTGTATATGAAAATCCTTCGATTTTTTTAAAATCTTTCGAGAATATTCAAGAGTCTTTAGAAGCTATTGCCAGAAAATTGAATGTATTACATGGAGTCGACCATATTTGAGAGCAATATGCGAGAACACTGTGAGAGGGTGATATCCAAGCGCAATATCCGAGCGCAATGTCCAAGGCCGCAGCGCCAAACGGCCAGCGCCGCGCCGGCAAGCCCGGGCGGCTTTGCTAAACTGCCCGGGTGCGGCAGCGCCTGGAGAGGTAAAACAATATCCGGGCCGGGGTGGTTTTCCGCCTGTATGCCCGCTCGTCTTTCTTACACTGGCTGCCCATGCCGAGACCGTCGTTTTCCACCCAGCTGCTGGCGCTTTGGCTGCTTGTCGCAGGCTTGTGCGGCCTGCTGATCGCGGCGGTGTGGCTTGGGGGACGCGCGGCACTTGCCAGCGCCTGCGGCATTCGGCACGATCCGGCCGGGCAGGCAACTGTGACGATATGAATCCAACCTTTCTCTCCTGGGGCATCGCCCTGGCCTCGACGGCGGGCGTGATCCTGCGCCCGTTCCGCTGGCCCGAAGCGGTCTGGGCCGTTGCCGGCGCGCTGCTGCTGGTGCTGTGCGGGCTGCTGCCCATCGGGCTGGCGCTGGGCGCGGTCGGCAAGGGCATGGATGTCTACCTCTTTCTCAGCGGCATGATGCTGCTGTCCGAGCTGGGCCGGCGCGAGGGGCTGTTCGATTGGATCGCGGCGCTGGCCGTCAACCATGCGAACGGATCGCCGCGCCGGCTGTTTCTGCTGGTGTACCTGGTCGGCATCGCGGTGACCGCCTTTCTCTCGAACGATGCCGCCGCCGTGGTGCTCACGCCCGCGGTGTTCGCGGCCGCGAAGAAGGCCGGCACCAAGCCGCTGCCGCTGCTGTATGTGTGCGCCTTCATCGCCAATGCGGCAAGCTTCGTGCTGCCCATCTCCAACCCGGCGAACCTGGTGCTGTACGCCAACCATACGCCGGCGCTCGGCCCCTGGGTGGCGCGCTTTGCCCTGCCCTCGCTGCTGTCGATAGCGGCGACTTTCTTCGTGCTGCGCTGGACGCAGGCAGAAGATCTCAAGGGGAGCTGCGCCACCGGCCTGCCAGTGCCCGCCCTCGGCGCCAGCGGCAAGCTGACGCTGGCGGGCATGGGCCTGACCGCGGCCGCCCTGCTCGCGGTCTCGGCCTTCGACAGGCAGCTGGGCCTGCCCACGGCGGTGCTGGGCCTGCTGACCGCGCTGGCCGTGCTGGTGAAGGAGCGCCGCTCGCCGCTGGCGCTGGTGCGCGCTATCTCCTGGAGCATCCTGCCGCTGGTCGCCGGCCTGTTCGTGCTGGTGGAAGTGCTGGCCTACACCGGCGTCATCGCCCGGCTGGCGCACGCGCTGGCACAGGCCACGCTGCACGGCGCGCTGGCGGCGGCCGCCGGCTCGGCGCTCGTCGTCGCGCTGGGCAGCAATGCGATCAACAACCTGCCGGCCGGGCTGATTGCCAGCGCCACCGTATCGCTGGCGCACAGCCCCGAGCAGGTGATAGACGCCCTGCTGATCGGCGTGGACCTGGGCCCGAACCTGTCGATCACGGGCTCGCTCGCGACGATTCTCTGGCTGTCGTGCATTCGGCGCGAAGGCGAGGACGTGGGCTTTGCGGAGTTCTTGCGGATCGGCGCGGCGGTGATGCTGCCCGCGCTGGTATTGGCGGTGGCTGCACGGCTGCTGCTGGGGCCGTGAGCGGGTTGCCCGCGGCGGTGCCGAGGGCTCATGATCGCGGGAAAAAGAAGCATGGCTGGTCGGTAAAACCGATGGCTAGCAAATGCGACTGAGATCTGCTGAAGACCCTTGGTCGCCCCACGATGAAACCTTGACCGGGGAAGCTGCGCAATGCGATTCCCCGGCAATGGACGCATTGTACACAGAAATGAGAATGTATCTCATTCACTTTACAAAAATAGTCAAAATATTTTAGGCCGGCCACCGCCGTGCGGCCTGCGACGGCGGCGCGCCCCAAAGCGCTCAAGCACCCGGCGGCGGCAACGGTCTTTCGCCGCACAGCGCGCGCACGGCGCAGTGCACCACCACCGCCAGCGGCAGCGCCAGGGCCGCCCAGGCAAGGGCACGCCACGGCCCGGCATCGAGCAGCGCCGCGAATAGGCCCAGCACGGTGGCCAGCGCCAATGCCAGCGGCATGCGCCAGATGAACCAGAAGCCGCCGGGCAGTTCCTTGCGGCGGGAGAAGAGCTCATTTCGCATGGCCGCAGGCCCTTGCAGGCGGGCGGCGCCGGCGCGCAACCCATAGATACACGCCGCTGCCCAGGACCGCAATGGCGAGCAGATCGAAGCCGGCCCACAGGATCTTGAGCGGCAGTCCGCCGTAGTCGCCGAAATGCAGCGGCCGCGACACCTCCAGCGCCCACAGAAACCACGGGGGGTCGCCCACGTCCACCAGCGCCCCGCTTTCGCTATCGACCAGCACCGGATGCAGCAGGCGCGAGGTCAGCGTCGAATCCCCCTTCAGGTACACGGCATAGTGGCGCGGGGTGGCGAACATGGAGCCCGGAAAGGCGACGAAGCTCACCTGCCTGTGCGGCAGCAGCGCCAGCGCCTCGTCCACCGCCTTGTGCAGGCCCTGCGGCCGGGGCACGGGCCTGGCAGCGGCGAACTCCAGCTTGAGCTGCTGCGCCACGCTTTTCTGCCAGGCGCCGAAGATCGTCGCGTCCAGCGTGTTGATGGCCCCGCTCAGCCCGACGACCAGCATCCACAGCAAGCCGGCAATGCCCAGCAGGTTGTGCAGGTCCAGCCAGGCCAGGCGCCGGGACTGGCCGGTGCGCACCGTACCGAACGCCAGGCGGCGCATGAAGGGGGCGTAGATCACCGTGCCCGACACGAGCGAAACCACGAACAGCACCCCCATAGCCCCCAGGAAGAGCTGGGCCCCCTGCCCCATGAGCAAATTGGTGTGCAGCATCAGCAGCACCGACATGGCGCCGCCGTTGCGCCAGTCCTTTTCACTCCAGGCCTCCCCCACGATGCGGCGGTTCACGCCGTCGACCAGGGCAAAGGGCTTTTGCCCCTGCTGCTGCGCATTGCGGCTCAATCCGACGCGAAAGCGGCCCGGCTCATCGAGCCAGACCACGAATTGCACGCTGCGCCCGGGATAGGCCTGGCGCACGAGCTCGATCACCGCGTCCATGTCCGGCGCCGAAGCGGCGGAGTGCTGCATACCGGCGGCGGCCTCAGGGGCGTCCGGCTGCAGCCAGCCGTCGATCTCGTCATGGAAGATCAGCGGCAGCCCCGTCAGGCACAGCATCAGCAGAAACACGGTGCAGACGAGGCTGGACCATTCATGCACCCAGCGCCAGCGGGCCAGGGCCCGCGCCGACATCACGGACACGCCACGCCTCACCACCGGTAAGTCATCGTCGCCCGCACCGTGCGGCCCGCGCCGTAGAAGCACTTGGTGGCGGTGGCGCAGGCCGAGACGAAGGTCTTGTTGGACAGGTTGCTCAGGTTGAGCGCCAGCGTGGTGCCGCGCAGCGCCGGATTGGCCATGCCCAGGTCGTAGCGCAGGGCCGCGTCCAGCAGCGTGTAGGCCGGCACCCGGATGGTGTTGCCCGCATCGGCCCAGCTGCGCCCGGTGTAGCGCACGCCCGCAGACAGGTCCAGGCCGGCCAGCGCGCCTTCCCGTATGCGGTAGCTGCCCCACAGGCCCGCAGACTGGTCGGGCACGTAGGTCGGATGCAGGTCCTGCGCCGTGGTGCTGCGCGTATTGACATTGTCGGTGCGGGTATAGGACGCGATCAGGTCCAGGTTGCGCGTGACGCTGGCATGGGCCTCGAGCTCCAGGCCGCGCGTGCGCACCTGCCCGGTCTGGATGCTGTAGGCGGTGTTGCTCGGGTCGGTGGTCAGCACATTGTTCTGGGTGAGCTGGTACACCGCCGCGGTGACGAAGGCCTTGGAGCCCGGCGGCTGGTACTTCACCCCGGCCTCGACCTGCTCGCCCGTGGTGGGCTTGAACAGCCTGCCCTGGGCATCGGCGTCGGCAACCGGCTGGAACGAGCGCGAGTAGCTCGCATACGGCGCCACGCCGTTGTCGAACTGGTAGACCAGGCCCGTGCGGCCGGTGAAGGCGTGGTCGGACTGGTCGACGGCGCTGCCGCTGACCCGCTCCGCGCGATTGTTGCCCGCCCAGTCCTGGCGCAGGCCCACCAGCCAGGTCCAGCGGTCCCACTTCATCTGGTCCTGCAGGTAGATGCCGACCTGGTCGAGCACCTGGCGCGAGCGCGTGGACATCGCGGGCGCGGTGATGGCGGCGCCATAGTCGGGGTTCGCGATGGAGAGCGACGGTGCGCTGCCCATGCCCTGCGCCTCGTTGTAGTTCAGGCGCTGGTAGTCCAGCCCGACCAGCAGCTTGTGCTCCAGCCCGCCCGAGCGAAAGCTGTACTGCGCGCGGTTGTCCGCGGTAATCGCGTTATAGCTGGCATTGTTGAAGATGGCCCTGCGCAGGAGCCTGGGGTTGCCGGGCACGGATACGTCCAGCCCCGAGGTGAAGACACTTTTGTAGTCGAGCCCGACGTGCATCAGGCGCAGGCTGGACTGCAGGCTCCAGCGCTCGTCGATGCGCCGCTCGAACTGGTAGCCGATGGAGCTTTGCGTGCGGTTGAACTCGTCGTACTGCGGCGAGCCGTCGAAGAAGCCGCGCGAGATGTACGAGCCGTCGGGCAAGGGCTTCACCGTGCCGAGCGCGGGCAGAAAACCGAAGTAGCCGCCTTCGGGGTCGTGCTGGTAGCGCATCAGCAGGGTCAAACGGGTGTCGGCATCGGGCTGCCAGGTGATGCCGCCAGACAGCGCCGCGCGCTCGTCCTTCTGGTATTGCACCTGCGAATCGCCGCTGTGCCCCACGCCGGTGAGGCGGTACGACAGCGTGCCATCGCCATTCAGGGGCCCGCCAAGGTCGAACCCGAGCTGCTTCCAGCCCCGGTTGCCCACCTGCAGCTGCACTTCGTGCAAAGGCTCTGCCGTGGGCAGCTTGCTCACCAGGTTGATCATGCCGCCCGGCGTGCCCTGCCCATACAGTACCGAGGCCGGGCCGCGCAGCACGTCGATGCGCTCCAGCTGGTAGGGGTCGACCTGCGGAACGGCGTAGTTGCCGCCCAGCAGGCGCATGCCGTCGAGAAACGAGTAGTCGTAGTTGATGCCGCCGCCAAAGCCCCGGTAGAGGATGGTGTCGTAGCGCGTGCCGCCCGCGCCGCGGTATTCGGACACCAGCCCCGGCGTATAGCGCAGCGCTTCGCGCACGGTGGTGGCGCCCTGGTCGTCGAGCTGCGCGCGCGTGACCACGCTGATGGACTGCGGCACTTCGATCAGCGGCGTATCCGCCTTGGTGCCGCTGCTGCTGCGCGTCGCCACATAGCCCGTGGTGCCGCCGCCTGCGCCGAGGGCCGCCGCGGCCGTCACCGTCACGGTGGGCAGCGCGGCCTCGCCGGCGGCAGCGGCTGGCGCGGGCACGGCCGCGGGGGCCTGCGGCTGCGCCCGGTCTGCGGTGCGGCGCAGCGTATAGCCCCCCTCGGGCGTGGCCACGGCCTCCAGCCCGCTGCCCGTCAGCAGCGCATCGAAGCCGGCCTTGACCGAGTACTCGCCCTTGATACCCTGGGTGCGCAGCCCCTCGGTCAGGCCCGAGGGGAAGGACAGCACCACGCCGGCGCGCGATGCGTACAGGGACAGCGCCCGCCCCAGCGGCCCCGCGGGGATCTCGGCCTGAACCGCGTGGGCGGCGGGTGCGGCCGCCAGCAAGACCGCACAGGCCAGGGGATGGAATTTCATGCAACGCTCCTCGATGGTGATGGTTTCACCTCCATAGCCAATCGAGAACGGCAAAGTGACAGCTGGAAATGCAAAAAAACAAGAAAAATGATCGAGACCATTGGCAGTCAATGGCTATTAGCTATCATTTTTACCTTGCCTCAACCCTCACCCACAGCCGCGTCAGCGCCACCACCCGCACCGGCAAGGCACGCGCCACGGCGGCCAGCGCCTGGTCGCTATCCTGCAGCGGGAAAGTGCCCGACACCCGCAGCCCCGCGACGGCCGGATCGCAGACCAGGCGCCCTGCGCGGTAGCGTGCCAGCTCGGCCACCAGGTCGGCCAGGCGCATGTCATCGGCCAGCAGCATGCCGCGGGTCCAGGCATCGGCGCTCTGCGGCGCCGGCTCGGCCTCGCCCGGCCCCTGGGCATCGACAAACACGGCCGACCCGGCGCGCACCAGGCGCGCCAGCTGCGGCCCCTGCACCTGCACCGCTCCTTCGTGCACCGTGAGACGCAACCCGGCCTCCTGCAACCGCACCGAAAACCGCGTGCCCACGGGCGTCAGTTCGGCAAACCTGGTCGCCACCACGAAGCGGCGCGCCAGGGGGTCGGGAGCGGTTGCGATATGCAGCTCGCCCCGCACCAGTTCGATGCGGCGCAAGCGGGGGCCGTAGGCCACGTTCACCGCCGTGGCGGTATTCAGCATCAGGCGGGTGCCGTCGCTCAACACGACTTCGCGCCGCTCGCCCGTGGCGGTCTGGTAGTCCGCCGCCCATGCGCGCCATGGCAGGTGCCGGTAGCCCAGCCAGCCGCTGCCAACGGCAATCCCCGCCATGGCCAGGGACCCCAGCAGCTGCCGCCGCCGCACAGTCGCCTGCCCCGGGGTGGCCAGCACCGCCAGCGCGGCCGCCGGCTCCAGCATGCCCAGGCGCCGCGCCACCTGCTCCACGCGCTGCCAGGCGCGCTCGTGCTGCGGGTGGGCGCCGCGCCACTGCCGCCAGGCCTGGCGCTCGGCCTCAGTGCACGACTCCGAGCTGAGCAGCGCGAACCACTCGCTTGCCGCCCGGGCAATATGGGGATCGAGTGGGTCGGGGGAAGGGCCGCGCAGTTCGCTCATGCCAGCATCAGGCAGTTCTGCATGGCCCGCGCCAGGTACTGGCGCACCGAGCTGACGGAAACGCCCAGCCGCCGGGCCACCTCGGCATGCTCCAGCCCTTCGAGCTGCACCAGCAAGAACGCCTGGCGCACCTTGGGCGGCAGCCCATCCAGCATGGCATCGATCTCCATCAGCGCCTCCAGCGCGAGCGCGCGCGCCTCCGGCGAAGGCGCGTGCGCAAGCCCCTGGCTGGCCAGCGCATCGAGATAGGCGGCCTCCAGATCGCGGCGGCGCAGCAGGTTCACCATGAGCCCATGGGCAATGGTGCCAAGGAAGGCGCGTGGATTGCGCAGCTCCTGGCTGGGCTCGCGCATGAGCACGCGCACGAAGGTGTCCTGCGTCAGGTCCGCCGCATCGCAGGCATTGCCCAGGCGCTTGCGCAGCCAGCCCTGCAGCCAGCCTCGGTGGTCGCGGTAAAGGGCATGCATCTCGGAATGCACGGCAAACGGGGCGGCAGGCACAGGGCAATCTCCGGACATCAGGTAGCCAATGAAATGATAATAATTTCCATTTGTATTCTATCGCCCATGGCCCTGGCCCGGAATTTCCCGCCGGGCCAGGGCGGCAGCATCCAGCGGCTCGATGCAGCGCGAGCAATGAGAATGCTTCTACCTACGGATTGCATCCAGAGCCCCGATGGGCGGGTATTTCGCGCCCGGGCGGGTGCGCCGCGCCGATTGGCCGATACTTCAGTCTTCGCAACCTCCACCGAGAACAACAATATGCAAGGCCATCCTGCAGTCATCAGCTACCTGGTAGAACTCCTGAGGGGAGAGCTCGCCGCGCGCGACCAGTACTTCGTGCATTCGCGCACCTACGAGGACCAAGGTTTCACCCAGCTCTACGAGCGGCTGAACCACGAGATGCAGGAGGAAACCCAGCACGCGGACGCGCTGCTGCGGCGCATCCTGATGCTCGGCGGCCGCCCCGACATGCGCCCCACCGAGTTCACGCCCGGCGAGACCGTGCCCGAGATGCTGCGCAAGGATCTGGCCACCGAGTACGAGGTGCGCGCCGGGCTGCGCCAGGGCATGGAGCTGTGCGAGCAGCACGGCGACTATGTGAGCCGGGACATCTTGCTCGCACAGTTGCGCGACACCGAGGAAGACCATGCCTACTGGCTGGAAAAGCAGCTCGGCCTGATCGACAAGGTCGGGCTGCAGAACTACCTGCAAAGCCAGTGCTGAGCCTCAGCCAGGATTGACCGCAGGCGCCGCGCCCGAGGCCGGCAGCTGCCAGTCGCGCGCCTGCTGCTGCGCCGCCCACAGGCGCGCATACAGCCCGCCGCGCTGCAGCAGATCGGCATGCCGCCCCTGCTCCACCAGCCGGCCCCGGTCCAGCACCAGGATGCGCTCGGCATGGCGGATGCTCGCCAGCCGGTGGGCGATGGCCACCACGGTGCGGCCCCTGGCCAGCTCGCCGACGGCCTGCTGGATCTCGGCCTCGGCGGATGGATCGACGCTGGCGGTGGCCTCGTCCAGCAGCAGCACCGGCGCATTCTTGAGCAGCGCCCGCGCGATGGAGATGCGCTGGCGCTCGCCGCCCGACAGTGATGCGCCGCCTTCGTCGAGCACGGTGTCGTAGCCCTGGGGCAGCGCCATGATGAAGCCATGCGCTTGCGCACGCCGGGCAGCCTCGATGGCCTCCTCGCGGCTGGCGCCCGGGCGGCCGATGCGCAGATTGTCGAGCACCGTGCCGGAGAACAGCAGCACATCCTGGAACACCATGGCCACCTGCCGGTGCAGGGCATCGGTGCCGATATCGCGCAGGTCGACACCGCCCAGGCGGATGCTGCCGCCCTGCACATCCCACAGCCGCGCGATCAAATGCACCAGCGTGCTCTTGCCCGCGCCGCTGGGGCCGACCACGGCCGTCAGGCCATGGGCGGGGATGGCGCAGCTCACGCCGTCGAGCACGGGCGCAGCGCCATAGGCAAAGCGTACGTTCTCGAACACGATGCCATGGCCCTGCGGCAGGCGCGGATCGGCAGGCTCGGGCTGCACGGGCTCGAGCAGCATCTGCTCGATGCGCGCCAGCGAGCGCCGCGCAAAGCGCAGCAGCACGGTGGACAGGCCCACCTCGAACAACTGCCGGTAAAGCGGCAAGGCCAATACCAGAAAGGCCGCCAGCACCTCGGGCGCAAGCCTGCCCGCCGCCAGCCACCAGCTGCCGGCCAGCACCAGGCTGACATAGCCTGCCTCCAGCAGGAAGCCATAGGCCACCAGCCAGGGGGTGGGCTTGAGCTCGATCGCCAGCATCGCGGCATGGTGCTCGTCCAGCACCGCCTCCAGGCGCCTGAAGGCCGGGCCGAAGCGGCCGAAGCCGCGGATCACGCCAATGCCCTGCACGTACTCCAGCAGCGCGGACTGGGCCGCGGCGCCGGCCGCGATCAGGCGCTGGCCCGGGCGGGCGGCGGCGTGCTGGGTCCAGGCCAGTGCCAGCAGCGCCAGCGGAATGCCGGCCAGCATCACCAGCGCGAGCCGCCAGTCCAGCCACAGCAGGAACAACGCCAGGAAAGCCGGCATCGCCAGCCCCGACACGAAGATGCCGAGAAAGTGCGACCACAGGTTCTCGACCAGGTCGAGGTCGGAAGTCAGGCGCGCGCCCAATTCGCCGCCGCGCTGGCGCCCGAACCAGCCCATGGGCAGCCGCCGCAGGTGGTCGGCCACGCGCAGCCGCGCCTGGCCCATCATCGCGTAGGCACCACCGAACACCAGCGGCATGCCCACGCTTGCCGCCGCGATGCGCAGCGCCACGCAGGCCGCCAGCCCCAGGCCGACGGCCAGCGCCATGCCCGCCGTGGCGCTGCCGCCGAACACGGCGCGCAGCAGCAGATACAGCAGCGGATACGGAGCCGCAGCGAACAGCCCTTCGGCCAGCGACCAGGCCAGCCCCTGCAGCAGCCGCGGGTCGCGCTCGCCCGAGAGGCGGAAGCCCGCCTGTACCAGTTCGCGGATCATGCCTGCTCCTCCCCTGCCTCCAGTGACCATTCCCGCGCCTGCTCGTGGTCGCGCCACAGCCGGCGATAGGTGTCGCAGCTGCGCAGCAGCTCCTCGTGGCGGCCCTGCCCCGCCACCTGCCCGCCGTCCATCACCACGATGTGGTCGGCATGCCGCGTGGTGCGCAGCCGGTGGCCCACCACCAGCACCGTGCGGCCCCGGCTGAGGGTATTCAGCGCCTGCTGGATCAGCGCCTCGTTCTCGGCGTCGATGCTGGCGGTGGCCTCGTCCAGCAGCAAGATGGGCGCATCCTTGAGCAGCGCGCGGGCGATGGACAGGCGCTGGCGCTCGCCGCCGGACAGGCGCGCGCCGCGCTCGCCCAGCGGCGTGTCGTAGCCCTGCGGCAGCGCGGCGATGAAACCGTGCGCCTGCGCCGCGCGGGCGGCGGCCTCGATATCGGCATCGCTGGCCTCGGGTCGCGCCAGGCGCAGATTGTCGCGCACGCTGGCGTTGAACAGCACCACCTCCTGGAACACAATGCCCACGCGGGCCAGCAGCGCATCCAGCGGCCATTCGCACACCTTGACCCCGCCCACGCGCAGGCTGCCGGATTCAAATTCATACAGCCGCGCCACCAGGCGCAGCAGCGTGCTCTTGCCCGAGCCGCTGGGGCCGACCAGCGCGGTCACCTGCCCGGCGCGGGCGGTGAAGCCCACGCCGTCCAGCGCCAGCCGCTCGCCGTAGCGGTGGCGCAGGTGCTTGAACTCGATGTCCAGCGGGCCATCGGGAATCCGCGCCGCGCTGGATTCGGCCAGCACCGGCGCGGCCAGCACCTCGTCGATGCGCGCCAGCGCCTCGGCGCGCTGCATCTGCTCGCCCAGCGCGAAGGTCAGCCGCAGCAGCGGCGCCAGCACCGCCGGGGCCACCAGCAGGAACAGCAGCCATGTCGGCACATCCAGGCTGCCGCGCGCATGCAGCCATGCCCCCAGCGGCGCGACCACCACCAGGTTGGCCGTGAGCAGGCCCACGAACAGCGCCCAGCCGGCCACGCCGTCGCGCGCATAGCCGGCCACCCAGTCCACCGCGCCGCGCACCGCGGCCGCCAGCTCGCCGAAGGAGCGCGCATCCAGCCCGAAGCTCTTGACCACGTGCACGCCGCGAACGTATTCGCCCACCTGGTTGGCGATGCGTTTTTGCAGCGCGCTCCAGGCGCGCATGCGCTCGGCGCCGTGGCGCATGAACCACCACTGCGCCAGCAAGGCCGGCGGCAGCGGGGCCAGCGCCGCCAGTGCCAATCGCCAGTCGGCCGCGAACAGCAGCGCCAGCGCCGCCAGCGGCACGGTGGCCGCGGCCACCGCATCGGGCAGCATGTGGGCGAAGAAGCCTTCCAGGCTGTTCACGTCGTCGCTCAGCGTGCGGCGCAGGCTGCCCGAGCCGCGCCCGGCGAAGAAGGACAGCGGCACCTCGCCCAGGCGCCGCGCCATCGCCAGGCGCAGCCGGTGCTGGATGGCGAAGGCGCCCATGTGCGCCAGTGCGTGGCTGGCGGCCATCAGCGCCCAGCGCAGCGCCAGCAGGCCCAGCGCCCACCAGGCCAGCCGCCAGATGGCGGGCATGTCGGGCGTGGCTGCCGGGGCGGCCGGGAACAGTTCCACCACGATGCGGTAGATGAACCAGAGCGGCGCGATGCTCAGGGCCGCCGAGGCGATGGCACAAGCAACCGCCAGCGCCAGGGTCCAGGGTGCCAGGCGCAGCAGCCCGGCAAAGCCCGGCGTTCGGGCAAGTGCTTGTGCTTTCATCATGTCCTCTTTCATGGCATTGCTACCCAGCGCCGCCCTCGCCCTGCAGTTGCAGGCGCGGCAGGCAGAGCGCCAGCAGCAGCACCGAAACACCGGCCGCCAGCCAGGCCAGGCCGAACACCCAGGCGTAGCCCAGGTGCTGCGCCAGCGCGCCTATGCCGCCCGCGACGGCCATGCCCATCAGGCTTTCGGCACATTGCAGCGTGGCGTAGTCGGTGCCGGGATGCTCGGGCGAGGCCCAGCGCATCAGCAAGGCCCAGGCGGCAACGAACAATGCGCCCTCAAACAGGCCCAGCCCACCGAATGCCGCATAGTGCAGCCAGGGCGCACGGATATCGAAGCTGTGCAGCGCCCAGCCCACGCCCATGCACAGGGCCACGGCCGCACTGCTGGCCAGCACCGCGCCACGATGGCCGAGCCAGCGCGCCAGCGGCACGCCGATGACCACGCCGCCCAGGCAGACGGCGCCGATCACCACAACCTGGAAGCGGCCGATGGCGGCGATGTCCCAGCCGCGATCCACCAGCCAGGGCTGCACCAGGGTGGCCACCGCGTGGCTCGCCACCTTGAAGCCCAGCGCCACCAGCAAGGCCAGGCCCAGGTCACGGTGCTCGAACAGATCGCGCAGGCGCACGGCCGGCCCGGTGCGATCCGTGCGCAGCCTGCGCCAGCGGGCATCCAGCCACAGCGCGGCTCCCGCCAATACCAGCAGTGCCGCCATGCCCAGCGCCGCGCCGGCCCAGCCCAGCGCGTCGTGCACCATGAGATAGCCACCGCCGCCCAGCATCATGCCCAGGCCATAGCCAGCTACCTGGATGGCGTTGACGGGTGCGGTGGCGTCCTGCAGGTGGGCCACCGCATAGCCGTTGGTGACTATGCCTTGCGTGGCAGCCACGGCATTGAGGGCCACCACCGCCGCCAGCGCCAGGCCCAGGTTGCCGGCGGGCGCCAGAATGGCCAGCAGCAGGCTGAGCGCCACCATCAGGGCTTGCAGCAGCAGGGCAACCCTGCCATGGCCGCGGCGCGCGCAGGCGTTGTCGGTGGCACTGGCCCAGAGAAAGCGCAGCGCCCAGGGAATGAAGGCCAGCCCGGTCCAGCCGACGGCGGCCACGTCGTGCCCGGCATCGCGGATCAGAGCCCCCAGGGCGGCGAATGCAAGCCCGGTGGGCAGTGCCTGGCTCAGGTACATCAGCGCCAGCGCCCGGTACTGGCTGGCGCGCAAAAGCTGCGGGGCCATCAGAAGTCCACCGCCAGCCGCACGCCCACGGTACGCGGCGCCGCGGCCACGACCAGATCGCCGAAGGCGGCGGAGTAGTAGGTCGCATCGGCCAGGTTCTTGCCATAGACGCCCACTGTCCACGCCCCTTGCCGGTAGCTGATCTGCGCGTCCACCAGCGTATGGGCGGGATTGGCGAGCGCATTGGATTTGCTGAAGATCGACTGCCCCTGGCGGGTGAGCGACAGCGCGAGCTCCCAATGCGCATCGGGCCGCCAGGTGGCGGCAAGCCCGAAGGAGTGGCGCGGCGAGTTGACCAGGCGCACACCCGCGTAGTCCACACCCACGCCCGGGTGGACGAACTCGTCATACCGGGCATCGAGCAGGCCGGCAAAGCCGCGCAGCTGCCAGGCGGCGCCGGGCCGCCACAGGCCGCTCAGCTCCAGCCCGCGGCTGTGCGAGCGCCGCGCATTGACCGTGGTGCTGCCGCCGCCGTCGCGCAGCTCCACCACCTGCTGATCGTGCAGCCAGTTCTGGAAGACGGTCGCGCCCAGCTCCCAGCGGCCCTGGGCATCGCGCCAGCGCTGGCCTATTTCAATGAAGTTGTTGTACTCGGCGCGATACGGGGTGCGCGCCGCATCGCCGCTGCTGGAATAGTGGTTGAAACCGGGCCGCTTGTAGCCGCGCCCCACGGTCATCCAGCCGAAGCGCTCCATCAGGCCGGCCGCCGGCTGCCATTGCAGCGACAGCCGCGGCAGCCATGCCCCATTCGACAGCCTGGCACTGGCCGTATCAAAGCCCTCCAGATAACTGGCGCTCCAGTCCATGCTGCGGCGGTTGCGCTCGTAGCGCAGGCCCCCGGCCAGGCGCCAGTCGCGGGCAAAGCGCCAGCCGGCCTCGCCAAACAAGGCCGCATTGGTGCCGGTGATGTCCGCCGTGGTCTGGCTTTTGAAGTAAGGGCTCATGTCGTACAGGTAGGGCGCGTCGCGCTTCTCGCGCCCCAGGTACATGCCCGCCATCCAGTCGATGGCGCCAGCCGCGCCCGACAGTTGCGTTTCCGCGCTCCACGATTGGTTCTTGATGTCCTGGCCGGAGAAGGCCTGGTAGGCCGACCACGGCATCCAGAAGTTCCAGTGCGAGCGCTGCGCGCCCAGGCGCACCAGCAGCTGCCTGCCACCGGCCAGCCGGCCCTGGTACTCGGCGCTCGCCAGCGTGTAGCCGGTATCGCTTCGGCCGGCCTCGGTATTGTTCGATTCATGCTTGCGGCCCAGCGCATGGGGAACGAAGAAGTCGTTGCCCCCGGTGCTCTCCAGATGGTGCAATCCCAAGCGCCACTCGCCTCCCTGGCCATCGCGGTGCAGCAGTTTCAGGCGCGCGAAGCGGCTGTCCCAGCCCCCGGTATCGTCGCGCCCGAGAAAGATGTTCTTCACATAGCCATCGGCCTTGTCCACGCCTGCGGCGACGCGCAGCGCGGTGCGCTCGGCCAGCGGCAAGTCCAGCCCCACGGTGGCGCGCCGGCGGTTGCCGCTGCCGTAGTCCAGCTGCGCGTTGCCGCCGAAGGCAAAGCCGGGGTCGCGCGTGCGCATGTCCACCGTGCCGCCGATGCTGCCGGGGCCGGTGAGCTGGGCACCGCGCTGGATATCGATGCGGTCGAGGTCGAACAACTGGCCCAGCGCATGGCTATAGACCTGCACGCCGTCGATGTGGACGCTGTTGCTCACGCCGTCGGATTCGTCATCTGAAAAGCCCAGGCCGCGAATGCTCAGGTGCGGCGCGGCGCGTGCCATATCGGCCAGGAAGACGTTGGGGGCCTGCTGCGCCACATCGCCCAGGTGTTCGATGCGCCCCTGCTCCACCGCCTGTCCCTCCATCGCATCGGCGCTGGCGGCCAGCCCGAGCGGCACGGCGGCGGGCGAGCGCTCCTTCACCGTCACCGCGGGCAGCGATGCATCCGCACTCCGGGCGGCCGCGGGCAGCAGGCCGGCGGCCAGCGCCAGCATCAACGGGGCAAGCTGGAGACGGTGCGAGCAAGGCGCCCGCCGGCACGGGCCCTGGCGAGAAATCATCATGTCCTGACTTCCTGTAACAAAGACATTGAACGATAATGCTTCTCATTAACAAATGACTAACCCGTGGCGCTGCCACGCTATCCGCGGAGGGAGTTTTTCATGCAAGCTGCGGCGCCCATCGACATGACCGGCCAGATACCCACCGAGGTGGTCCACGCCTACCCCGGGTTGCAGTGGATCGCCAGCGGCTCGTGCAGCAACAGCGGGCTCGATGCCTATGCAATGCACCTGGGCTTTTCCGAGCCGGTGCGCATCGCCGGCTGCGATACCGAGCCGCGCCTGCATATCTCGGTACTGCTGCAGGGCAGCCTCGACGCCCAGGGCGATGGGCGCAGGCTGCGCTTCGAGCCGCACCAGGCGATGCTGGCCCAGTTGCCCGGCGTACCCTGGACCATGCAGCTGCAAGGCGAGATCCGCGAGGTCGGCCTGCTGATCGCGCCGCAGGCACTGGAGCAACTCGCGGGCGAGCAAGGGCAGGAATTCCACAGCCGCCTGATGGCGCGGGGCGCATTCGCGCTGCATGCGGCCGACCCGGCCACGCTGCAGGCCACCAACGAGCTGGCCGCGCTGCTGCTGGGCGAGGCGCCGGGCGGCGCCCTGCTGCGCGAGGCCAAGAGCCTGGAAGTGCTGGCGCGCATCATGCAGTGCCACGGCGATGCGGGCGCGGCGGTGCCCGCGGCGGCACGCCGCCGCCTGCAGCATGCGCGCGAGCTGCTGCTGGCCAACCCGGCCCAGGCACCGACCATCGACGCGCTGGCGCGCGCCTGCGGCATGAACAGCTTCAGCCTCAAGCAGGGCTTCAAGCAGCTGTTCGGCACCACGATGCATGCCCTGCACCAGTACGAACGCATGCGCCTGGCCTGGCGCCTGATCGAAAGCAGCGAGATGAATGTGACCGAAGCCGGTGAACACGTTGGCTATGCCAACCTGAGCCATTTCGGCATTGCGTTCAAGAAGCAATTCGGGCTGCTGCCCAGCGAGCTCAGGCGCCGCGTGGCCTGGGCTACGAACGCGGGCGCCCGAAAACGGTCATGACGTAGTCCGTCATCTCAAGCCCATGTTCCTGCGCAATCGCCGCCAGGCGGGCCTCGATCTGCGGATCGAAGAATTCATGCACCTGGCCGTCGGCCAGCGAGACCAGGTGCCCGTGGTGCGGCTCGCCATCGCACAGCTCATAGATCGCGCGGCCCGCGCCCAGTTGGTTCTTCTTGAGGATGCCGGCTTGCTCGAACTGCGACAGCACGCGGTAGACGGTGGCCAGGCCCAGGTCGAAGCCGAGCTCGACCAGCTGACGATAGACATCCTCGGCCGTGAGATGCCGCCGCTCGCTGCACTGGAACAATTCCAGCACCTTGATGCGCGGCAAGGTCATCTTCAGCCCGGTGTCCTTGAGCCTGTCTAGTTGTTCCATATGCTGAAGCGCCGCGCGGTTGGCGGCGAGATGATGCTATTGATCGGGACCATGGAGAAAAAAGCATGGCTGGCCGGCGAACCGATGGCTAGCAAAAACGACCTTGGAGGCTGCATGCAACCTCGGGTCGCCCCACGATGAAACCCTGGAGGGGAAGCGGCGCTGCTTTCCTCTCTCGCAATGCCCGCATCATAGCCTAAAAATTAATGATTCTCATTTATAAACGAGAATTAAGCATGGATATTCGGGCTGTCCGAACGATGCCGGGCCCGCCGCCGCTCACTTGCCGGTGGCGCCATCGTCCGGTACATAGATGATCTCGCCGCTCTCCAGCCGGTAGGCGGTGCCCACGCGCTGCCCCTGGCGGGCGCTCGCGCCGTCGGCCCCGGCATCGCCGGCTACGTAGCGCGAGACCTTGCCGCCTTCGCGCGTGATGATTTCCATGTTCGGCTGGCCTGGATTCTTGACCACGGTGAAATCCTTGGCGGTGAGCATGTCGGCAATGCGCAGGTTGGACACCAGCGCGATCATCAGCGCCAGCGCAAAGACCAGGGCGACATCGAACAGGTTGATCAAAAAGCCCATCGGGTCCATGTCGTCGCCGTCGGCGCCGCGCAGCAGGGAGCGGCGGCGCCTCATGCAGAGGTCTCCCGCAGGCGTGCGCTGACGAACTCCAGCAGCGACAGGTCGTCCAGCGCCCAGCGCTGCGCCGCCTGGTGCAGCATGAAGCCGATGGCCCCTATCGCCAGCCCGACGACGGTGGTGGCAAATGCCACCTCCATTTTGCGCGCCAGCACCGCGATGTCGCCGGCGGCCAGCGCCACCAGGGCGGGCCCCAGCGGTATCAGTGTGCCCATCAGCCCCAGGAGCGGGCCTATGCGCGTCATGGTGCGAAACAGCGCGAGCCGGCGGTCCGCGGCCAACTCGAACCCGGCCAACACGCGCTCGTGCCAGGCGGCGTCGGCGGGTGCCTGGCGCAAGGCGGCCAGGGCCTGGCGCAGCGCATCCGCCTTGCGCACCGTGGTGCGCTCCAGCGTATCGAGCAGCTCACCGGCCGGCACCAAGGCCAGCGCACCGGTGCCGCGCATGCGATGCAGGCGGTCGCTCCAGCGGCCGTAGAAGTCGCCCAGCGCCAGCAGGCCGCGTACCAGCAGGTAGAGAATGGCGACCACCACCGGCACCTGCAGCGCGGTCGAGATCCAGGAGAGGGTTTGTATCAGTGATTCCATGTTTGCTTTCTTGAGGAATTCAGCACCGCCGCTGCAGCAGCCAGCCCAGCGCGGCCAGCAGGGCGACTACGGCAGCCATGATGGCCAGCCGCCCGCCCCACAGCGGTACGGGGCCAATGGCAGCCTGAAAGCCGGGCCGCGCCAGCCACAGCCCGGCCAGGGCCTGCGCGCCATGGAGTCCCACGCGCAGCGCGCAGCGCGTGGCGGCATCGGGCAAGGCCCAGCGCAGCAGCACCGCTGCGGCAACCAGCGCCAGCGCAAAGCCCAGGGCGCACAACCCGGCCAGCGCGCCGTAGTCCCAGCCATCGACCTGCAGCATCACCGCCACCTGAGCAAAGAACAGCGACAACAGCGCCGACGGCGGCAGCAGCCAGCCCAGCCAGCGCCAACCGCGCGCCGCCTGCCCCTGCTCGGTCTGCGCGGCTTGCACGGCCTGGCTGCCGAACAGCAGCGCCTCGGCCAGCAACAGCGCCGCCAGGTCCTGCCGGCGCTGAGGCGCCGCAGCCCAGTGCAGTATCTCGGCCATGCTGGTGCGACTGGCCAGCTCGCCCAACGCCAGCAGCGCGGCGGCCAGGACCAAGGCCATAGCCACCTGCCAGGGTCTGGGCCAGTCACTGGCCAGCAAGGCCGCAAGCGCGATGCAGCAGGCAGCCAGCAGCACCAGAATGCCCCCGTCCCAGCTCATGCCCGTGCTCCATGGCGGCGGCGCAGCCACCACACCAAGGCCGCCAGCAACGCCAGCGCGCCAGCCAACACCGCCATGGCGGATGCCCCCGGGCGCAGCGCCATGGCCGGCTTCGCGCTGACCGCGCCGGAGGCGAGCGGCGGCTCGGATGGGCGCGCCGCCGGCGCACCGTCGGCCTTGCGCAGCACGGTGGCCTTGTCGGTGGCGATGGCCACGCCCTGGTTCGAGGACTGCAGCGCCGCGTCGTAGGCCTTGCGGCTGTCGCTTGCCAGCTGCTCGGCGATGAAGCCGCGCAACGCCCGGTTGTCATTGACAAAGCCGGTGCCGCTGGCGCCAAAGCGGGCCACCAGCTCGGCATGCAGGCGGGCGACCTCGCCCAGGCGCGCCGCCCCCGGCTGCCAGTAGCCCTTGCGCGCGGTTTCCAGCATCACTGCCGTCATCTCCTGCAGTGCATAGGGATTGGCGCGCTCGAAAAACTGGTGCACGCCCAGGCCGCGTGCATCGCGCACATAGGTATCGTGCAAGGCATCCCATAGCTCGTGCGGGATGGCGTCGGGCTTCATCACATTCCAGCCATAGAGGTTGCGCAGGGTCTCGGCGAACACCTCGGCGGACGATGCACCGCCCTTGGCCAGGGCCTCGATGTAGGCCGGGTTCAATACCGTGGCGCGTGCCTCTGCCGCGATGGCCACCTTGGCCTCGCGCATGGCAGGCCGCGAGGGGTTGCGGTAGTCACTGAAGTACGCCGCCGGATCTTGCCCGGTGACCTCGCGCACCGCCAGGTTCAGGCCGCCCATGAATTCATAGACGTGGTCCAGCGAGATGGGGCCCCAGGTATTGGATTCGAGCGGCTGCACCACCACCTGCGTGCCGGCCAGCGCCGCCTCGAACGCCCCCGCCTGGAAAGCGCCCCACAGCTCGCCCTCGCCAAAGGCGGCACCCATGTTGGCCAGATAGGTGCCGGCGACCTCGGCGCGCTCCTGCCAGCGGTCGCCGGCCTCGACCATGCCCATGATGCCGCTGCCGTAGTTGCCGTTCACGCCTCCGAACACGCGCACCGCGGCAAAGCGGCGCGCATCGGCCGGTGCGGCGCCTCGCTCCTTGAGCGCCCGCTCCACCGCCTGCACGCCCTGGGCGACCGCGTTGTCCTGCTCGCGCGCCTGCGCGGCCATCGCCACGGCCTGGTTGATGAGATACAGGCGCGACGCCGCCAGATCGCGCAACTGGCCGGATGTTTGCACCACCACGTCGATGCGCGGGCGGCCCAGCTCCTCGCGCGGGATCAGGCGCAGGCCCGACACGCGCCCGAACGGGTCGCGCACCGGCGCCACGCCCAGCAGATAGAGGATCTGCGCGATGCCGGCGCCCTCGGTATGGATGAAGTCGCCGGCCCATAGCGTGAAGGCGACCTTGCCCGGCCACTGCCCATCGTGCGCGGCACGGTGCTGGGCCAGCATCTGCTCAGCCATTTGCCGGCCCACGGTCCAGGCCTGCTCGGACGGGGTTTTCTCCGCGTCGATGGCAAACAGGTTGCGCCCGGTGGGCAGCGCGGCCGGATTGACGAGCGGGTCGCCGCCCGGCGAGGGCGGCGTATAGCCGCCGGCCAGCGCATTGCCAAGCGCGGCCAGCTCGCGTGCCGGGCTTTGCGCCAACTGGGCCCGGTAGTGGGGAATCGCCTGCAAGCGCTCGCGCAGCGTGAGTACGGCCTGGGCAAAGCGCCTCTCGCCCTCGGCACTTTCGGCGGCGCTGCGCTCCAGGGCACGTGCCAGGTGCGCGATGCCGCCTGCGGCCCGCTCGCGGCGCTGCTGCCATTCATCCGGCAGCGGCCCCGCTTGCTGCCAAAAGCGCAGGCTCGCCAGCAGCAGCGCTTGCGCCGGTGCAGGCATTGCGCTCGCCCGTTGCCGTGCCGCCGATGCATCGCCCACAGCCTCGGCCGCCTCCAGCGCCCCCTGGTGCTCGCGAGCCTGGACCAGCAAGCCCTGGCGGAGATCCTGCGCCTGCAGCCTCACCTCTTGCTGCAATGCCGGGTCGGCCAGCCAACCCAGGATTTTCTGGCGCACCGGCTCGGCCTGCATCGCAGCCAGCAGGGGCTGCACGTCTGCGTCGGTGGCGATCTCCAGCGCCCGGGCCATGGCAGGAATGGCCTGGGCCACGGCGCGTGCGGTCTGCAGCGCCTGCGGATCCAGCGTGCGCAGCGCCTGCTTGAGCTTCTGGTCGGAGCGCAGCCCCTCCAGGAATTCGCGCTTTGCCGGGTCGGCCAGCGCGCGCGACAGATGCCGGCGCAACGCGGCATCGCCGGCTCTGCCACCAGACACGGTGGCCGAAGGGCGGCGCGCACGCGACTCGCCCATGGCGATCAGCCCGCGCACCAGCTCGTCGTCGCCGGGGCGGCTCTGGGCCCGCTCCCAGTCCTGCGCGCGCTGCAGCTCGCCAGGCTGCAGCAGCTGCGCCAGCAGCAGCTCCGGGGCAGCACCACGCTCGGCCCGGGCGATCAAGGCCTCGGCACGCGGCCGGTAGGCATGGGCCAGCCAGGCCGCGCGGTCGAGCTGTTCGCGCCGCACGCTGCCGCGCGCCACATCCAGCTCGGCCAGGGCCTGGACCACCGCATCCAGCCCCATCAGCCGCGCGGTGGCAGCCAGCGCGGGCGGCGCATAGGCGGTGCCCAGCGTGTACAGGCCGGCGGTGATGCGCGCGCCCGCCACGGTTTCCATGTGGTCGGCGAGTTGCTCCAGCTGCGCCTCGCTCCAGGGCTTTTGCGCATCGAGCCCCAGGTCGCGGTGCAAGCCCAGCGCGGCCGCCTGGCGCTGGATGTCCTGCGCATACTGCTGCCTGATCGCCGGGCTGCCTGCGGCCGCCCAGGCCTGCAGGCGATCGGCCAGCTGCTTGTAGCCGGCCTGCACGCCGCCCTCGCGCAGCGGCGGCGTCAGGTGCGAGACGATGGTGGCATAGCCGCGGCGCTTGGCGATCATGGCCTCGCCGACATTGCCCATGGTGTACAGGTACAGGTGCGGCAGGCCGCCAATCAGGGCGTCGGGCCAATCGTTGTCCGACAGCGCCACCTGCTTGTAGGGCGTGAATTCCAGGCTGCCGTGCGTGCCGAAATGCATCACCACGTCGGCGCCAAAGACTTCGCGCGTCCATAGGTAGGAAGCCAGATAGGGCCAGGGCGGGGCCTGCTTGGTGCCATGCACCAGCTTGAAGCTGTCGCCACCCACTCCGGGCAGCGGCTGCGGCAGCAGCACCACGTTGCCCAGCGGCACGCGCGCGACGGCGATGCGGCCCGGCTGGCTCAGGTACGCGCCAGGCGCCGGGCCGAATTGCCCGGCCACCTGTTCGCACAGGGCCCGGGCGATGGCCTTGCCGCACCATCCGCCCAGCTGCGCGGCAGACACCCACGCCGGCTCCGCGTCGCGCAGGAACCGGGCGAAATCGCCCTTGGCATAGGGCCCGATATTGGGGCCGTGCTGCTGTAGCAAGCTGGCGAAGCCGGCTTGGGTGGCGGGCAGCCCGTCCACACGGTAGCCGTCGGCCTGCAGGTGCCTGAGCAAGGCGTAGAGTGAAGGCACCACCTCCAGGTCGCCCGCCGTCAGCGCGCTCTGGCCCGGACCTTTGTAGTAGTAGATGGCGAGCTTCTTGTCGGCATTGGACTTGGCCTTGAGGGCCACGGTGCGCTGCACCAGGTCGGCAAATCGCTCCAGCCGCTGCGGCAGCGCCCGGAACACGCGCAGCCCGTCCTGGTCGCGAAACTGTGCGGCAATCGCCATCGGCGTGGTGGCGCCATCGATCTCGGGCAGCGTGACCGACATGGTCAGCAGCCCGCCATCGACGCCGCGCTGCTCGGCCTGCCATTCGCCGGCTTCGCTGAACACGCTGACCGGCGCGAACAGCGGGATATTGCGCGCCCGCAGCCATTGCTGCGCCTCGTCGGCCTGCCCCACGGTGAGCCTGCCGTGCGGCATGTACACCACCGCCGCCGGATCGGCCTGGCGGAGAAAGGCCAGCCGCTGGCGCACGGCGGCAATGGGCACCACCTCGAAGCCACGCGCCTCGAAGGCGCGGATGCTCGCATCCACATGGTCGCGGTTGGCATTGAAGGGGCCGGGCACGCTGGTCAGCAAGGCCAGGCGCGGGCGGCCCGGCCTCCAGCCCGGCTGTTTTTGCAGGTACTGCTCGAAGCTGGCGAAATCGGCGAACACCGCGTCGTCGGCCAGATGGAAGAGCACGTCCTGCGGCACGGGCAGCGGCGGCTCCACCGCGCCCGCGAACCAGCGCTTGCCGTCCAGCACCCGGCGGGCATAGGTCTGCAGCCGCGCGTAGTTCACCGGGCCGCCGGCGCGCAGATAGGCCGCGACGGCGTCCAGATCCGCCCCCTTCAAGCTGGTGAGCGTGCCGTGCTCGGGGTTGGTGGCGCCGTCGACGTAGATGGCCGTGCCTGCCTGGACGGCGGCGCGCAGCTGCTGCGCCTGCGCGTCGTCGAGCTTGAGGCCGCGGCCAAAGACCAGCACCAGGTCGTGGCGCCGCGCCTGGGCGAGGCGATCCAGCGGCAGCACCTCGGCACGGGTGAAGATGCCAGGACTCGCCTTGATCAGCCGCGCGGCCTGGAAGTCCGGGTAATGCACCAGCGCGACCCGCGTCGGCGCAAGCCAGCTGTGCCATGCCAGCCACAGCGCGGCGGCGGCCAGCAGGATCAGCAGGCCGGCGATCAGCATGCGGCGCCCGCCCCGGATTGTTTTTATTGAACCACGAGCCCACTCCATTTTTTCCTGCCTGTCCTCAAATATGCGCAACCATAGTTTTGTGATGTTATAACATTCAAAGTTTGTCGAATCGGAAAAAGTGGAGATAGCATGTTTCGTGTGACACGGCTGTACGCAGCCATGTGGGGTATATGGGCCGCCGCTGGCGGCACCGTGTGGGGGCAGGAGTTGCCGGCAAATGCGCCGGCCGGGCTGGATGGCGGCAAAGCAGCATCGCTGCCGGCAGTCGTCATCACCGCGACGCGCCAGCCCACCGCGGCGCTGACCACGCCGGCCACCGTGACGGTGATCGATGAGGCGCAGCTGCAGGACAGCCTGGCAACGGACTTCAGCGAGATGTTCCGCTACGAGCCCGGCATCGCCGTCAAGCGCGAGCCGCGCGGCCGCGGTGGCGAGGCCGGCATCGAGGTGCGGGGCATTGGCGGCCAGCGCCTGGGCATGTTCGTGGACGGCGTGCCTCTGCCCAGCGGCTATGTCGCCGCTGGCGCCAACCTGGGCCAGCTGAAGCTCGACCCGCTGTCGCTCAGCCGCACGGAAGTGCTGAAGGGCCCTGCGTCCAGCCTGTACGGCAGCGATGCGCTGGCCGGCGTGGTGCTGTTTCGCACGCTGTCGCCGCAGGATTTCCTGGACAGCTCCAGGAGCTTCGCCGGCTCTGCCTCCACCGGCTTCGACGGCCGCGACAACAGCCGCTGGGGCCATGCCGACCTGGCATTTCGCGCCGGCCCGACGCAGAACCTGCTGTCCTTCACGGCGCGCGATGGCCACCAGCTCAAGAACCACCCGGACGGCGCCCTGCACCCCGACCCGCAGGACAGCCAGCAGCGCAGCCTGCTGCTCAAGTCGGTGCTCGACATCGACTCCACGCAGTCACTGACCTTCAGCGGCGAACACTACGAACAATCCATCCGCACCGGGCAGCAATCGCTGATCGGCCCGATTGCCGGCGGCACACGCATCACCGGCAGCCAGGCCGACGACAGCAGCCGGCGCGACCGCCTGGGACTGACCTACCGCCATGCGCCCAGCGGCACCTGGTTCGACCACTTCTCGGCGCAGCTCGACTGGCAGCGCAGCAGCAGCACCGAGCGCACCCACGACATGCGCCAGCCGCCCGGCAGCTCGCCCGGCCTGCAGCGCGACGGCACGCTGGCCTACCGCGAGCCACAGTGGTCGGGCAACCTGCAGCTGGATGGCCAGCTGGAGCGCGCCGGCATCGCGCATCGCTGGGTGGCGGGCGTGGACATGGTGTCCAAATCGGTCAGCGTCTACAGCGATGCGCTGCAGCGCACGGCTGCCGGCACCGGCGCGACGCATGTGATCGACGGCGACGTCTACCCCCGCAAGACTGCGCCCGATACCGACGTGCGCAACATCGGCATCTTCGTGCAGGACGAAATGGCCTTCGGCGACGGCAGGCTGCGCCTGACCCCCAGCCTGCGCTATGACACCTACCGGCTCTCGCCCCAGCCCGATGCCCTGTTCGCCAACGCCAACGTTGCCGGCAGCGCTCCGGTGGGCCTGAGCAAGAGCGTCTGGACACCGCGCCTGGGCCTGAGCTACGAATGGCGTCCGCGCCAGGTGGCCTACGCCAACTATGTGACCGGCTTTCGCATGCCCACCTACGACCAGTTGAACCGCATCGGCCAGGTGCCGGTGTCCACCTTCATCCACGACTTCATCCCCAACCCCAGTCTCAGGCCCGAGCGCAGCCGGGGCGTGGAGCTGGGCCTGCGCGGCGAGAGCGGGATCGGCTCATACGAGCTGTCGGCCTTCTATAACCGCTACACCGATTTCATCGACACGCAGATGATCGCCTATATCCCGGCGGGACAAAGCGGCGGCCCGCGTGCCATCCGACGCTTTCAGTCGCGCAATATCGGCGAGGTGGAGATCTACGGCATCGAGGCCAAGGGCCAGATGCCGATCGCGCAGCGCTGGCGCCTGATCGGCGCGCTGCAGTGGTCGATGGGCAACGACAAGAGCGCCGGCCAGCCACTCAACAGCATCCAGCCCGCGCGGCTGGTGGCCGGGCTGCGCTGGGACCAGCGCGGCGGACGCTTCGGCGCGCAGCTCAGCGGCAATTTCGTTGCGGGCAAGCGGCGCGTCAATGAAGTGCTGGCGCAGACCGGCCCGACCGCCCCGGTGCCGCTCAAGACCGCCGGCTATGCCACCCTGGACATGAGCGCCTATTGGCGCCTTGGCAAGCAGACCACGCTGAACCTGGCCGTCTACAACCTGTTCGACCGCCGGTATTTCGACTGGTCCACGGTCAGCGGACTGACGGGCAACGACAGCCGGCTGGCGGCCTACACCGCACCGGGGCGCACCGCCTCGGTCAGCCTGAAGATGGATTTCTGAAGCCGCTATCCCTGCACATCGCAGCGGCCGCAGGTGCCGTGCATCTCGACGGTGGCGGTGTTCATGCGGAAGGCATGGTCCTTGGACCAGCCCTTGAGGCGGCGCTCGACCGCCTGGTCCGGAAACTCGTCCACATGGCCGCACTGGTCGCAGATGGCGAAGACGACCAGGCCATGGCGGTGCTCGTGCGGGTGCGCGCACACCACGAAGGAGTTCAGGGTCTCGACCCGGTGCACCAGGCCGTATTCGATCAGCTTGTCCAGCGCACGGTACACCTGCTGTGGCGCACGCAGGCCCTCGCCGCGCAGGTGGTCGAGCAGCGTGTAGGCGCTGGCCGGACTCTCTTCGCGCGCGAGCGCATCGAGCACCAGCGATTGGTGCTTGGTCAGCTCATGGGAGTGCGGCTTGGCGGATGGCAGCATGGCATGCGGGTGTTATGTCGTAACACCCGGCAGTGTAGCGCCTCCACCACCGCCCTGCCCGGGCCGGCGGGCCTGGGTGAAGATGCGCTCACGCGCGCGCCAGGCTAGCAGCACCACCAGCGCCAATCCAGCCATCAGGCCCAACAGCATTCCAGGATACCCGCCCCAATCCAGCAACAAGCCGGCCAGCATGGGCGCGGCAGTGCGGCCGGCAATGAACAGGCTGGACTGGATGCCATAGTCCAGCGCCGACAGGCCTGGCCGCGCGTGGTACATCATCAGCCCGAATACCAGGCCGGCCGAAGCGCCCATCGCCAGCGCCACGCCCATGCAGGCGGCAATCAGCGCACCCGGCCCCAGGCGCAGCATCACCGCGGCCGCCAGCACGCCCAGCGCCAGCAGGTTGCATGCCGCAAACAGCGGCAACGCCCAGCGCGCGCCATGCCGGCGGGACATGCGGCCGCCAGCCATGCTGGCCACGGCGGCGGCGAGCCCGCCCGCGACGCCGACGATCAGCGCGATCTGCTCCGGCGCAAAGCCCTGGTCGAGCATCAAGGGCTTGAGATAGACCCAGACCGCGCCGATCAGCGGGCAATACAGCACCAGCAGCAGTGTCCAGGCACGGTGCTCGGCGGTGCCGAACCAGGCCCGCCATTCGCGCGCACCGGCCCGCGGCCGCTCGGCCTGTTCCATGCCAGGCTCCGTGCCCTGCCCTGCCGGCACCGCCAACAGCAGCAGCACTACTGCCGACAGCAAGCCCAGCGCCAGCACCTGCAGCGGCCAGGCCCAGCCCAGGCGGGCATGCAGCATCAGCATCAGGCCACCGCCCACGATGGCGCCGATCGACGTGGCCGCCGAGCGGACGGCGCCGGCGCGCATGCGCTCGGATGCGGGCAGCACCTGGATGGCCAGGGCATTGACCGGCACGTCGGCCCAGGCTCCGAGCAGGCTGACCAGCATGGCCAGCAGGAACAGCAAGGCATACGGCGTGCCGCGCAGATCGTGCGCGCCCAGCACCAGCAACGCCACCGCATAGGCCAGACCGAGCACGATGGCCCAGTTGCGGTAGCTGCGCCGTCCCCAGCGCCAGCGGTCGACCGGGGTCGCCAGCACGAACTTGAGCACCGCGGGCAGGCCAGACAGTTGCAGCAGGCCGATGTCGGTGCCGCTCCAGCCCTGCTGGCGCATGACGAGCGGCAGGCCCACATACAGGTAGATCACCGGCGCGGTCAGCACCAGATGGACCCAGCCCAGCAGCAATTGCTGCGGCCACCATGAGCGCAGCGCCTGCCGGCGCGCCAGCTTCATGGCCGCCGCCCCGCATACACCCACACCGGGGCCATCGGGAAGTCTACGCGGCCCAGCGCCCGGACATCCACGCAGCCCGCCTCCAGCATCATCCGCGGCATATCGCCCTGCCGCGGCAGGAAGTTGCCGCGCAGCAGGAGCGCGCCGTAGAACGGCAGCACCCGGGCCGCGAGCGCGGCATCATCCACCAGTTCGGCATGGGCCAGCAGCAAGAGGCCGCCGGGCCTGAGCGCCTGCAGCATCTTGCGCACCGCCGCCTGCGGATCGTGCAGAAAATGCAGTACCGAAGAACTCCAGATCAGGTCATGGCCGGCGCCGATGGCGTCGTGGTTCAGATCGCAGCCCACGGCCTCCAGGCGCTGCGACAAGCCGGCCGCAGCGATGTTGTCGCGTGCGACTTCGGCGGTTTCCGGCTGGTCGCAGACCGTGCCCGTCCAGCCGGGAAGGCGCCTGGCCAGCGCAATCGCCACATGGCCCGGCCCGCCGCCCAGGTCCAGCAAGCGCCCGTGCTGCGGCAGGGGCGGCAGCGAATCGAGCAGCCGCTGCACCGCCGGCACGGTGATCGCGCGCTGCTCCTGGCCGATCTGCTCGCGCGCCGCCTGCGCCCAGCTGCCCTTGGGCGCGGCCGCGCCGTCCGGGCTGAGGGGATTGGCCCCTTCGCGCAGCAGCGCGCCCCATTGCGCGGCAAGCCCGCCCAGCAATCGGGCGCGGTACAGCCAGGCCTGGGCGCAGTTGTCGGGGGCGTCGTCGGCAAAAAAGCGGGCGGCCATCGCTGAGGTGGCGTATTCCGGCTCGGCTGCAGGTTCTGGCAGCTGCCGCCGCAGCAGCTCCATGCTCCACAGCAGGTCCAGCCAGACCCTGGTGGCCGCCAGGTTCAAACCCAGCTGCTGAGCGGCCGCCGCCGCGGTCGCCGGCCGCAGCAGGCGCTGGAACAGCCCATGTTCGAGCGCCTGCTGCAGCGCCTGGGCCTGCAGGGGCGCTGCCGCGATGCCCCAGAACGGCTGCAGCGGGTGCGAGGTGTGAAAATCCATGCTCATATCCTTCAAACGTGTTTACATGCGCCAGGCCAGCCGCACCCCTGCTTCGCGCGGCGGGCTGTAGACGGTGACGAAGCCGTTCTGGTAGCCCACCGCGTCGTAGCGGCGATTGGCGGCGTTGTGCACATAGGCGGAGAGTTCCCAGCGCCCATGCCGGTATCCGGCTACCAGGTCGAGCAGGCCGTAGCCGTTGCGCCGGTAGCGGTTGGCCGCATCCAGATAGACCTTGCCGCTGCCCCGCAGGCTGGCCTGGGCATACCAGCCCTGCGCTGCCTGGTAGCGGACGCCGATGTGGCCGCTCAGGTCGGGGGCAAAGGGGTTGCGCCGGCCGCCATAGTCGGCCGCGCCATCGACGAAACGGTCGAAGCGCGTGCGGTTCCAGGCGAGCCCGCCCTGGACCTGCCAGCCCTTGCCCAGCAGGTAGTCCAGGTCCAGCTCAAGTCCCTTGGAGCTCGCGGAAGCCGCGCTGGTGATGTACATCGTGCCGGGGACCGGCATCTGCATCACCTGCATGTCGCCGATATCCATCACATAGGCGGCCAGCGAGTAGCGCAGGCGCCGGCCCATGAGCGCACCCTTGATGCCGCTCTCGTACGACCAGGCCTTCTCCGGCCCGTAGGCGGGATAGTTCATGGCCGGCGACATCACGTTGAAGCCACCGGTACGCACGCCGCGGCTGATGCTGGCGTACCACTGGTGCTGCGGGCCGATCTGGTATTGCAGCGCCAGCTTGGGCGACAGGCTCGTCCACGCCTGCTTGCGCCGCGCCGTCCCCAGGGGCAGGAGCTCAACCTCCAGGCGCTCGGCGCGGGCGCCGGCAGACAGTGTCCAGCGCTCCGACAGCGGCAGGCTGCCGTGCGCGAAAATCGCCGCCGTGCCGCTTTTCTGCGTGGCGCGCATGTCGGCCAGTCCCATCGCGGTCTGGCTGATGCTCTGCAAGACGTTGTCGCTGCGGTCGGCATACAAGCCTGCCAGCCAGTCGGCGGCACCCGCCCGCCCTTCCAGCCGCAGCTCCTGCGACAGCGTGCGCAAATGGTTGTTGCGGCCTATATGAAGCATGTCCGCAGGCATGAAGTCCGTGTCCTGCTGCACGCGGTCGCGGAAATCATTCAGCGCAGTGACCGCATGCAGCTTCAGGCCCGAGGCCAGCTCATGCCGGGCCTTGAGCGACAAGGTCTGGCCCCGGGAACGATTCCAGCTCGCCGTGCCGGAGGCCACTTGCGCCCGGCGTGCCGCTGGAGCGCCCCACAGCGCGGCGCCATCGCCGTATTGCGAGCGCGCATAGCGCAGCACCAGATCGGTCGCGGCGCTGGGCGTCCAGCGCAGGCCGAGGCGGAGATCGCCGCGCTCGCGGCCGTCTTCCTTGCGGCCGGTATGCGTGTTGTCGATGAAACCGCCCTGCTCCATCCAGCTGCCGGCGATGCTGGCATAGAGCCGCTCTTCGGCAATGGGCCGGCTGAGCGCGAACTGCAGCGCACGCTTGTCGCGGCTGCCGGCCTCGACAGCCAGGCTGGCGCGCGGCTCGCCATCCATCGGCAGGCTGTGGATGGAGATGACGCCCGCCTCGGCATTGCGCCCATACAGCGTGGACTGGGGCCCGCGCAGCACCTCGATGCGGTCGATATCCAGCATGCCCTGCTCGAAACCCTGGGCCGTCAAGGTCGGCACGCCATCGACCAGCAGCAGCGTGGAGGTGGAGAAGCTGTTGAAGTTGGCCGTCAAGCCGCGCATGACCGGAGAGTTCATGCCCGCCTGCCCGAACGGCTGGAACGACAGGCCGGGCACCCGGCCTTCGAGTTGCTCCATGCGGGTGATGCCGGATTGCTCCACATCCAGGCCGCCCACCACCGCCACGCTGGCCGGCACCTTTTCGAGTGGCCGCTCCACCTTGTCGGCGCTGACGGTCACGGGGGGCAACTCGGGCCCGTCTTCGGCATGGGCCGAGCTTGGGAGTGACGACAGCGCCGACACTGGCAAGGCAAGCAAGAGGATGCGCCGCAGCGCTCCGTGTTCATGTTTCATGCGATGTTCCAAGACAAAAGATCACTGGCCATCACTGTAGAATTCAAGTGAGAATGAATATCATTTGATATTTAGCCAGACAGGATTCTTTCTTTGGCATTCCGGAGCGCTGCAGCGCTTTTGGTGCAATCCCGGCATAAGAACGTGCTCAAAGGAGGCTCGATGAACAACCCATTCAGGGCTGCGGATCTGCCCGCATCCCTCCAGGCCGGTGCTGCGCCCTGGCGGCGCGCGCGGCTTGCCGAGGCTTTCGGCCGCTGCACCAACGACTCGCTGGCGCTCGCCGACGGCCTGACGCTGGTCTACACCCACTACACACCCAGCCGCGATCTGCTGGAAGCCAGTGAGGTGGAGCGCGACACCCCATGCCTGACCCTGACGATTGCGCTCGAAGGACAATCGAGCACCCTGGCCACCGGTGGCCAGCGTTTCGACTTTGTTTCCGGGCACAGCACCATCACAGCCTTTACCTGCGTGCATAGCGAGCGCCGCTTTCCCGCCGGGCAGCCGGCCCGGCAGCTGCGCTTGATCGCCGACGAGCCGCTGCTGCACCGGTACGGCCTGGCAAGCCTGCTCGAAGGCAACGGAGGCAAAAGCAAAAGCCAACCCGCCCGCCAGCTGTTCTTTGGCAAATACGGTGGGGCAACGCGCAGGCTGGCGGCTTCGCTGGTGCACCTGCACGGCCATGGCGGCGGACTGCTCGACCTGCAGATCGCCGCGCTGGGCCTGCTGTCAGAGCAGACCCGGCCGCTTGCCTCGCTGCCAAGGCCTGTGGGACGCATCCGGCCGGCAGACCAGGAGCGGATACTGAGGGCCCGGGAACTCTTGGTGAACCAATTCGAGCGGCCGCTGACCATCGCCTACCTGTGCACTGCCGTCGGCACCAACGAATTCAAGCTCAAGCAAGGATTTCGCGAACTGTTCGGCACCAGTCCGCACCGCTTGCTGACCGACATCCGCATGGCCAAGGCCTGGGAATTGCTGGAAACCGGCCTTCATGTCTCCACCGTGGCATACCGCGTGGGCTACCAGCACCTCTCCAGCTTCAGCGCCGCCTTCGAGCGCTACTACGGCATGGCCCCCAAATCGGTGGCGGGCGCGCGCAGACACGGCATGGCAAGCAGCTGAGCACCGCTACCGCTCCAGGTGCGCCTGCATCAGCTCCTCGAACCAGTCCAGGAACACTGCCAGCCGCCGCGAACGCTGGCGGCGGTGCGGGTACAGCAGCGAAACCGGCATCGAGGCCGCACGGTAGGCGGGCATGACTTCCACCAGCTCCCCCGCATCCAGCAGGTGCTGCACATCGAACCTGGGAATCTGGATCAGGCCCAGGCCGGCGCGGCAGCAGGCGATATAGCCCTCGGCATTGTTCGTCACCACCTGGCTGGGGATCTCCACGGCATGTTCGGCTCCGTCGCCAGACAGATAGACCCAGGGCAGCTCGCGCCCGGTCGTGGGCGAGGCGTAGCCCACCATGCAATGCCCCGACGCCAGATCGCCGGGCCGCCCGGGCACGCCCCGCTCTTGCAAGTAGCCGGGGCTGGCGCAGTTGATCAGTGCGATCGTGCCCAGCGGGCGCACCACCAGGCTGCTGTCTTGCAAGGTGCCGACACGCACCGCGCAGTCCACCCCTTCCTGCACCAGATCGACGGCCCGGTCGCTCGAGCCCAGCACCAGGCGCAGCCGCGGATGGCGGCGCAGCAAACCCGGCAGCGCCGGCGCAACCAGCCTGCGCGCGATGCGGCTGGGTACGTCGACCTGCAGTTGGCCCGACGCCTGGCGCTCGCTGGCCTGGAACAGCAGATCGATCTCCTCCAGGTCGCTGAGCAGTGGACGCAGGCGTTCGAGCAACTGCGTGCCGTCGGCCGTCGGCCGCACCTGGCGGGTAGTGCGGTGCAGCAGCCGCACGCCAAGCTGGGCCTCCAGCTGCTGGATGGCGGCCGAGACCGAGGCGCGCGGCACCTCGAGTGCATGCGCCGCCTTGATGAAACTGCCCATCTCCGCCACCTGCACGAAGACCCGGTACTGGTCGAATCTGTCCATGTTCCTCGCTCTGCGCCAGGCTTGCCCCACTGCCTCAACCCGCGAAGCCGACATTATCCAGAAACGCCTGCGCCCCAGGCGATGTTTCGCGGCCCGGCAAGGCCTGGAGGCCGCCGCCGGCGATCAGGCACGCCCCTGGCCTTGGCCGCGGCGGCCCGCGCGCAGATCCCACGCCGCCACCGCCAGGATGACCGCCAGCGTCAGCCAGCCCATGGCCAGCAGGCTGACCGAGCGCGCGATCGGCACCAGCGCCAGCAGCGCGGCCGCGCCGGCAATGTGCGACAGCGGCACCCTGCCGTAGACCACCTTCTTGTACACCGCGCTGCCGAGCAAGTAGATGGCCGGGCCGGCGATCAGCATCGCGGCCTGCGCAGCATCCGCATGCCCATGCGGGTGCGCCATGACCAGGTCGTTGCCGACCGCCGACGCAATGATGCCGGCCAGCAAGATGGCATGGATGTAGTGCAGGTAGGCCCCCATGCGGCCCGGATCGCTGGAGTGGACGATCGCATCGGTGGCATCCTTGCTGGACGTGCCAAAGTACAGCCACCACAGCGCCAGCGTGCCCATGAAGGTGGCCAGCAACACCTGCAGCAGCGCGCCGTCCCAGACGGCGGTGTCGGCCAGCACCGCGCCGCTGGCAAGCAGGGTTTCACCGAGCGCGACGATCACGAACAGCTGGCAGCGCTCGGCCAGGTGCCCGCCCTCGATGGTCCAGTCGCGCGTCTGCGAACGGCCCATGCCCGGCAGCGCGAAACCGAACATCGGCGACAGGTATTCGCACAGCACCGCGATGAACCACAGCGCGATCCGCAGGCCATGCCCGGCCAGCCCCCCGGCGATCCAGAGCACCGCGGCAATGCACACCCAGCCGAGCATGCGCCGGTAGTTCGGCGCCAACGGATGCGTGGCCGGCAGCTGCAGCACGATGAAGGCGGTTCTGCCCACTTGCATCGCCGCGTAGCTGCCGGCGAACATCAGCCCGCGCTCGCCGAAGGCCTGCGGGATGCTTGCCGCCATCACCAGGCCCAGCAGCATGGTGGCGAACAGCAGGCCGCGGATGCGCGGTGTTTCCGGATCGAACCAGTTGGTGACCCAGCAGGTGTATTGCCAGCCCAGCCATACCGCGAACCACAGCACCAGGGTCTGCACGACCCCGGCCAGGTTCAGGTGGTGCAGCAGCTGGTGGCTCAGCTGGGTGACCGCGAACACGTAGACCAGGTCGAAGAACAGCTCTTCATAGCTCACCTTGGCATGGTGGCCATCGCGGTGGCGCAGCAGCGGATGGCGATGGTCATTAAGGGCAGTTGAATTCATCGCTTCGCTCAGGTATGCAGCAGGCGCCAGACCGCCAGCGCAGCGAGCGCCGGCACCAGGAAGACGAACAGCAGAATCGGCAGCTCTTCGCGCACGCTGTAGCCGGCGTGGCTCACGCCGACCCACAGGTTGGCGATCGCCACCAGCAGCCAGACCGGCACGAAGGCCTTGGCGGCCAGGGCAACACCCGCGGCATTGCCGCCCCAGAGCCAGCCGAACAGGGCAAACACGCCCTGCAGCACCAGCCCACCAATGATCACCAACAACACGTGCACGATTCTCTCCTTGTGAATGACCGAAACGCCAAAAGGCCAACCACTACGAAAACAAAGCCAGGCTGGCCGCAATGTCCTTGTCGGCATAGGGCGGAAACACGTCGAGCACCCGATCCGGGTTGCCGATCAGCAGTGCCTTGGTATTGCTCAGCGCATCGAAGCCGGCCTTGCCATAGTACTTGCCCATGCCGCTGTAGCCAACGCCGCCGAACGGCAGGCTGTCGATCCAGCAATGCAGGTTGGTCTGGTTCACACAGCCGCCGCCGAATGACACGCTGCCCAGGAAATAGTCGATGGCCGCCTGGTCCTTGCTGAAGATATAGGCAGCCAGCGGCCGGGGCCTGCGCTTGATGGCATCCACCACCTCGCGCAGATCGTCGTAGGGCAGCACGGGCAGCACCGGGCCGAACACCTCCTGCCGCATGGCCGAGTCATCCCACGCAGAAGGATAGAGAACCGTCGGCTCGACGTAGCGGCCGGGAACATCGAAGCGTCCGCCATGCACCGTTTTTTCCGGGACGATGTACGAAGCCACCCGCTGGGTGTCGTGTTCGCTGATCATCCGCGCGAAATCCGGACTGAGCGACGGGTCTTCGCCGTACATCGCGGTCAGCGAATGCTTGAGCCGCGCGATGAACTCGTCGGCAATCGAGCGCTGCACGCAGACATACCCTGGCGCGATGCACCACTGCCCCGCGATGGCGTTGTGCCCCCAGGCGATGCGATCCACCGCGATATCCAGATTCGCGCTGGCATCGACGATGGTCGGGTTCTGCCCGCCCAGCTCCAGGATGACCGGGGTCAGATTCTCGGCCGCCGCGCGCATCACCACCTTGCCGACCGTCGAGCTGCCGGTGAAGAAAATGAAATCGAACGGCAATTCCAGCAAGGCAGCGATCTCCTCGCGACCACCGGTCACCACGGCGACATTCTCCGGCTCGAAGTACTGCGACAGATAGCGTTGCAGCAGCGCCGCGGTCGCCGGTGTCGTGTTGGCCGGCTTCAGGATCACCGTATTGCCCGCGGCCAGCGCGGCGATGGCCGGATCCAGCAGCAGCAGGATAGGCGCATTGAACGGCCCTACGACCAGTGTCACGCCATAGGGCTCTTTGAGGATCACGCCACGGTTGCCCGTGGCCTCGAGCCCGCTCGGGATCGGCACCGGCTGCGGCGCCATCAACGCCTGCAGGTTCTCCCGGTAATAGCGGATCACGCCCAGCGGCACGGTAATCTCGAACAGCTGCTCGAAAGGAGGCTTGCCGAAGTCCTGGTGCAGCGCTGCGCAGAACTCGTCCTGATGCTCGCGCAGCATCCGCTCCATGCGGTCCAGTTGCTCGATGCGCCATTCGTACGACTTGGTGGCATCGCTGTGGAATCTTGCCCGCTGGGCATCGAATAGGGACTGGTACCGGTTGGTCATGAAGCGCCTCTGCTGAAGGGCCAGGAGCATCCCGGCATGAGGGTTACTCGTCGAGGGCCTCAAGCACCAGTTGTGCCGTCAACCCACTGCTGTACTGCTGCTGCCCGGTTATCAGGCGGCCATCGCGCACCGCGAACGGCATGTTGGCATCCCTGCAGATGAACTGGGTACAGGCAATAGCCGCAGCCTCGCTCTGGATGGTGTAGTCGTTCAATTCCATGCCGAAGGCTTGGTTGACCGCGGCCTCTTCTTCATCCGTGAATCCCGTCCATTTCTTGCCTTCCGCCAGCAATCGGCCATTGGACAAACGAGTCCAGAGCAAGAGCGAAGCTCCGTGGCAGATCAACGCGACGACCTTGCCCTTCTCGTAGAAATCAGCAACGAGCTTGTGCAGAGCCAAGTCATCCTTGAACGTCAACAGCGGTCCGCCGCCTCCGGCAACCCATACCGCGTCGTAATCGTTCACATCCACGGCATCGATCGCCAGCGTGTCCTGCAGCATCGGAGCGAACCGCGCATGGTGCACGAACCCAAGGCTGATGAGGTCGTCCGCATAGGCTCCGTCGGGTGTACGAGGATCGCTATGGGTGTCATACATGACTTCACCACCTTTGGGCGAGGCGAGATCCACACGATGCCCGGCCTCGGTGAACGCAAGGAATGCCCGCGTCATCTCCTCCGCGAAGAACCCGACCGGAAAGCCCTTGAGATTGGCAGTATTCGAGACGATGGAGAGAATGCGGCGCGGCTCATGCTTCGCTCCCGATCTGGTCTCGATTCGCAGGTCTGATGCCGCCATCCTTGCGTGCTCCTTTCGCATCTCGACTCGGTTACTTTGTCGTATAGCCGCCGTTGATCAGAATCGTCTGGCCGGTGATCCACCAGCCATCGCTGACCAGATGGCGGATGAAGGGCACCACGTCGCCAATGTCAGTCAAGCCGGTCTTGGTATATGGCGACAGCGCGGCCGCAGTCTTGTGGTAGGCCACCGCATCGGCGCCTTCGGCCGGGTAGAAGAATGGCGTATCCATCGGGCCGGGGCCGACCGCGGTCACCGAGATGCCGCGCGCACCGAACTCCTTGGCGGCCGCGCGGGTGAAATGCTCCACCGGCGCCTTGGTGCCCGCATAGGCCGCATAGAACGGCGTGAATGCGCCCAGCAAGGACGTCACCAGCGTGACGATCTTGCCGTTGTCGTTGACGTGCTTGCCGGCTTCCTTGAGAAAGAAGAATGCCGATTTGGAGTTCACCGCGGTCATCTCGTCATACTCGGCCTCGCTGATCTCGGAAAATGGCTTCTTGAGCACCTTGCCCACGGTGTTGATGGCGATGTCCGGCCTGCCGACTGCGGCAATGGCATCGGCGAACAGCTTTTCGACCGCGCCGGCCGTGGTGAGATCCGCCTGGAGCGCCACCGCCTGCGCGCCCGCGGCCTTGACGGCGGCCACCGTCTCGTCGGCCTCGGCCTTGCTGGCCGCGCTGTTGTAGTGGATGGCCACGGCCTTGGCGCCCTGCTGTGCCAGGTCGCGGGCAATGAGGCCGCCCAGGTTCTTGGCGCCGCCAGCGATCAGTACGACCTTGCCTTTGATGGAGTGATCTGCCATGAAGCCTTCCTTCAAGAAACGTTGAAAGCCTGCATGTTAGATTTCTCGCGCCCGGGCATAAACCGCCGATCACTGGATAGACTATCCAGAAAACCGCACCAATAGCACACTTGCATAGCAGCAAGCTTCGATCAGTTGCTTTGCTTGCAGCCCCAGACGCTGTCTGCCGGCCCCTTTTCAAGGCGCTTGTGTGTGGCGCGCGCCATGCAGCCGAAACACAGGGCAGCCACGGCGGCCACAAGCTCTATGCCCAGGGCAGCCCCATGCGCATGCGGGCCCTGGCCCATCATCGACAGGCCCCAGGCAAGCGCGGTGGAGGCTGGAATGGCCAGCGCCAATCCCATGGCCAGCCACAGCAGATCCACGGCGGCCCTGGCACCGCCGCGCGCGAAGGCCCAGGCTACGCATGCCGCAAAGACTGCGTAGTAAGCCCCCACCTGCCATGCCAATACACCTGGCGCCAGCAGGTTCAGCCATCGGCTAGCCGCGATGAGTGCCGATGCGCCGCAGATGCAGCCCAGGCATACGCCGACGGTGGCCGCCGCCATGCAGCGGGTGGACCGGCTTTGGACGGCGGCGCCAGCGCCGCGCTGCAATCTCCGGCGTGATTCGATCCACAGCAGATTGCCCGAATAGAACAGGAAGGCGCCGGCCAGGCCCAGGAAGCAATAGCTCCACCGCACCGGCGCCCCGCCATAGCTGCCGAAGTGCAGCGAAAAGAAACTGTTCACCGCGGCGGTCCAGCCATTGCGCTCACCCGGGAAATAGTAGTTGTTGAGTATCTCACCCGATACCGCGCTCATCAGCACCAAGCCTTCGCTGCGCAGCAGCAGGCCCGGGTCTTCGCCCCGCACCAGCACGCTGGCGGCGCTGTCGCCCGCATGGAAGTAGCTCATCGCGACGGGCTGGAAATGCGCAGACCTCTCATGAATGATCCGCAGCAGCTGCTGCGGCGCCAGCATCTCGGCCGGCCGCCCTGTCGCCTCAGGCGGCACATAGGGGCTGTGCCCCCGAATCAGCCGCATGATCTGGCCGTCGTAGACCACGGCATTCTGGGCATCGTAGAACTCGTCGTGAAGGCCGAACACCACGCCCGAGAGCGCCATCACCAGATGAAAAGGCAGACTGACGATGCCCACCACATTGTGGGCATCGAGCCACATGCGCTTGAGATTCCTGCCCAGGCGCAGCGCCAGGAAGTCCTTGACCAGAGTTGGCAACAGGATGACGATGCCGGAAGCCAGGGCCAGAAAGTACAACCCGCTCACGACACCCATCACCATGCCGCCCAGCTCCCGGCCTGCGGGAAGCCCTCCGGTGCGATGAATTTCATCGATGATCTGCGCCGTCAAACCCGGCGGCTCGCGGCCCGTGACCAAGCCACCGCCGGGCCCCAGCGTGGCGTAGGAGCGCGCGGGATCGGCGCGGGTCTGGCCCCAGAATAAACGCACCTCGCCCGGATCGCCACCGGCCAGCTCCAGCGTGAATTGCCGGGCGGCATCGGGCCGCGACTGCATGGTCTTGGCGATCAGCTGCTGAGCCTTTGCCAGGGGAACGCCCGGCGCAACCTGGGGCTGCAGCGCTGCGCTCCAGCGCGCCAGCGGCTCCTTGAACATCGTGAGGGCGCCCGCATAAAAGGCGATGAACAGCAGTAGGCCGGCGACGATGCCCGTCCAGGTATGGACGCTCTTGTACAGCCGGATGACATCGGAATTGGGAAAAGCCATGGGAACATCACTTCAGGCAAGCCTGTGGCAGGCATGGAGCAAGGCAAATGCCAGCACATTGGCGCCTGCCAGCCAGCACCAGGCGCGCGCGCCAGTGCGAAAGAGAAAGCACAGGCTCAGCACCGCCATCCATACCGGCGCCACCAGCCACATGGTGACCTGGAACTTGTTGGGCGCCGACGGACCGCCCGGTGTGAGAAAGGCGAACACCCCGGACAAGGCAATGCCCAGCCCCAGGCCGAGCACCACCCCGGCCAGCGTCTTGCTGATCCAGTCGCGGCGGATTGCCTGCTTTTTCATCGCCGGGCTGCCCCAAGATGGAAAAGCATCCCTTTTGGAGGGGCAGCGGCTACACGCAGTGAGCAAGCTTGGGGGTTATTTTTCATCGCCGGGCCGCCCAAGATGAAAAGCGCCCCTCTTGGAGGGGCAGCGACCCAACGCAGTGGGGAGCGTGGGGAGCCATTTTTCACTACCGCACCTGTTCCGCAGGCCCGTGCAGCAATGCCGTCAGAAATGGCAGCACGATGAGCGCCGCCATGAAGACGCTGAGAACCGCACATGCCGCCGTGGCGGGATGCAGGCGCATGGACCAGGCGACGCCAGCCGCGAGCAATGCCAAGATCGACCCAGCCAGAGCCGCGGCCGCTGGCCACGGCTGGTGGAGCCAGCGTTGATGGGTCGTGCCCAGATACAGGCAGGCCGCGGCAGCCACGGCCAGGGCGAGTGCGGTGATCGATGCCAGCATGGGGATCGCGATCAGAAGTCAACCGTGAGCGAGGCCGATACCATGCGCGGGGCGCCCAGCGTGCCAATCGGCGTTCCTTCGCGGAACACACCCGAGTAGTAGGCGCGATCCGCCACGTTGGCCACATTCAGCCGCAACATGGCGGGTTTGCCATACAGCCTGGTGGCATAGCGCGCACCGAGGTCGACCACGCCCCAGCCGGGCAGCTTGAGCGTGTGCGCACTGTTCAGCCATTGGCTGGAGCTGCTCTGTACGCGGCCGGTCAGCGTCAACCCCGGCACGGCGGGTACATCCCATTCCACGCCCAGGTTGGTCTGCCACTTTGGGGCGCCCGCCGTGCTGTAGCCGTCAAGCGTGCCGCCCTGGGTCTTGGTCTGGATGCTTTGCGCATAGACCACGCCACCCAGCAATCGCAAGCCGCGGGCAATTTCGCCGAAGCTGTTCCACTCCAGCCCGCGCACGCGCTTTTCGCCGCCGTCGGTGGCATCCAGCCCGCCGCTGCTGTCGGTGAAGGACAGCAGCGTAGGCTGGGTGATCTGGTAGAGCGCAACGGTGTTCGTGAAGCTGCCCGCATTCCACTTGGCGCCCACCTCGGCTTGCTCGGTCTTGAAGGGCGCAAAGGTGTAGTTGCGCACATAGCCGCTGGTGGTGGAGATGCTGCCGCCCTGGCTCAGCCCCTGTACGTAGCTGCCGTACAGCGAGAGAGCGGAGCCCCAAGGCTTGACGACCACGCCCAAGGCGGGCGTGGTGATGCTCTTGTCGTAGGCGACTTCGCCTCCCGTGGTGATGCCATCGGCCGTAGGCACCACCTTGTAGCTCTGATGGCGCAGGCCCAGCGTGAGGCGCAGCTTGTCGTCCAGCATCGACAGGGTGTCCACCACGGCCAGGCTGTCGAAGGTCTTGTCGGACCACTTGAGCGCCGCGTCGGGAAGGTCGGGCATGGCGACAAACACGGCATCGTACATGCTGGCGGCGCCGCTGTTCGAGGTGGCGGCGTAGCCATAATCCATCTTCAGGCGCGAGGCCTGCAGCGTCATCTCGTGGCCGATGCCACCGGTTTGGAAGTTCAAGCGCAGGCCAGCCTCGGTATTGAGGTTGTCCTCATACATGCGCTGGCCGGACAAGGACACGGTACCAGTGCCGGTTGCGGCCATGGGAGTGATCCAGGAGCCGGTGTAAAAGCCTTTGACCTTGCCGTGGCGCACGCCGACGCCCGCGTAGGCGGTCGCGATGTCGTTGAAGCGGTACTCGGCCCTCGCGATCAGGGCCTTGCTTTCCGCCTCCCCGTAGGCCGCCGGGAAAATGCTCACGCTGCCGTCGGGCGCCGGCAGCACGCCAAGGGCGACATTGCGAAAGAGCACGCCCGCGGGCGTGCCGCCATCGAACTTTTCCTTGCTGTAGTAGGTGTCGAGCGAAGCCTTGAAGCCGCCGTTTCGATAGTCCAGGGCGGCGGACAGGAACTGGCGCTGCTTGGACTGGCCATCCAGCGATGTATCGCCATCGGAGAACGAACCGTTCAGGCGCAGGCCCACCGAATTGTCCGGGCCGAAGCGCCGGGCCAGGTCGAATTTGGTGCCGAACTGGCTGTCCGAGAGGTATTCCAGGCTCACACGGGACAGCGGCTCCTCGCCTGCGCGCTTGGGCACCAGGTTGATCGTGCCGCCCAGCGCGCCCGCGGGCGCCATGCCGGTGAACAGCGCGCCGGGGCCGCGCAGCAGCTCTACGCGCTCGAACATCTCTACCGGCGTATGGCTGTAGGGCGTGAGGCCATACATGCCGTCGATGGTCATCTCGTTCTGGTTGACCGTGAAATTGCGCACACGGAAGTTCTCGAACGGGTGGCCGTCCGAGGTGGCAAAGCGCACGCTTGCGTCGTTGCGAAGCACTTCGGCGATGGTTCGCGCGCCCTGGTTTTCGATGGTGTCGGCCGTGTAGCTGGTGACCGTGAACGGAACATCCATCACGTCCGCATTGCCCATCAGGCCCAGGCGCGCGCCCCTGGCCACCTGTCCGCCGGCATAGGCCGGCGGGAGTTCGCTGGGCGAAGCGCTACCCGGGGCGGTCACCGTCACCGCGGGCAGCGTGGCCGCCGGGGCGCTCTGCGCAGGCGCCCTGCCCGGCTTTCGGCGCAGCCGGTATCCACCGCCCGAGCCAGCCACGGCCTCCAGCCCATGGGCATCGAGCAGCGCCGCAAGTGCATCGGGCACGGAGTAGGCCCCATGCAGGCCGCTGCTTTGCAAGCCGGCGGTGAGCGCCGGATCGATCGAGATCATCACGCCGGCAGACTGCCCCAGGCGCCCCAGCACCCCGTCGAGAGAGCCTGCCGGAATATCGTAGTGCCGCCTTCCCTCGGCGGCCGCGACCTGGGCCTGGGCCTGAGGCATGCCCACGGTGCACAGGGCGGCTCCGAGCACGGCGGCCTGAATGGCCCAGGCGATGGGCGCCGGGCGAAAACGCCGGTGCGGCAGAGTGGATGGATACGGTTGCACCTTTGCGCGGTGTGGAGAAGCCATGATCGACGGGGACCTTTCTGCATTCACGGGAACAGGCTGGCGCCGCGCAGCGGTGCGCAGTGCCTCTATTGCCCTTGATGCACGAGATCGGAAAACCTGCCGGCCCGCCGCGAATTTTTTTGGTTGATAGCTCCGCGTGCCGGCGCTTACCGGGGGCCCACGGTCGCCCAGTAGCCCGCGAGATGGCGGACACGTACCGGCAGCGTCTCCTGCAGCAGGCTCAGCACTGCCTCGGGATCGCGCAGGGGAAAAGCGCCGGAGACGCGCAGCCCGGCCACCGCCGGATCGCAACGCAGCCGGCCCCTGCGGTAGCGGTCGAGCTCCGCCACGAAGTCGGCGAGCCGCATGCGCTCCGCCACCAGCATGCCTTGGGTCCACGCGGTATCGGCGGGAGCGAGACTCGCGGCCGGCTCGATGGAGTGGCTGCTGAAACTGGCCTGCCTGCCCGCCGGCAGGCGCAGCTCGCCGCCGCCCAGGCGTGTGCGAATGTCCACCGCGCCCTCGATGACTGCGACACGGGTCATGTCAGGCATGGCACCCTGGGGCTCATGGCGCACGGTGAACCGGGTGCCGACGGGCGCAATGCTGCCGCTAACGGTGACGACGCTGAACGGCCGCGCCATGGCATCGCGTGCCGTCGCGACCATGATGTCGCCGGCGCGCAGCAGGATCTGCCGCTGCTCGGCAGTGAAGCGCACATCGACGGCCGTGCTGGTGCCCAGCACAAGCTCGGTGCCGTCGGCCAGCACCACGCTGCGCAGCTCTCCGACGCCCGTGCTCTGGTCCGCCACCCAGTTGCGCCAGGGCGCCTGCTCGCGGGCGGCCCAGACCCCCAATCCCGTGACCAGCATGCCCGCGGCAGACTTCAGCACGAATCGCCTAGGCTTGCTTACTCCACGCAAGGCGGCCCGCACCAGAGGCGCGGAAACGCCCTCCGTGCCGGCGCGGACATCCTGCACCAAGCCCTGCATGCGCTGCCAGGCACACTCGTTGTCGGGATGGGCCTGGCGCCAGAAAAGGCAGGCCGCTTCGTCGGCCTGGCTAGCCAGGCCCGATTGCAGGTTGGCGCTCCAGATGGCGGCCTGCTCCACGATGCTCGCGTCGATGGCGCGCCCGTCGTCGCGCGGCGTAAACGGGCCGGCAGCCATGGCACAGGGATCAGGAGGCATCAGGCATAAACCACGGCGTAGCAGTGCTGAAATGCCTTGACCATGGACTTCTGCACCACATTGACGGTGATGCCAAGCTCGGCGGCAATCGCGGGATAGGTCTTGCCGTCGAGCTGCGAGAGCAGGAAGATCTCGCGCGTGCGCTCGGGAAGCTCCTCCAGCACACGGCTTACCGCCGCCAGCGCCTCAAGCACCAGCAGGCGGGTTTCCGGCGAAGGCGCGGTGTCTTGCGGCAGATGTGCCAGCGCGTCCAGATAGGCGCGCTCCAAGGCAAGGCGGCGGAAATACTGGGCCGCCAGGCGGCTGGCGACGGTCGTGAGATAGGCGCGCGGCTCGCGCAGAACGGCGCGGTCTTTGGCGGTGAGGATGCGGGCGAAGGTGTCCTGCGCCAGATCGGCGGCATTGTCGGTATCGCCGAGCTTGCGGCGCAGCAAACCGAGCAGCCACCCATGGTGGCAAGAGTACAGCTCATGCATGTCGAGTCCTGCCGTTGTTTCTACTGCTGCCATGGGCCCCACCTGCTATTTCATTGCGCAAACACACAACTGAGAATTATTCGCATTGTATCCAACATCCTGTTTGCGATGGCCATGCTGGCCGGCTTTCATCCTTTCGCTCAGAAATCCATGCTCGCGCTCAGCGCGAAGGCACGCGGCCCCCCCACCGTCAGGTAGCCCGAGCCCGGATAGCCCCCCACCGACGCCCAGTAGTTGCGGTTTGCCACGTTGTCCACGCGCAGGCGCAGTGTCAGCAGCCTGCCCTGCACCTCGGTCAGGTAGCGCACGCCCAGATCCACTCGATTCCAGCCGGCCACGCGCAGGCTGTTGGTGTCGTTGGCGTAGCGGGCACCGGTGTGCACCAGGCGGCCGTCCAGCGCCAAGCCCTGGATGCCCGGCACGTCCCATTCCGCGCCCACAGTGGCCTGAAAGCGCGGCACGCCGATCACGCGCTTGCCGCTGGTGGCGTCGCTGCCGGTGCTCTGCTGCTTGGCGTCCAGCCAGGTAGCACCGCCCAGCAGGCGCAGGCCGCGCTGCGGCTCGCCAAACACATTCAACTCCAGGCCCTGGTGGCGATCCCTGCCCGCCGAGGTGAAGCGGTCGCCGTCGATCAGCGAACGCGGCTTGCTGGTGGAGAAGAAGGCCAGGCCGCCGCCCAGCTTGCCGCCGTCGTACTTGACACCCACTTCCTTTTGCTTGGTCACATAGGGTGCCAGCTGCTCGCCCGCATTGGCGATGACGATGTTGCCGGACTTGGCCGGCGCCGTGTCGCCCTGCGCCAGGCCCTCGATGTAGTTGCCGTACACCGACACTTGGGGGCTGAGCTTGAACACCGCGCCCAGCAACGGACTGGTGCGGCTTTGGTCATAGGCCGTGCGCACACCGCCCGGGCTGGTGAGTACGCCATTGTTCACGACGCGGTAGGTCAGCGAATCGGTCTCTATGGTCTGGCGGCGCACGCCCGCAGTCACCAGCATGCGGCCATCCAGCAGCGACAGGGTATCGCCGAGCGCGAAGCTGCGCAGCCGGGTGCCACGGTTGTAGGCCGGGTTGGACAGGTCGTTGCCCAGATAGGAGAGCGGAGTGATCGCGTAGTAGCTCGGGTTGTAGAGATTGGTGGTCAGCGTATTGCCCAGACTCATGCCGTAGGCGTTGTAGACCTTGAGGTCGAAGACCGAATAGCTGGCCACGATCTCATGGCCCACGCCGCCGGTGTTGAGGCGCGCGCGCACGCCCAGCTCGCCGGTGCTCACGCGGTCCTTGCGTGCGTTGTCGAAGCGGCTGGTGGTGGCCGCGCCGTTGCCGGCCGCTGTCAGCGTGATGTTGGCCAGCGAATTGTTCTCGCTGCTGTGGCGCATGCCATAGGCGGCCCAGGCGGTCACGTTGCTGTTGATGTCCCACTCGCCGCGCAGCGTGCCGAACAGGTCACGCTCGTCGGAATAGGTCCAGGGCTGGGCCCAGTTGGCAGCGGCATCGGGCGCCGCGGGAATCGCGGCCATGCTGGTGTTGGGCGTGACATTGGTGCGCGTGCGCTTGAGGCGGTTGTCCTGCCAGCCGATATCGCCGGACAGGCGTACATCGCGGCTGCGCCAGTCCAGCCCCAGGGACAACAGGTCCAGCCTGGAGCTTTCCTGGTCCACGGCGGTATCGCCGCCGCGGCGCGCGGCATTGAAGCGTATGCCCGTGCTCTGGTCGGGTCCGAAGCGCCGGGCCACGTCGGCGGCCACGAAGGCCTGGCCGCCGCTGGCGATACCCGTCGTCACACGCGTCAGCGGTTCGTTGCCGGCGCGCTTGGGCAGCAGGTTGATGTTGCCGCCCAGGCCTCCGCCATTGGGGCTGGCGCCCATCAGGAACGCCGAGGCGCCGCGCAGCAGCTCGACGCGCTCGAACAGCTCGGTAGCGATGTACTGGCGCGGCAACAGGCTGTACAGGCCGTTGTAGGCCACATCGTCGGAACCCAGGACAAAGCCGCGCACGAAATACGCCTCCTGGAAATTGCCGAAGCCCCGCGCCACCCGCACCGAAGGGTCATTCTGCAGCACATCGCCCACGCTCTTGGCCTGGCGGTCCTGGATCAGCTCGTTGGTATAGCTGGTGATGGAAAACGGCGTCTCCATGTTGTCGCGCGTGCCCAGGATGCCGGCGCGCCCGCCGCGCGCCACCTGCCCGCCCGCGTAGGGCTTGGACAGGCCTTCGGCCGACGCATCGGCGCTGGCCCTGACGGTGACGGTTCCCAGTTCGGGGGCGGCCGGCTCGGAGGACGGATCGGCCTGGGCCCAGGCGGCGCCGGCGGACAAGAGGCTGAAAAGGCAGGCCAGCGCACCAGCGATAGGCGTCAGGAAGTGGTGATGGGAGTTCATTAAAAATAGGAATAAGAATTGTTCCCGTTAATTTATATGAAAAAAGATCACCGTCCTTGAACGCAGCTACTTCGGGACCCGGGCCTTCACCGCATTTGCACGGGCGCTGCAGGTGATATGGCCTGCGGCGTCCATCGGCAGCCAGAGCATCCGCGGTGCGAAGCACCGCGGATTGCAATGCCGGCCGGGAGCGCGCATAGGCAAGCTGCTCCAGCGACGGGCCAACGCCATGCAGGCAAGCCGGTGCGCAGCGCCCCGCCACCATCTCCGTGAAAGCGCCATTGCCGCAACCCACGTCAGCCACTGCCGGATCACAGCCAATCGAGGAACACCTCACCCGCAAGCTGGCTCCAGGTTCCCATGTAGCGCTCGTACCCGGCGGCGACGGCAACGCAGCCTCCATGCCTTTGCAACGGACTCGCCAAATGCGAAAGGCATGGTAGATGCTGCAGCCAGCTTCAAGTCAAAAGGATGCGATGGATATCTCCGAAGTTGCAGGCGCTGGCCGGCTGAAACACAGTCAAGTACAGCAACCCAACTCAATCCGTGTACTGCTCAATCAAGCGTCGCGGTAGGTGCCCTTCGCCTTGGCTGAATGGACGGCGAGCAGATCCATCAGTGCCGGACTCAGGCAGTCATAGGGCACCAGGCCTTTGCTACGCAGCGTCTGGCGCACTTCGTCCATACGGGAGAGAGGCGTGCCGCTCTCGATGATGGACGAGACAAAGGCAGCAAAGCCCGGACCATCCCAGCCAGCGTCCTTGGATAACTCAGTGTGGATGAAGTCCAGGCCGTAGAAGGCATGGTCCTTATTCTCGATCCGGCCATACAGGTGCGCACCACAAGCGACACAGGCGTGGCGCTGGATGGGGGCCTTTTCGTCCACCACCCTCAGCTTCTCGCCATGGGCCTTCACCGAAAGTTTGTCGTGGGGGACCACGCCGACCACCGAGAACAACGCTCCAGTTGGCTTCCAGCACTTGGTGCAGCCGCAGGCGTGGTTGAAGCCGACCTGTGCCTCCACCTTCAGCTCGACCGGGTCAACGTCGCAGAGGCAGCGCAGAGTACCGCCGCCGAAGCCTTTGGCCCCCTTGTTGATGCCTGCATCGACTGTGGGATGAATGAGAGTACCCATGTTCGTCTCCTTGGTTGGGTGGGTTGAATCAGTATGTAGATGAATTGGCCTTCGGACAGTGGCTCCAAGGCCTGCTGAGGGTTGATGCGCCAATGCTCGCCCCAAGGGTACCGAGCGCCTAGATATCCAAAACAAGCCTAGCCGATTTCGCTCTGGAGCAACAAGGCAGGAACCGGTCATTGGCCGCCTGCTCCGCGGCCGTCAGGAATACATCTCGATGGTCTGGCTCACCATCCAGTACACGTGTGAGGCATGTACCGCAGACCCCTTGTTCACATGACGATTCGATATGCACACCTTGTACAGCCAAAGCAGCCAACACCGTTTGGTCTGAGCCCACACGAATGACTCGGCCCGAACTTGCCAATTGCACCTCGAACGCTCCACCCTCCCCCTCTTGGAGCGGCGCAGCACTGAAGTACTCTTGATGCAGTTGGACTTCCGGCCAGCCATTCTTTCTGGCGCTGGCCAGCACCGCATCCATGAAGCCATGAGGGCCGCATGCATATAAATGATCGTCAGTACCGACCGCAGCCAAAAGCGCACCTAGTCCGGACCTGGCAGAAGATGGTCCATCAAAGTGGAACTGGACCTGGCCGGAAAACCTGGAGGCTCTGATACGGTCACAGAATGCAGCCCGCTCTGCGGAGCGAGCGAAGTAATGCAGCGTAAAGGGCCGCGCCATCTGCGACAGTCTTTCCGCCATGCACAGCATAGGCGTAATCCCTATCCCCCCCGCGAAGAGCAGGCTGTGCCCACGTGCATTTGCCAAGGGAAAATGGTTCTTGGGCTTGCTGATGGATAGCTGGTCGCCTACGTTGACCTTTTCATGCATCGCACGCGAGCCACCTCGCCCCCCCTCCACGTCCAGCACCGCAATCTGATAGCGATGGGACTCGCTCGGATCGTTGCACAGCGAATACTGGCGGGTGATTCCGCCCGGAATCGCTACATCCACATGGGCCCCCGCGTCGAAGGCCGGAAGTGGCCGCCCGTCGACGCTGACAAGCTCGAAGGAGGCGATGCCGAGCCCGACTTTTTCCTTGCGCACAACCTGAACGCGCAGACTCTCAGTTACCTGGCTCATATGATCATCCATGCTGCACTTCGGGCAACGCATCGCGCAGCATCGTCGTACTCGCCTGCCGGGTACGAATCTCATCCAGCACCCGACGGTATCGGACTATGCCCCCATCCACGGCCAGTAGGACCGGTCGAACCTGATCTTCGCTGGCTCTATCCAATATGCGTTGCTGAGCCACGATCATGGGCTCGTCCTCAGTCGTGAATGCCTTTCTGCGAAGGACTTTGAGGTCCTCCATGATTTTCAGGTGCACATCGTCGGGGAACGGCATCGGATTCTGCCGAACGGCAGCAAAGTGGTACACCGTCTTGCGCTCATTCACAGGCGTCAAGAGATGCAGCCCAAAAATTCCCGTACCGGCATTTCGTGGAGCCCCAACGTCAGTGACACCGGAGTTGTTGAGCAAGCAGGAGGGAGCCATCCACGTAATGGAGGCCCAGTGGTCCACCGGACTTCCATTCCGGCGAAACATCATGTCGAAAAGGCCTGGAGGCCTCACATTGGGCATCCAGCGCGACACAGTCACGAGCTCGCCCTCTTGCGTGACCGAGATATCGGCGGCAACAGTGCTATCGTTGCCCAACACGCCACCATGAAGAAATGCAACATGCGACAGATCAAGCAGATTGTCGATAACTAACTGGTAGTTGGCATCCATGTCCAGCACATCGCGGTAGGTGACGTCCCTGGGATCAGCACGATCAATGACAGACAGGTCGGGGATCAAGTCCGGGTCCGCGGGCAGGTCGCCAGGCCACATCCAAATCAAGCTATGGCGCTCCACCACTGGATAGGAACGCACTCGCAGAGCAGGAGGAATGACACCTTTGCCATGCGGATTGAGTACACAAGCGCCTGTCGCATCGAACTGCAGGCCGTGGTAGCCGCATTGAAGATTTCCATTGGGACACACCAGCCCCCTATGCAGGGGCGCCGACTTGTGCGGACAACGATCATCCAGAGCCACCAGCGTGCCATCCGGTTTCCGATAGAGAACCACGCTGCGACCTGCAATCTCTCGCTGCTCGATCTTGCCCTGCTCAAGAGACTCGGCCCACATGGCAACGTACCAGGCATTGGTGATGAAGCTACTCATTGAAAACTCCCCTTTCATCATGAGACAACGTGCGCTTGCCGACCCGCCTGCCCATGCTGCGACTCGGCTTGCAGCCGGATGGACAGCAACCTGCGAAACTGGATGAGTCCCACGTCGGCGGCAATCGCTACCATCGCACCAGGCTCCCCTTCCCCAAGGCGCTTCGCTTGTGCTTCGATCATCACCCTGTCCTCTTCGAATGCAGCTACGACATCTTCGAAGATCTTCTCGGTGATTTCCTGATCGTCGAGCGCAAAGTTGCGCGGCACCGCATAGAAGTAATGTGAACTGGTGGCACTTTCGGGAGTAACCGCCTGGCAACTGCGAAACTCCAAAGCGTCTTGGTAGCGCCCCTCAGGTGCGCCAGTTCCCGTTGCTTGAACGCCGGAATGCATGATGAGCACGCCGGGGACCAGAAAATCGTAGAAGTGCCAACGGTCGACCCGGCCGGCAAAGCTGGCAACCCGGGCATGGAAAGGCGCAGGTACATCATCCAGCAGCCAGCGCTCGACCCGCACCCCGTCGGATTGCGGCTTCACGACGGGCTTGCTTCTGGCGATGTTCTCGGTTCCGCCAAGTGTGGTCGGATGAACATAGGCAATGTGCGAAAAATCAAGCAAGTTATCGCAAATCAAGAGATGCGGCGCATGGTAGTGGTAGTAGCCGGGCTTGTATGTCCATTCAGGACTCTCCAGCGACCACGTGTCTGGAATGGTATCGATCACGGCCTCATCCGGCGCCCCCATCCAAATCCAGATCCAGCGATTGCGCTCAACCACACGGTAGCTGCGCACGCACATACTGGGCGGAATACGGTCCTGCCCCGGGATCTCCACACAACTGCCGTCAGCATCGAACTTCACACCGTGGTACATGCAGCGCAGCTGCCCATCCTCGACTCTGCCCAAGGACAGTGGGGCTGCCCGGTGACTACAGCGATCAGCAAGAGCCACCACTTTCCCCCCTGCGCTGCGAAAGAAGCAAATGGGCTCGCCAAGGATAGTGCGGCCAAATGGCTTGTCACCGATCTCATGCGACCAGGCCGCAACATACCAGCAATTCCTAACGAACATATTCAGCATTTAGTGGTCTCCAGTGCCAAGGTACTTTTCTTCAAGACGCTTGTCGTGCATCAACCGATCCGCAGCCCCCTCCAGCACGACAGCTCCCAGTTCCATTACATAGGCGTACTCTGAAATTGCAAGTGCAGCGCGGGCGTTCTGCTCCACCAGCAAGATGGAAAGCCCAGTGGCGCTCAGCTCCTGCAGGGTTCGCAAAACGTCACGCACGATCAGAGGGGCCAGTCCCAGGCTTGGCTCGTCGAGCAATAGCACCTCGGGCTTTCCCAGTAGTGCCCGTCCCAAGGCCAGCATCTGCCGCTCGCCGCCGGAGAGAGTGTCTGCCGTTTGCGAGAGCCGCTCGCCTAGACGAGGAAATCGCAGGCAAATCGCATGGATCTCCTGCTCGATTTGCTTGTCGGAAATGGGCCTGGCATAGGCACCAAGCCGCAAGTTGTCGTGCACGGACATGGTCCCGAACAAATCCCTGGCCTCCGGAACCAGGCACATGCCAGCCCTGACCCGGGCTTCGGTCGTCAGGCCATCGACGCGCGTGCCGCCGAGCACAACGCGCCCCTTTGCTGGGATGAGGCCCATGACCCCGTTAAGCAGCGAACTCTTGCCAGCGCCATTGGCTCCAATGATGCTCGTGATACCTCCAGGGCGCATCTGCAAGCTGATGCCGCGTACGGCAGCAACGTTCCCATAAGAAACCTCGAAGTTCTCTATCCGAAGGCTTGTGCTCATGCCGCCACTCCCAGATAGGCTTCCTGCACCAACCTATTGGACTGCACTTCGCGCGGCTCGCCCACAGCGATGGGCTCGCCGAAGTTGATAACAACCAACCTGTCCGCCAGCCTCATGACGAAGTCCATATCGTGCTCCACGATCAGGACCGACATTCCTTCAGCCCGCAATTGGCTGAGGACTCTTGCCAATGCATCCTTCTCATGCTTGCGCAGGCCCGCGGCCGGCTCATCGAGCATGAGCAAATGCGGATCGCTCGCCAACGCCCGAGCAACCTCGACCAGTCGCTGCTGGCCAAGGGCCAGCACTCCGGCTGGCCGCATAGCCTCCTCTCCCAGGCCGACACGGTCCAGCTGGCGTTTGGCTTCGGTCAACAGCGAAGCTTCGCTCTGCCTGTCCAGCCGGAGCATTGCGGCTAGCATCCCGCTATTGCTTCTCAAGTGAGCGCCCAGTGCAACATTCTCAAGCACGCTCATTCCGAGATTCAATTGAACATGCTGGAAGGTCCTGGCGATTCCCAGAGCAGCAATCCGCGCAGGTGCCAGGTGCTGGATCTCCTTGCCTGCGTACGTTACCTTGCCTGCCGTGAGCGGAAGAACGCCGCTGACCAGATTGAACAAAGTGCTTTTTCCCGCCCCGTTCGGCCCGAGAAGCCCCACGATCTCACGCGAACGAACATCGAACGAGACATCTTTGACAGCAACCAGGCCGCCAAAGACCTTACGTACACGCTGCACCTGCAAAAGCGCTCCGCAACACGGGGGCGCGGCTCTCAATGGCAGCTTCCCAGCGCCATCCGGGAGCGCTGCCCTGCGCCCCATCGGAAGCAGCCTGGCGAACCATCCTGCAATGCCTTTAGTGCTCACCTGCAGCAACACGATCACGATCACGCCGAAGGCAATGGGCTGCGCGCTGGCGCCCACGGACAATAGCTGCGGCAGCACATCCTGCAACCAAATCTCCAGGGCCGTCAAAACGCCTGCGCCGAACACCGCCCCGACGAGGGCACTGGCACCGCCAACCACCGCCATAAATAGGTACTCGATGCTCGCATTCAGCGAAAACGGCGACGGATTGACGAATCGCACCATGTGCGCAAACAACCAGCCGGAAACTGCGGCGAGGAATGCAGAGACAACGAAGATTGCAATGCGATATGTGGTGAGTTGCACCCCGAAGGCTGCGGCCGCCATGGGCGCTGCATTCAGCATCCGTATCGACCGACCCGGCCGCGAATCCAGCAACCGCCTCAACGCGATGAATGCCAGCCCCAGCGCCCCCCAGCACAGGTAGTAGTACTCGCTTGGATCCGTGATTGCATGACCGGCCAAGCTGATGGGGGGAATGCCGGTCAACCCCGTGTGGCCACCAAGTGCATCGATATTGCCAAACAGGTGATAGAGCGCAAGACCCCATGCCATCGTGCCCAACGGCAAGAAATGGCCAGAAAGGCGCAGGGTCAGCAAGCCAATCAAGATGGCGGAGATCGCGGTGATCGCCAAGGCCACGACCAGAGTCATCCAAGGCGACATGCCTGCTTTGGTGCTCAGGTATCCCGTCGCATAGGCACCTATTCCCACAAACGCAGCCTGGCCGAACGATGTCATGCCACCGATGCCGGTCAGCAGTACGCAACCCAGAGCCACCAGTGCGGCAAGGGCCACATAGTTGAGCATGGTGACGTGAAAGTCAGAGAACACCCATGGCGCAGACACCAGTACCATGCCTGCAATGCCCCACATCAACCAGGCATGCACGGGCCGCTGCCCGGGCGCATCAGCCACCACGTCGAAGTCTCCGGCATCGTGGTGGCTGCCATGCTTGAGCGAAAGCCACATCAGCGCCGGAATCAGCACCGTGAAGACGATGATCTCCTTGAGCGAACTCGCCCAGAACGAGGCAAATGACTCCAGAATGCCCAACCCCAGAGCTCCGAGTGCAGCAACCGGATAGGAAGCAATCGCGCCAATGACTGCACCCACAAACCCTTTCAGGCCGATGCCAAAGCCACTGTCATAGTAGATAGTAGTTGTCGGAGAGATCAGAATGCCAGACACCGCGCCCAAGATTGCGGCGAGCAAAAAGGCCGCCTGTCCGCAGCGTTCCGGGCTGATACCCACCAGGCGTGCACCACGTCGATTGACCGCAGTCGCGCGGAGCGCACGGCCATTGCGTGTGAATGCAAAGTACAGGAAGAGGCCAACAGCGGTCAACGCCGACGCAATCACGACGATGAGACTTTGCCCCGAAATGGCGACCACGTCGGACTGCCAATCCCATTCCGTCATCGGCGTAGTGCGCGAACCTTCCGCTCCGAACATGATCAGGCCGGCCCCTTGCAAGACGAAGTGCACAGCGACAGCCACGATGAGCAAGACGAGCATCGGAGCATCGGCCAGCCGGCGAAATGCAAGCTTGTAGACCAGCGGTCCCAAAGGAGCCACAAGCGCAACAGTCATCCCAATCAATATGGGCATGGAAAGCTTCAACGGCGCAGCCCAGATGACCGCAAACGCGATCACAACAGGCACCATGAGCGTCACGACAGCGGACTTCAAAGTCTCTTGAAGACTACCTTGCCGCAGTGCGGCAGCGACTTGCATCACGCACGCAATGCTAGCCATGGCAATCACAAGCCACGCCAGAGAAGGAACCTGGCCCCGCTCCAGCGCAGCAAGCGTAAGCGCGCCAAAGCAGATGAAATCGCCTTGAGGCAGAAAGAGGATTCTGGTGACCGCGAAGACCAACACCACCGCAATTGCCAGAAGTGCGTAGATTGCGCCGACAGAAATCCCGTCCTGCATCAGCAAGACACCAATATCGAAGCTCATCGCCATAGCTCCTTACTGGTCGCCTACGATCTTCCAGGTCCCGCCTTGGATGCGTACGATGCTCCGGGAGCGATGGTCGAGCCCTACGTGGTCACTCGAAGTCATGTTGTAGACCCCCTGCGTACCCGCAAACTCCCTGGTCTGCTCCAGGGCATTCCTGAGCGCGATCCTGAATTCCTTCGTCCCAGGCGCAGCCTTGCTTGCAGCGACGGGAATGGCATTGGCCGCGAGAAGGTAGGCATCGTAGGCATTGGAGATGAACGTGTTGCGGCTTCCGGCCCCGAATCTCTGCTCGTAGCGCGCAACCATATCGACCGACTTGGCACGAGCAGGGTGCGATGGTGGGAGCTGATCGCTCACAAGCAAAGGGCCAACCGGAAGAAAGGTACCCTCGGCACTCTTGCCTGCGACGCGCAGAAAATCGTTATTTGCAACGCCATGGGTTTGATAAATGCGCCCCTGATAGCGGCGTTCGACCAGAGTCACCTGGGGAAGGGCTGCGGGTGTTCCAAAGGCTGCAACCAAGATGGCGTCGGGCTTTGCTGCCATCAACTTCAGCACCTGTGCCGTCACCGAATTGTCAGTGCGCTCAAAGCGCTCGACACCCACGATTTTGATATCCGCCTTCTCGGCGAGCGGCCGCAGCACTTTCAGATAGCCTTCGCCGGTCGCGTCTGCAAAGCCTATAAAGGCCACCGACTTGATGCCCGTCCTGACCATATGCGCAACGATAGCCTCAACCATCATCGCATCGTTGTGCACTGGCTTGAAGACCCACCGCCGGACGTTGTCGACAGGCTCAACGATGGCGGCCCCCGCAGCCATGGACAACAGAGGGGTCTCGCTTTCAGCCGCGACCTCGGAGATGGCAAGCGAGGCGGGCGTGGTCGTAGATCCAATCAGTACATCGACCTTTTCCACCTGGGTGAGTTTGCGGACATTTTGAACGGCTCTGGTGGCATCTGATGCATCATCCAAAACGATGAGTTGGACAGGCGTGCCCTTGATATCGGACGGCAGCAGTTCGAAGACGTTCTTCTGGACGATGCCAAGCGAGGCAGCCGGACCAGTCGCAGAAAGTGTCACACCAATTTTGATCTGCGCATAGGCCATGGCCGTTGTCAGCATGGCGGCCATGAATGCCCCGAGCAAGTGAGTCTTTCGCATCTTTGTCGTCCTAGAAATTTATCGTGGAAGGTGTTGATCCAGCGCAATTGCAGCACTCAGACCTACCACTTGAGTCTAGAAAAAAAGAGATAGAGATGCGACCGGCGTTTACCTATCGTAAATCAAGCATCCGACTGCTCGTAGCCCAGTTTCGCCGAAAATTCCGCCGCCACCTTGCGAATTACAATGGCATTGGCCCCGTCAGGCTGGCAATCGAATGAACGAGTCAGGCCAAGCAACGTAAGTGCGCCAGCGACGGCACCGCCGCTGCTGAACACCGGCGCCGAGATCGCGGCGACGTCCGGCAGCATGATGCCCGAGCCTGCGGCAATCCCCCACTTCTTTGCGTCATTGATCCGCAGGCGAAGTGCCTCCTCAAGACTGCCGCGCATACCCGGCTCTGCTGCACGCAGCTCCAACTCTCTCATCGCAGCCGTCTGCTGAGACGGAAGCCACCCCGAAAACACAATACCGGTGACGGAATGCAGAAGAGACATCCTGGTGCCGAGCCGAGCGAAGACGGTGAGCGGGCGAAAGCCCTGCTGCCAGCGAACGATGACCGGCCCTGTGGGCTGCCATATGCAAAAGAACGACGCATGGCCGCTCTCTTCGCTAAGCCTTGCCAGGAACGGCGCGCTGTAGTGTTGGACTTCAAGCCGGTCAACAGCGGTAAGGCCCAACCGTACTGCAAGATCACCCAACGCGTAGCGAGCCGGCCCCTCGAAGCGCCGAACCAGAGCCGATCGGCACAAGCTAACCAGATAGTGGTGGATCTGCGGCTTCGGCAGTCCCGTAGCGCCGGCAATAGCAGCAAGACTCAGCGGTTCGCGAGACGCATGGAGAGCCTCCAGAATGACAACCGCAGTCTCCACTGCCGATACGCCGCGTTGAGGATTTTTTGAATCGATTGTGCTCACCTTCGACCGAGTCTTGTGAGGAGTTGGGCACTCCGAGTATCTCCTCCATTGTATGGCCCGCATTCCCAAATCCACCTTGCAGCACGCAGGCCGCAGGAAGTCCTTGGTACATAGCACTATCAGCCCACCGACACCAACGGCCAGGAGCATCCCCGAGAGGAATGCATCCTTGGATAGCCCGTACCCTTATATCCGCCACCACCGTCGATGCCACGAACGCGAAGACGCCGGCCTCGGCCGTCGTGAGCAGCAGCAGGAGCACACGGAATTGCCCTGGCCAGCTGGTGGGCCATGCTTGGCGCAGCCGATGCACTGTCACAGGCGGCCGTCGCCGGAGACATCGGCGCAGAGCAGGCGCGGGATGAACTGCGGGAGACCATCCTCGCGATGGTCAGGCGCAGCAAATAGGCTTGCCCCCTGTTCGGCATCACCCAAAAGTGAACGCATAGGCATTCACGTCCGGATCGAGGAATTCGATCTCGAAAGTGGCCGTGCCCGCACCGTCGGCGCGCCGCACCAGCTGGTACAGCCGGTGCGCATCCACCACGCCGAAGCCATCGGCCGCCACGTCCGTGCCGCGGTCGGCGCCCGGCTCGCGCCCATCCACCCGCACCTTGAAGCGCACCGGCTGGCCCGACTCGCCCGGCCCCAGCACCAGGTGCACATCGCGCGCCCGGAAACGGTAGACGATCCGGCCCTGGGCCTGCCGAAGGTTGGCCTGTTCGGCCCCCACCCGCCACAACCCATCCAGCGCCCAGCCATTCAGTTGCAGGGCGCTCGGGGCGGCATAGGCCTGGTCCTGGTCGCGGTTGATGCTTGGCAACGAGCTAAAGCGGCCACTGGCACGCGCATGCCCAAGGTAGCTCTCGAAGGAGCCGATGCCGCGCGCATCGCTGGCCGCGCTGACTCCACTGCCCTTGCCCACCACCGGCGCCAGCTCGAACCCGGCTTGCCCGGCTTCTTCCAGCAATTGCTGGATCACCTGCTCCGAACGCGCATAGTCGCCTTCGCCAAAGTGGGTGTGGCGGATCTTGCCCTGCGCGTCGATGAAGTAGTGCGCCGGCCAGTAGCGGTTGTTGAAGGCGCGCCAGATGGCATAGCTGTTGTCGACGGCCACCGGGTGGACGATGCCCAGGTCCTTCACCGCGCGCTGCACGTTCGCCGCAATCTTCTCGAAGGCGAATTCGGGCGTGTGCACGCCCACCACGACCAGGCCGCTGCTCTGGTACTTCTCGGCCCAGGCCTTGACGTAGGGCATGGTGCGCAGGCAGTTGATGCACGAGTAGGTCCAGAAATCGACCAGCACCACCTTGCCGCGCAGCGCTTCGCGGCTGAGCTCGGGCCCGTTCAGCCAGGCGGTGGCGCCGGCCAGGCCGGGAAACTCGCCCTTGACCGGAAGGTTCAGCCGGGGGCGCTCCGCTCTGGTGCCCGCATGGGCCGTGCCGATGACGCCCTTGCCGGCAGCTCCATTGCCGCTGTCGGCAGGCAACCGGTCGAGCAAGGCCTGCTCGATGGCGTTGGTGCTGCCAGCGGACAGGCGCGCGAGCAAGCTGGTGTCCCAGCCCATGGCGATGACCACCACCGATGCCAGCATCAGCCCGCCCAGGCCGCGCCGCAGCCCTTCGCCCAGGCCGAGGCGGCGCTTGAGCGCATCGAACAGGCGGCGGCTCAGCAGCGACACCACGGCCAGCGAGACGGCCGCGCCGCAGGCATAGGCCAGCAGCAAGGCGCTGGTGCTGGCACTGGCGCCCTGCAAGATGGCGCTCGTCAGCACCAGCCCGAGGATCGGGCCGGCGCACGGCGCCCACAGCAGGCCGGTGGCACCCCCCAGCAGCAGCGATGCCCAGTGGCCATGGCCCTTTCGGGCCATCGCGTCGAGCCCGCTGCCCGCGCGGGTGAAGGGCCGCATGGCGAGCGCCGCCACCCTCGGCGACAGCAGCGAGACGGCGAAGACGGTCATCAGGCCCAGCGCGATCCAGCGGCCGGCCTGGTTGGCCTGGATGATCCACTCGCTGCTGGCCACCGCCAGCGTGCCCACCAGCGCGAAGCTGGCCACCATGCCGGCCAGCAGCAGCACGGTGTCGCGGCGCGACCGGTCGGACCAGGCCAGCACAAAGGGCACCACCGGCAGGATGCAAGGGCTCAATATGGTCAAAAGACCGCCAAGGAATGCAATGAACAACATGACCGCCTCCCTTTCTGGAAATGAATGGCGCAGTTGCGGCAGCGGCGCCGGCTCAAGCGCCCAATTGCCGCTTCACTTTTCGACAGATGCTCAACACCTGGGCAATCTCTTGTGGCGTGAGGTCGATCTGGCAGCTGGTGTTGTTGAATACCTCGGCAGCCGCCGGCTTGAGCTTGCGGCCCTGCGCGGTCAGCTGCACATTGCGGCGCCGGCGATCGCTAGGGTCGAGGTAGACCCTCACCAGGCCGGCGGCCTCCAGCCGCTTGACGATGGGCGTGAGCGCCCCCAGGTCGTACAGCGTCTTCTCGCTGAGGGTGCTCGCGGACACATCGTCCTGCTCCCACAGCGCCGCCAGCACCAGCAGCTGCGGATAGGTGACGCCAAGGTGCGCGAGCGGCTTGGCATAGTGGCGCACCATCGCATTCGCGGTGGAGTACAGCGCGAAGCAGACCATCTGCTCGAAATCGAATGTGGAATCGCTCATGTGCTTTGCCCTCTTGTGAACTGGAATGGATGCACGGCCCTGCCCATTGGGGCAGTTGCTCCGCACAAATACTTTACGCACAAAGTATTTGTGCGGTTTTTATCGCAAAAAGCGATCTCGGTCAACCGGCACGGGAGCGCCCAAAGTGAACGCCCATGTTGATGACGAGGACTACCGGCAATCCGCTAACTTTCAGAGCAACATGTCGAGGCTGCATCGCTAGTGGCAAGCTTCGCTGATCACTGCTTCGGATGCGGCTAGTCCGCTACAACAGATGGGGAGGGGTCAGATGAGAAAGGCGTTCATTACTTCCACAGGGACTGCCAGGCAACTTGTTTGGCACGACACCTGGCACAGCTTCGAGCCGCATTTTCACGATCTGCTTTTCTTGGGCGTGATCCTCGATGGGGTATGCCATTTTCAATCACTCGGCTGCTCCTATCAGGCCCGGCCGGGAGATGTGGTGGTGATTCCAGCCTTTGTTGAGCACATGGCGTTCTGCGACAACCACACGCGCTATCGCGCGCTGTATCTCGAAGAGCAGGCATTCGTCGAAATGCTGCCGGAAAAGGAGCATGCAAACGATTCATGGCAGGCGAACGTATCTGTTGTCAACGGCGGCCCCCACGCGCAACGGCTGGCTGCCGCCATGGAAAAATTCAACTGGCGGGATCTGAGGAATGCTGTCGCCGCGATCATGTGCCGGCACAGCGGCATCGTGTCGCTAGCCCCTACGGTTGACAGCACTGCACATCAGCTGTTGAACAGCATGGCCGCTGCCGCACAGCTCCAATTGCCTGTGGCAGCGATTGCACATCAGCTGGGCCATACTCCTGCCACCTTCAGCCGCTTGTTTCTGAAACATGTGGGGATGCGCGCCGTGTTCGTACGCAACCAAATGCGACTGCTGCTTGCCGAAGAACAGTTGCTGGACGGACATCCCGCATTACAGGTTGCCACGCATTGGGGGTATGCCGATCAGGCACACCTCAGCAGAGAATTGAAGAAGTTTCGAGGGGTTAGCCCTGGGGGCTACTTATCCAAGTTTCACAAGATAGAAATCTCGGTGCCGCACACCTAGGCAGGCCATTCCGTACCAAGGGTGCCACGACAGCAGCAGCCTGCAAAAAAATTCAAGATTCGACTGAACCCGCCTGGGAGAATCCCCCCCACGACGGCCCCCATGACAATCCTCAACACCAATGTCAACCAACAGCAGCCCGCCATTGCAGGCCTGATCCTTGGCATCGTTGCCGTAGGAATAGAGGGCTTGCTGGTTTCGCCGCTGCTAGGCGATATATCACGAGAATTCGGGGCGAATACCAAGCATGCGTCGTGGGTGGTAGCCATCTATGGCATCGCCCTGGCCTGCATTGCTCCGCCTATAGGCCTGTGGGGCGCAAGACTCTCTCGCAAGCTGGTGATGAGCGCAGGCCTCGTCGTTTTCGTAGCCTCTGGCCTGCTTTGCGCCGCCGCGGTCAATTTCACCATGCTGCTGATTGCACGGGCCCTGTGTGGTGCTGCCGCCGGCGCCTTTCTGCCATCGTGCTATGCCTATGTTGGGGACTGCATGCCCTATGACAAACGTGGACAGGCGATGGGGCGGGTGATGGCCGGATGGTCCATCGCACTCATTCTTGGCGTTCCGCTCGGCAGTGTGGCGGGCGAATTCTTAGGCTGGCGTGCAAGCTTTGCCGGCGTCAGCCTGCTAGCGGCAATGGCCGCTTGCATGGTCATGCGCCTGCCGAATGCGGGGCCCTCCAAGGATGGCGGCCATTCAGTTGCCAAAGATGCAGCTACCGTGTTGCGCAGTGGAGTGCCGCGCCTGCTGCTGGCCAATTTTCTCGACATGGCAAGCTTCTATGGCGTGTACACCTTTTTAGGATTGGCGGTGCGCAAGAGCCTGGGAATCGGCAGTGCCGTATTCGGCATATTTGTGCTGTGCTACGGGCTAGGCTTGCTGGCCGGAACCATGAATGCCCGGCTGCTCGACCGGTGGGGCAAGCAGCGGATGGCCACATCCACCTTGGCCATGCTGGTGCTGGTCTTCATCGCACTGCCCCCAGCGGTCGACAGCCCGGCAATGCTGGCAGCCTGCATGCTGATCTGGGGCGGCCTGCAGGGATTGGCCCAAACCGCCATGGCTACCTTGGTCACGCAAGCCGGTGCAAGTGCCAGAGGGTTTGCCGCCGCCTGCATGAGCTGCACCACCTACCTTGCCGTGGCAATCGGTGCAGCGACTGGAGGAATGCTGTTGCAGGCCCATGGCTTTGCCGTACTTTGCTGGGCCGGCGCCATTTGCGTGCTGCTGGGCAGCGGGGTATTGCTCCTGAGACGACGCGCCATGTTTCAGCCCGAATAGACGGCCCCAATAGGCACCGCGATGCGCGGCCCAGAAAAGGCTAGCCGCGCTGCCCAAACCGGGAAGACCAGACCTCCAGCGCATTCAGAACGCGAAGCAGATCCTGGCCCGCGGGAGTCAAGCCATAGGCCACCTCTCTTGGAAAAACCGGCACGGCCCATCGCTCCAGCAGTCCACGGGCCTCCAAGCCCTGCAGGCGTTCGGACAATACCTTGGGCGACACGCCGGCCAGCGCGGCGGCGAGTTCGCCATGGCGCCTCCTGCCGCCCTGCAGGTGCCAGAGTATCAAGGCGTTCCAGCGGTGCCCGAGAAAAGCCAGCCAGCCCTCCACCGGGCACTCGCAGGCGTGCCGTGGCACAGGTAATTCCAAGAGGTATTCAGCCAATTCGCATGCTCCGTGCAGTTCTTCCCGTTTGGTGAGTTCATGCCGCCTCATCCATCATGCCCCTGTCCATACGAAAGGAAACGGCATCATGGCATTTGACGTCAAATCACCGGATCACATGAACACCGCCTTCGCTGACGCCTTCAACAGCCGCCAGCTGGCCAACCTGCTGCAACTGTACGAACCCGATGCGGTGTTGTGCAGCGATGAAAGCGGCACTGCCCTGAAAGGTACAGCCGCCATCGAGCAGGCGCTGGCGGAGCTTTTGCTGGCACCAGGCCGGATGCGTTCACGCAATCGCTTCTGCATCGTCCATGGCGACCTCGCGCTGCTGCGCGCAGACTGGGAGCTGGCTCTGGACAACGGCAGCATCGCCGCCTCGGGCAGCTCGGCGGAGTTGGTGAGAAAGCAGGCCGATGGCCGGTGGCTTTATGCCATCGACCATGCGGTGGGGAGCGGATTGCCGCGAAAGCTCGTCTAATGCTGGCACGGACTATGGAGCGATTTGCGCGGCGCCGGCACTATCGGCCCTATCGTTGATCACGACATAGCCAACTTTCTGCGCGAATACAGGCGGCAGCAGGCCGCAGGAGTCGACCAGGCGCTTTATCGCGAATAGGGTGAGATCGGGCATACGGGGGCAAGCCATGAGGCCCGGACTTCGATGATTCTGTTCTCGGTCCTTTGAACAGGTTATTACAGGCGCCCCTGGCGCTATACACCCGCCCAAGGGTTGATGGCAGTCAGACCAGCCGCTTCATAGGGCGATGTGTCGCGCGATGCCACGATGAAGCCCCGCGAAGCTGCAACGGCCGCGATGTAGCCGTCTGGCGTCGGAAAGCCGCGCCCACCGTTCTTGGCCGTCACGGCCAGGTCGGCGTAGTGGCGCGCTGCATCCGTATCGAACGGCAAGACCCGATCCTTGAACAGCTCCAGCAGTTCGGCTAGAGCGCGGTCGAGCATGTTCTTGCGCTTGCCCGCCGGCAGCGCCCGGATGCCAAACAGCAACTCGGCCAGCGTGACGCTCGACAGGTACAAGGTTTCCGCCGCTTGGTCGTTCAGCCAGGCCCTTACGGCCGCGTCTGGCTCCGGCTTCATCGCCTCGGAAACGACGTTGGCATCCAAGACAATCATTCAGTCGAAGCTCAACGGCTTGGCCGGCGCCTTGTCGCGCACACTCTCGAAGACGGCGAAATCCTCATTGGTCAGCCCGATCTTGCGACCGATGGCAGCCAGGGCATCACCTACACGCACGCGCTTCTCCGGTTTGACCACGGCCGCAAGAATCTCGCGCACCTCCGCTTCCGTGCTGCGGCCATGTTGGGCCGCTCGCACGCGCAACGCGCGATGCACGTCATCAGGCACATTTCTTACAGTCAAGATTGCCATGATTCAAAACCTCTTACTTGCTGTCTATGACTGCAATCATAGATGAGTGCAGTCAATTGTACAAGCATCAAGCTCCGCGCCCCTTTCTGCCCTGGCGTCTCGCCCTCATCGCTTCCATCCGCGCCCGTATCCGAGCCTCGCGCTGCACCAGCTCGGACGGTGCCGACTTCTGGCCCCTGGCCACCGATAGCTGCCGCGACGCACTTTTTTATAAATCAATACGTTACGACAGATTTATCGATAGCTAGCGATAGTCCTTGAAGGGCCTAAATTCACTCCCACTCCATCATCAACAGGTCTCGCAAGCCCGCGTGGTTAAAGGGATTTTCGATGATCGTCGTAAGTTTTACCGTCGGCATTTACCGTCAAAAAAGCTCGCTTAAGGCTGGCGCGGGTTATGGAGCGATTTGCGCGGCGTCGACACTTTCGGCCTTATCGTCGATCAGGTTGCATCTTAGCGCGCTCGAACTTGCCCTGGAACGCCCTGCTCTTCGCCTGCCTACGGCGGCATCCCACCGAGTGTTCTGGCCGCCTGCTCAAGCCCGCCCAGGATGGCATCGCGGACACGCGGTGAGAAGTCCTGTGGCAATTCGGCAATGGCCGCTGGTACGAGCAAGAAGCCACGCCTAGCGCAGGCCTAGTCGGCCGGCCAGCGCCGACTGGGTTAGCCGCTGCGCCTTGTGCGCAGCCTGCCGCATCGATCCCAGTTGGCTCGGCAATGCCAGAAGAGGCCATGTCGATGACATGGCAGATACTGGAAGAGATAGCGGGTGCAGGAGCGCGCGCTCAATCCCAAAACACCTTTCGGCAGCAATGTGCTACTATGAATTAACCCAGCAGGCATACAACTCGCTGGTGCCTGGCCAAGCAAGCCGCATCCAACCGGCGCGTCGCACGATTGTTCGCGACGAAAAAAGTAGAAGATCAGTCCTGCATGTGAATTGCCGTAAACGTGGGTCGCGTAAGAGTCCACGGCCAAATTCTTAAAGCCCGCTTCATGCGGGCTTTTTCGTAGTGGCACGTACGTAGAGTTCAGCCTGTGTACCTACGACCTGCAAGCGCACTGCTCAGCTTTGCCGGCCAGCCGCCGGCACTCAATGCAGTGCAAGCTATTCCGGCCTGCGTATGGCACATCCGATGGACGCAGCAAGACCGGTACAACCTCCCCAGCCCGGAGGCAATCCACGCAGCTCAGGGCCGAGGGATGGGCAAAGCGTGGAGGGAGGCTCAAGCGAGGAATGAGCCTTGAAATGCAGCCGCATGCCACCATATGTAGTTGTTACCGAATGGGCGGGCCCCTCCGCTTCCCGCTGATTGACGCCAGCGTCTTGCAGATCCCCTTCCTTTCCTGACGCACTCGCCAGTCGCTTCTTGTCGAACGGCTGCGCACCCTTCGCTTGCAATAGCGGGCTGAAATCTCAAGAGCAGGAGCACTTCATGGCGGCAAAAGAGCAAAAGCGCGGTAACCGGGAACTGAAAAAGCCCAAGAAGAAACCGGTGCCGGCAGTCCCGGCACCCACGGTCCTGGCCAGGACCGTAGCGGCACCGGTGCGGACTCCCAAGAAGTCTTGACAGGCGTGCTGGGCCACATCGCCCAGCCGCTTCCACAAGGGCCATCTTGCCCATCTTCTTCTCGGCGGGTTGATCGCGGTGCCTCGCATGCCCGTGGCGCCCTGAAAGGCGCCCATGCATTCCGTTCTTCATTTCGCCTTTCAGCGCTCTGCCCAAGGGCCGTGGTCTGACACCGCACCCGTGCGCGAGGAACTGTTCGGCATCGAGCGCCTGGAGCAACACGCGCGCAGCCTCGCCGCGGCACAGCAGGTCAGCGCCAACCCGCCCCGGGTGCCTTCGCTGCATAGCCGGCTGCGCGGGAACGCCACCGAACTGCTGCGGGCCTACCGTGCGGGTGCTGCGGAAGTCGCTGCGGGCCGCCGAGTGGTCCCGGCCGCCGAATGGCTGCTGGACAACTACCACGTGGTCGAGGCGCAGGTACGCGAGATCCGCACCGACCTGCCACCCGGCTACTACCGTCAGTTGCCAAAGCTGGCCGACGGTCCACTGGCGGGCTATCCACGTGTCTTCGGGCTCGCCTGGGCCTTCGTCGCCCATACCGACAGCCACTTCGACCCCGCCGTCCTGCGCCGCTTCATTGCGGCCTACCAGGAGGTCCAGCCCCTGGACATCAGCGAACTCTGGGCCGTGGCGATCACCCTGCGCATTGTGCTGGTGGAGAACCTGCGCCGGCTGGCCGACCAGATCACGGCCGGACGTGCCGCGCGCGCCGACGCGCAACGGCTCGCCGACCACCTGCTGGAGCCAGGTGGCGCGTATGCCGCACTGGACCAGGACATTTCCACGCGCGCGAGCGGCCCGGTGTCCGAACTGTTCGCCGCACAGCTCGCCAAGCGCCTGCGCGACCAAGATCCCCGCACCACGCCGGCCCTGCAATGGCTGGACGAGCGGCTGCGCAGCCAGGGCACGGATGCGGACCAGGCCATCCTGCATGCACAGCAGCGCCAGGGCGCCTCCAACGTCTCGGTACGCAACGTCATCACCAGCATGCGGCTGATGTCGGACATCGACTGGGCCGACCTGTTCGAGAGCACCAGCTTGGTGGATGCACGACTGCGGGCCGCCAGCGCTTTCGCGGAGATGGATTTTCCGACGCGCAACCGCTATCGCACCGCCATTGAGCAACTGGCCCGGGGTTCGCTCCTGTCCGAACTCGCGATCGTCGAGCAGGCCTTGGCGCTGGCGGCCGCGAAAGCACGCCCGGCGCTTCGCGTCCAGGACGCCGGCACCGCCGATACGGTCGTGGATCCTGGCCACTACCTGATCGCCGAAGGGCGTGGCAAATTGGAGCAGGCCATCGGATTCCGGCCGCCACTGGCCGTGCGCATCGACCGTTTCAACGTCCGCCTCGGGCTTGGCGGCTACATGGCCGCCATCCTCGTGCTGGCAGCGATGTTGCTGGGCCTGGCGTTCTGGGCCGTCTTTGCCACGGGTGCCTCGGCAGCAGTTCCCAGCGGGCTGCTGGCCGCGCTCGCGCTGGCCGCATTCCTGCCCGCCACCGAGGTGGCCACGGCCCTGGTCCAGCGCGCAGTTGCCTCGCGCTCTGGCGCCACGAGCCTCCCTGCCCTGGCGCTGGCCGATGGGGTCCCTGCCAATCTGCGCACACTGGTCGTCGTACCCACGCTGCTGTCGAGCGAGGCAGAACTGCTCAGCCACATCGAGAGCCTTGAAGTCCACCATCTGGCCGGCGCAGGTGGCGACCTGTCCTTTGCCCTACTGTCGGACGGTCTGGACGCGGACACGGAAGTGCTTGACGGCGACGCCCACCTGATCGGCATCGCGCAGGAGACCATCGCCGCACTGAACCAACGGCATGGCCCGGCCCCGGGCGGCAAGCGCTTCTACCTGCTGCACCGGCGACGCCGGTTCAACGCCAGCGAGAACCGCTGGATGGGCTGGGAGCGCAAGCGTGGCAAGCTCCATGAACTCAACCGGCTGCTGCGTGGCGCCACCGACACCAGCTTCATGCCGCTGGATGGCGGCGCTGCCGACAACGCCCAGCAACCCGACATCCTGGCCGGCGTGCGCTACGTCATCACGCTGGACGCCGACACCCGGCTGCCGCGCGACGCGGCGCTGAGACTGATCGGCAAGATGGCCCACCCCCTGAACCGCGCGCGCTGGAGCGATGTCGAACAGCGCGTGACGGGCGGCTACGCCATCCTGCAGCCGCGCGTGACGCCCGCGCTGCCGCTGGGCCGCGAAGGCTCGCTCTACCAGCGCCTGTCGTCCGGCCCGGGCGGCATGGACCTTTATGCGGCCGCCGTCTCCGACGTCTACCAGGACCTGTTCGGCGAAGGCTCCTACACCGGCAAGGGCATCTACGACGTCGATGCCTTCGAGGCCGCGCTCGCCGGGCGCATCCCCGAGAACACAATGCTCAGTCACGACCTGTTCGAGGGCGTGTTCGCGCGCGCAGGGCTCGCGTCGGACGTCGAGGTGGTCGAGGAATTCCCGGCCCGCTACGACGTCGCCGCGCGGCGCCAACACCGCTGGACGCGCGGCGACTGGCAGCTCCTGCCCTGGGTGCTAGGACGGCGCCACTCGGGCGCAGCCGTGCCGCCGGTGGGCCGCTGGAAGATGATCGACAACCTGCGGCGGTCCCTGCTGGCGCCCACGAGCCTGCTGGCCCTCGCGCTGTGCGCCTGGCTGCCCTGGCCGCAGTCACTGCAGGCCATGGGGCTGCTGGTGCTGGCGCTGGCCGTGCCAGCCTTCTTGCCCAGCCTAGCGGGGCTGGGGCCGCCGCGCGCAGGCATCGGGCTGGGCAGCCACCTGCGCCTGCTGGCCAGCGATCTTCGGATGGCCGCGCTGCAGGCGGCTTGGGCGCTGACCCTGCTGCCGGACCAGGCCTGGCGCGCGCTGGACGCCATCACGCGCACGCTCACCAGGCTGTACGCGACCCATCGGCACCTGCTGGAATGGACGACCGCGGCCCAGTCCGCCGCTCGCCCGCGACCCGGCGTAGCGGGCTTCTATGCGCAGATGGCCGGCGGCGTGCTGCTGGCCGTGGCACTGGCCGTGAGCGTTGGCGTGTTCTCGCCCGCGGCATGGCCCATGGCGTTGTTCCTGCTGGCGCTCTGGCTCGCGGCGCCAGCCCTGGCTTGGCGCGCCAGCCGCCGCCCGCCGCTCGTGCCATCCGGCGCACCCCAACTCGCCGATGCCTTGGCCCTGCGGCGCACGGCACGGCGCACCTGGCGCTTCTTCGAAACCTTCGTGACGCCGGCCGAGCACATGCTGCCGCCGGACAACTTCCAGGAAGACCCGAAGCCGGTGGTCGCGCACCGTACCTCCCCCACCAACGTCGGCCTGTACCTGCTGTCGGCGGTGGCGGCCCGCGACTTCGGTTGGGCTGGAGCACTGCAGACCTGCGAACGCCTGGAAGCGACTTTCGCCACCCTGCAGACGCTGGAGCGGTTCCGAGGCCATTTCTACAACTGGTACGACACGCGCACGACCCGGGTGCTGGCACCGGCCTACGTGTCGTCGGTGGACAGCGGCAACCTGGCAGGCCACCTGATCGCGCTGGCCAACGCCTGCGAGGAATGGATGGGTGCGCCGCTGCCGGCCGACTGGACGGAGGGCGCCAGCGATGCACTCGCGCTGGCCCGCGAGTCCGCATCCGCCAAACCCGCGGCTCAAGGGCTGCAGGGCCAGCGGCTGCAGACCCTCCTCGACGACATCGACGCCGGGCTCCAGGGCCCTGCCGACCTGTTCCTCCCGGTGCTCCAGCGCCTGACCGACAAGGCGGTGGAAGAAGCGCGGGCGCTGACCCCGACGGCGCAGGCCGAAAGCGACGATCTGCTGTTCTGGACCGAGACGCTGCGCCAACGGGTCGAACAGCAAACACGCGACGCCACCGCGTTCGCCGCCGCGACGCATCCTCTCGATGCCCGCTGGCAGGCACTGGCGCGGCAGGCGCGCGCGCTGGCACTTGGGATGGACTTCGCCTTCCTGCTGGACCCCGAGCGCAAGCTGCTGTCCATCGGCTATGCTGCGGTGGAGAACGTGCTCGACGCCAACTGCTACGACTTGCTGGCGTCCGAAGCGCGGCTGGCCAGCCTGTTCGCGATCGCCAAGGGCGACGTGCCCACGCGCCACTGGTTTCGCCTGGGCCGTAGCGCCATCCCCGTGGGCCACGGATCGGCCCTGGTGTCCTGGTCCGGGTCGATGTTCGAGTACCTGATGCCCTCGCTGGTGATGCGCGCGCCAGCCGGCAGCCTGCTGGAGCAGACCAACCGCCTGATCGTGCAGCACCAGGTGGCCTACGGCCGGCTGATGGGCGTGCCATGGGGTATCTCCGAATCGGCCTACAACGCCCGCGATCTGGAGTTCACATACCAGTACTCCAACTTTGGCGTGCCAGGCCTGGGCCTCAAGCGCGGCCTGGCCGAGGACCTGGTGATCGCGCCCTACGCTACCGGTCTGGCCACCATGGTCGATGCGGGGCTCGCGCAGCTCAACTTCGAGCGCCTGCGACAACTCGGCGCGCTCGGGCACCACGGTTTCTACGAAGCGCTGGACTTCACGCGTGCCCGCCTGCCCGACGGGTCGCAGGTTGCCATCCTGCGCAACTACATGGCGCACCACCAGGGCATGACCCTCGTCGCCATTGCCAACACGCTGCAGGGTGCGCGCATGCGCGAACGCTTCCATCGCGAACCGATGATCCAGGCCTGCGAACTGCTGCTGCAGGAGCGCACGCCGCGCCTCGTCCCCGTAGCGCACGCACGCGCCGAGGAGGTACCCTCGGGCGCAGCCGATCCGCATGGCGGCTTGCACGCGGTGCGGCGCATGGACCCGTCGGCTACGGCGGCACCTTCCACGCACCTGCTATCCAACGGGCGCTACGCTGTCATGCTGACCGCGGCGGGCACCGGCTACAGCCGCTGGCGCGACCTGGCCGTGACCCGCTGGCGCGAGGATGCGACCCGCGACGACTGGGGCGCCTACGTCTATCTACGCGACACGGACAGCGGCCGAGTCTGGTCCGCCGCGGCGCAGCCCCTGGGCGTGACGGCCGACAGCCACGAGGTGGTCTTCGCCGAGGACCACGCCACCTTCACGCGGCACGACGGCAGCTTGACGACCACGATGGAGGTGTTGGTGTCGGCCGAAGCCGACGGCGAGGTGCGACGCGTGACGGTCGTCAATACCGGCCGCAAGGCGCGCGAGGTCGAGCTCACCTCCTACGCCGAGGTGGTGCTCGCGCCGGCCGCAGCCGACGATGCCCATCCGGCCTTCGCCAAGCTGTTCGTGCAGACCGAATACCTGCCCGAGTTCGGCGCCCTGATCGCCACCCGCCGCCCGTGCACGCCGGACGAGCCACCGGTTTGGGCCGCGCATTTCGCGGTCGTCGAAGGCATCGCCATAGGCCCGGCGCAGTACGAATCCGACCGGGCGCGCTTCCTGGGCCGGGGCCGCACGGCCGCCACGGCGCAGGCCATGGCGGACGGCGCCGCGCTGTCCGGCACGGCCGGCACGGTGCTGGACCCGGTCTTTTCGGTGCGGCACCGCGTGCGCATCGCCCCCGGCCGGATGGCGCGCCTGGCCTTCTGGACGCTGGTGGCTCCCACGCGCGAGGCGCTGCTCGACCTGGTCGACCAGCATCACGACCGCAGTGCCTTCGAGCGCGCACGCACGCTGGCCTGGACCCAGGCCCAGGTGCAGTTGCGGCACATCGGCATCGAGGCCGACGAAGCCGCGGATTTTCAGCGACTGGCCGCGCCCATCCTCTATGCCGACGCACGCTTTCGCACGCCGGCCGAAGCGATCACACGAGGCGCCGGCCCGCAGTCGGGCCTGTGGCGGCACGCGGTCTCGGGCGACTTGCCGATCGTGCTGCTGCGCATCGACGACATCGAAGACATCGCCCAGGTGCGCCAACTGCTGCGCGCGCACGAGTACTGGCGCATGAAGGGACTGAGCGTCGACCTGGTGATCGTCAACGAGCGTGCCTCGTCCTATGTGCAGGATCTGCAGACCGCCATCGAGACCGCCGTGCGCCGCAGCCAGTCGCGCCCCCGACTGGACGGCGAAGCGATGGCCCGGGGTGTGGTCCATACGCTGCGTGCAGACTTGATGGACACGTCGGCCCGCGCCCTGCTGCAGTCAGCGGCCCGCGTGGTGCTGCTGGCGCGTCGGGGCGACATCGCTCGACAAATCGCGCGCCTGCCCCAGGCAGCACTCACCGCAAGCCCTGCACTCGAGGCGGCCGCGCAGCCGCCCTCCTCCGCGCTGCCCAGGCGGGCGCAGGGCATGGACACGGCGCGGCTGGAGTTCTTCAACGGACTCGGCGGTTTCGACCAGGGAGGCCGCGAATACGTGACCGTCCTCGCCGATGGCCAGACCACACCCGCACCCTGGATCAACGTCATCGCCAACCCGGGCTTCGGCTTCCAGGTCTCGGTTGATGGCAGCGCCAGCACCTGGGCCGGCAACAGCCGTGAGAACCAACTCACCCCATGGTCCAACGATCCGGTGACCGATCCGACCGGCGAAGCCTTCTTCGTACGCGACGAGGCGAGCGGACAGCTCTGGAGCCCCACCGCGCAGCCGATCCGCGACGGCGGCACCTACGTAGCGCGCCACGGCCATGGCTACAGCCGCTTCACGCACGAGGCGCACGGCATCGCGCTGGAACTGCTGCAGTTCGTGCCGCTGGATGACCCGGTCAAGGTGTCGCGCCTCACTGTGCGCAACCGCAGCACGCAGACTCGGCGCCTGTCGGTCACGGCCTATTCGGAATGGGTTCTGGGCACCTCGCGTGCCGCCTGCGCGCCCTTCGTCCTGACCGAAGTCGACGCAGCCAGCGGCGTTCTGTTGGCGCGCAACCCCTGGAGCACCGCATTCCCGGGCCGCGTCGCCTTCGCCGACCTCGCGGGCCGGCAGAGCGCCTGGACCGCCGACCGCACGGAGTTCCTCGGCCGCCACGGCAGCTTGGCCGCGCCCGCTGCATTGCGAAGCCGGACGCTCTTGTCCGGCGCGGTGGGCGCGGGCCTGGACCCTTGCGCCGCGCAGCAATGCAGCCTGGTTCTGCGCCCCGGCGAGTCGGTGGACATGGTTGCCCTGCTCGGGCAGTGCGGCAGCGCACAGGAGAGTCTGGCACTGGCCGGGCGCTGGCGCGAGGCTGACCTGGACATCGAACTGCAGCGGGTGCAGGATCATTGGGACGACCTGCTCGGCGCCGTACAAGTGCGCACGCCCGACCGCGCAATGGACATCCTGCTCAACGGCTGGCTGCTCTACCAGACGCTGGCCTGCCGCATCTGGGCCCGCTCGGCCTTCTACCAGGCCAGCGGCGCCTACGGCTTTCGCGACCAGTTGCAGGACGGCATGGCGCTCACATTCGCGCGGCCCGAAGAGACGCGCCGACACCTGCTGCGCGCCGCGGGCCGCCAGTTCGTCGAGGGCGACGTGCAGCACTGGTGGCTGCCGCACTCGGGCCAGGGCGTGCGCACACGCATCTCGGACGACCGCGTCTGGTTGGCCTTCGCCGCGGCCAGCTACGTGGCCGTCTCGGGCGATGCGGCGATGCTCGACGAACCCATCGCCTTCCTGGAAGGGCCCGCCCTGCAGGCGGGCGAACATGACGCATTCTTCCAGCCGATGCCCGCCGGCACCTCGGCGACCCTGTTCGAGCACTGCGCACGCGCGCTGGACCAGAGCATCGCGCTCACCGGCGAACTCGGCCTGCCGCTGATGGGAACCGGAGACTGGAACGACGGCATGAACCGCATGGGCCAGGAAGGCCGGGGCCAGAGCGTGTGGCTGGGCTGGTTGCTGGTGCGCACGCTGGCCCTCTTCGGCCCGCTGGCCGAAACGCGCGACCCAGCCCGGGCCGCGCGCTGGCGCGCCCATGCCCAGTCTGTGACCGCCGCGCTGGAGCGCGAGGCCTGGGACGGCGCCTGGTACCGGCGCGCCACCTTCGACGACGGCACTTGGCTGGGTACCCGTGACAACGAGGAATGCCGCATCGATTCGATCGCCCAATCCTGGGCCGTGCTGTCCGGCGCCGCCGACCCGGGCCGCGCGCATGCAGCGATGGATTCTCTGCGCACGCACTTGCTGATGCCAGAACCCAGGCTGGCGCTGCTCTTCGCCCCGCCCTTCGCACACACCCCGCGCGACCCCGGCTACATCAAGGGCTACCCGCCGGGCCTGCGCGAAAACGGCGGCCAGTACAGCCACGCGGCCATGTGGGCCATCCTGGCGCTCACGCAGTTGCGCACCGACCCGCAGGCGGGCGCGCACGCCCATGCGCTGTTCGCGCTGGTCAACCCCATCAACCATGCGCGCACCCCACAGGAGGCCGCGCGCTACCGAGTGGAGCCCTACGTGGTGGCGGCCGACGTGTATTCGGTGCCGCCGCACGAAGGCCGGGGCGGCTGGACCTGGTACACCGGCGCCGCCGGGTGGATGCACCGCGCAGGTGTGGAAGGGATCCTGGGCATTCGCCGCGAAGGCGAGGTACTCGTCATTGATCCATGCATCCCTGCCGAATGGCCCGGATTCGAGGCCGAGATCATCCTCGGCGCGGCGCGCTACGCCATCCAGATCGAATCGCCCGGGATGCGCTGCGCCGGGATCTCGTCGGCGGTCCTGGACGGCATGACGCTGACCAGCGACGGCGGTGCCTTGCGCGTGCCGCTCACACCGGGCGAGCATCGGCTGGTGGTCACGTTGTGAAGGCAAGCTCACCCCAATGCCATGCGGCAAAACCATGAATGACCCACGACCCGACTCCACCGCACCCGTCCAGCTCCCTCGGGCCTTAATCGACCGGATCGCCCCGCCCTTTGTCCGATTTCTGCACATCGAGGCGGCAGGTGGTGCCGTCCTGCTGGTGTTCACCATCGCCGCCCTCCTCCTGTCCAATTCTCCATGGGCAGATGCTTTCTTCGGCATCTGGGAAACGCGGGTCGAACTGCGGCTCGGAGAATTCGAATTCGGTCGTTCGCTCAAAGGCTGGATCAACGACGGGCTAATGACACTGTTTTTCTTCCTAGTAGCGCTCGAACTCAAGCGCGAAGCCGTCCTGGGTGAAATGCGCAACCCGCGCATGGCAGCCTTGTCCATCGCTGCGGCATTGGGCGGCATGGTCGCGCCCGCCGCCGTCTACCTAGCACTGCAGTGGGCGCAACCCGGCCAGCATGGCTGGGGGATTGTGATGGCCACCGACACCGCATTCGTCATTGCCTGCCTGGCATTGCTCGGCAAGCGCATTCCGCACAGCCTGCGGGTGTTCATGCTGTTCCTGGCGATCGTCGATGACATCGGCGCCATCTTGGTGGTCGCTGTCGGATACAGCCACCACATGGACTGGCGCATGCTCGCCCTGGCCGGGTTGTGCATCGGCATCCTGCGCGCACTGGCTGCCGCCGGCATACGGAGCATCCCCATCTATGTCCTCGTGGGCAGCGCCACCTGGCTGGCCATCGACGCGTCCGGACTCCACGCCACGGTCACCGGTGTGATCCTTGGGCTGATGACACCTGCGAGGCGTTGGGTAAGCGACAGCCGGCTCTACGCGATCCTGGGGCAAGTCATCGCCCATCCTGCAGGCAATCAGGGCAGCGCCCACACAAGTGATCGAAGAACGCTGCAGGTGGCGGAGATTGCCGCGCGCGAGTCGCTCTCGCCGGTCGAGCGCCTGGAGATGGCGCTGCACCCGTGGGTCAGCTTCTGCATCATGCCGATCTTCGCCCTCGCCAATGCAGGCTTGGCACTCTCGTGGGCCAGTGCCACCCAGCCGGTTGCAGCGGCGGTGTTCCTGGGCTTCGCTGTCGGCAAGCCAGCAGGCATTCTTCTTTTCAGTTGGCTGGCTCTGCGCTTCGGCCTTGCGATCCGCCCTCCGGATCTGAACTGGGGCAGCATCGCGGGCGGCAGCTTCCTGGCCGGTATCGGTTTCACGATGGCGCTATTCATTGCCAATCTGGCCTTGGTCGGCCCGGTGATGGAAAGCGCGAAGATCGGCATCTTCCTGGCCTCGCTGTTCTCGGCGGCCGTGGGCTTGGCGCTGCTGATGTGGATGTCACGAGCACAGGCGCTTGACGAGCCAAGGAAAATATAAGTCAGGAAAACCGGCACGCAGGACGCAATGCGCGTACTATGGGTTCGTTGAGATGTGCAAGGCCATCATTGCATCGGTCTTTTTCCGCCTCTCCCGGGCTTCTCCCGCGGCTGTGTCGAATCTCCCTTGATGATTTTCTTGGCGTCTCTTCGCCGGATGCGTTTTTGCGTCCCGGCAACCTCGAAAGGAATTCGATATGATGACACAAACCGGAACCGTGAAATGGTTCAACGAAGACAAGGGCTTTGGCTTCATCGCCCCCGACAACGGAAGCAAGGACCTTTTTGCTCACTTCCGTGAAATCCAGGCCGGCGGCTTCAAGACCCTGACTGAGAACCAGCACGTGCAGTTCGAAGTCACCCAGGGCGCCAAGGGCCCCCAAGCCTCCAACATTCGTGCCGTGAGCTGAAGGCATTGGGCGTAATGGCCCAGCCAGACTTCTCCACACACTCCTCCCAAGCGCGGTTCATCCGCGTTTTGTCATTTCTGGAAGGCATCGTTGCCATGAAGAATCTGCAGGAGGCCACCGAGCGCATCTGCGAACTCAAAGGAAGCCTGATCGCATTGGACGCACTGCTTCCTTCTCTGCTAGAAGCACTGCCGCCCACTACCCACGACATCCTGGTGCGTTCGTTTGAAGCACATGCCGAAGCAGCTCGAACGGTCATTCTGAACACCCCCATTTCAGACCATGTACTGGCCGCTTTTGAACGGGACATTGCCAGAACGCGCGCGGTGCTTGCTGGGACCGAGACACCCCAGGAAAACATCCATCCACGGCAGGCCGTCGAGGCCATTCTGCTGACCACCACACACATCCGCACCTACGTCGGAGCGCGACTGTTAACGGGTGCAAGCGGTTTTTTCTTCCGCCGTGATGATCGACTGTTCCTTGTGACGAACCGGCATGTCTTGTCCGATGAACCAAGCGAGCACTTTCCCGACCGCGTCGAAATCGAGTTGCATACCGATGCAAGCAACCTGACCCAGTACGCGACCTTCTCCATACCGCTCTATGAGAACGGCCTCGCGCTGTGGCGACAGGCCGCCGACACGGGTGGCGCTGTGGATATCGCCACCATCGAGATTCAGACCAGTCGCTTACCAGAAGGCGCGGTGCTGCATGCCTTCGACAAGTCGCACCTTGACCCTCAAGACGAGGACGTGGCCATTGGAGACAATCTGATGGTCGTTGGCTTTCCGCTGGGATTTCACGACACGGTCCATCACCTCGCAGTGGCCCGCAGCGCATCAATCGCCTCGGCGTACGGCGTGCGCTTCCAGCAACAGGGCTACTTCCTGACCGATGCCCGCACACACCGTGGCAGCAGCGGTGCGCCTGTCGTTCGACGCAGGAGCACAAACCAAGGACGCAGGTCCTCTCTGCCGACTTGGCAGTTGCTCGGCGTGCATTCCACGCGCATGGACATGCTCACCCGCGACCTGATCAAAGATGAGTCGCTTGGACTCAATTGCGCTTGGTACGCAGATGTTCTGATGGTGCTGACCCAAACCAAGTAGCGATTCGTCACCTGAAATGAGGGCCCAGGCCATCACGCACGCGCACTGTGCGTTCAGCTTCTGCTGAACAGCAGTTGGGGCTATGCGCGAGCGAACTGGAATGCCTAGCTAAACCACGACAAAGCTCGCCCTGCTACTCTGTAGCCCTCCGGGCCCACTCGATCATCAACAGGCCACGCAAGCCCGCGTGGTTAAAGGGATTTGCGATGATCGACATGGGCCATTACCGTCGCTTTTACCGTCATCCGACAAGAGCTTTGTCTGGTGCGGAAGATGGAGGGATTTGAGGGGCGACGACTCTGGCAACTCCATCGTCAATCACCCTCTAGGATAGCGCAGACAAGCACAGCGGTCTTCCTCCAAGCCTCACTTCGCCGGTGGCTTCGGCGTTGCCTGCCCTCCCCTCTTGAAACCACGATCCCCCGCCATGAACGCCTCCAGCATGTGCGGGATCAACTTCTCTGCATCGACCGCCTCGCCATACACCTGCGCGTGCAGCGCGGCGTAGCGGTCGAGGTCGGCTTTCAGGCCGGCCGGGCACGCGAAGGTAAGCTTGACGTTCTCGGTCTTGGGCAGCGGCCCAAGCCGCAGTTTCTTGGTCGCGTTCATTGCGAAGCTCCCCGATTGAAGAACAGGGGCTGGTAGGGCCGCAGCACCAGATCCCGGTTGACGATGATCCGCACCGGCAGGCCGGGCCGCGTGGTCAGCGTCGGCTGGATGTTCATATTGCGCCGGGTGATCTCTTGGCCAACCTGATTGATGCTGTCCTGGGCGCTGTCACGCCCGGCGATGACGATGCGGTTGCCGTCCTGGCGGTTCTCCGGCGCGGCCAGCTCGGCGCCGACACCCAGCAGCGTCGTCAGCACCGCACCGGCAAAGATGCGGTTCCAGTGCCAGTCCACGTCGTCCTCCAAGCCCGCGTAGCCGGCCGGGTCGGTGCCCACTAGGTTGTCGAGCGTCAGCGAGGACGTGTCGGGCAGGATGATCCGGTTCCATACCACTTGCACGCGGCTCTGCCCGTAGCTGACCTGGCTGTTGTAGCGCCCTAGGATGCGCGACCCCTGCGGGATCAGCAGGAACTTGCCGGTGGCCGTGTCATAGACCGGCTCCGTCACAGTGCCGATCACGTCGCCCGGCAAGTCCGACTTGATGCCTGTCACCAGCGCGCCGGCGATCACCGTTCCGGCCATCACCTGATAAGGCGACGCGGGCAGCGCCAGATTGCCGGAATTGCGGGTTTCCGTAGAACCGGCTTTCAGGAACGCCTCTTTCTGGTCTTGCCGGTTCTGCACGGTCGTCGGGTCGGCGGGCTGGGCCGCCGTCGAGGCAGGCCCGGCAGCGAGAGGATCGAAGGCCGCAAGTGTGTTTGCAACACCAGGCGCACCCGGCGCAGCTTGCGCGACCGTGGCGGCGGCTTGGCTCTGGCCGCCCGAGCGGAAGAACACCGACGAGGCCGCCGCCGCGTCCGCCTCCTTGCGCAAGGCATCTTCGGGATCATGGCCTGGCGGCGAATAGCCCGGCGTCACCGGCTGCTGCGAAGCGACGATGGCCGGGCCAAGGTCGCCGGGCAACGGCGGCCCCAGCTCGGGCACATCGGGCGGCAAGGCTGGCGGCAGCTTCGAGTAGTCCGTCGGTAGCGCATCCAGCCCTTCGGACTTCGAGACGCGATCCACGTTGTAAAGCTCGGTTTGCTCGCCCGTACCGCGCCGCTGCGGTTGCAGCGACCAGATCGTGGCCCCAAGGACGGCGACCGACAGGCCGCCGACGAGGATGGCCAGCGTGCGCCGGTTCAAGCGAGTGACCGGGCGCGGCTGGGCGCGCAGCGCCACCGCTTCCGGCGCGACCTTGCCTGCCTGCGGCGTGGCGAGGTCGGGGGTGTCGTCCTGGCTCATGGTCAGTTCCTCCGCGCAACGCCGTCCGTGCGCTCAATTCGCACCACGTCGCCCTTGTCGCCGCCCAGGCGCAGTTCGGCGGCACCGAACAGCCGATCCACGATGTAGTACGGCGAGCGGAAGCGGTAGTTGACCAGTTGCCCGTCGCCTTCCGGCCCGATTACGAACAGCGGCGGCAGCTCGCCTTGCGCGATGCCGGCGGGGAACTGGATATAGACCTTCTGCCCGTCGTCGAAGGCGCGCAGCGGCTTCCACGGCGGGTTGCTACCGCTGACCGCGTAGCGGAAGCGCAGGTTTTCCAGCGACAAGCCGGAGTCCACCGGCGCGGCGGCGCTGGCCGCCTGCGCCTGGCGCTGCAAGGCCAGCATCCGGTCACGCGGATACTCCCAAGAAGCCGACGCCATCCACGTCTTTTCCGTCGAAGCCAACTCCAGCAGGTACGTCCTGCGGTTGGTGGTGATGACGAGATTGGTCTTGAGGCCCGAGCGGATCGGCTTGACCAGCACATTGACGCGCAGGTCAGCACCGCTGCCGCTCGACGTATCGCCAACGATCCAGCGCACGGTATCACCAGCGGCCACCGTCACCAGCTCCTCGCCCGGCTGTAGCGAAACCACGGTCACGCGGCCCACGGCTGCATAGACTTGGTAGAGCGCGCCATCGGTGAACGGCCACACCTGAATCGCGTTGACGTATCCCTCGCGCGTGGGTGCGACGCGCGCCTCGGCATTGGCCCGTGAGACGCGCACCTTCTCGTCGGCTGGCTCCGGCGTGGGCTTGGCGTCCTCGGCTTCGGGCAATGGCTTCAACTGCGCCGGCATCGGCAGTACCTCGGGCACCGCCACCACCTCCACCGGCGCGGGTGGCTCGGGTAGCGGCCGGGCCTGTACCGGCTCATCGAGCGAGATGGTCGGCGGTGGCTTGCCCTGCGTGGCGCAGCCCGCCAGGGCAAGCAAGATCACCGGCAAGGCGGATTTACGGAAAAGATCATTCATGGCTTGGCTCCTTCGGAAGAGTCCAGTTCGCGGCTCCATGACAGGCCGTTGACGTAGATGCCCAGGGGGTTCTGGCGCAGGCGTTCTTCGGTGCGCGGCGGCTGGAGCACGATGGACACCACGGCCGTCCACCGCTCCAAGCCCGCCGCGGCGCCGTTGACGTAGCGGCGTTCCGTCCAGCGCACGTTGAAAGACGTGTCGCTGGCGCGCACGACGCTGGTGATCTGCGCCGTCACCGACTCCTTGCCGATGCGCGCGAACGGGTCGTTGACCCGCGCGTAGTCGTTGAGCACGGCCGCGCCCTTGTCGGTCGTGTAGTCGTAGGCGTCGAGCCAGTTCTGGCGGACGACGATGGGGTCGATGGACAGCGAGCGCACCAGCGTCACGAAGCGCGCGATGTGGTGCGCGGTCTGCGCATCGTTGGGCCGGTATGGCGTGGCGGCTTCGCCCACGGCGCGTACCTGGCCCGCGTTGTCCACCTCCACGACGTAGGGCGTCACGATGGATTGCGCCGAGCGCCACACCAAGCCGCCGGCCATCAGCAGCGCAAGCGTCAGGCAGCCGAAGGCCATCAGGCGCCAGTTCTTCGCCTGGACGCGCGGCGAGCCGATGCGCTCGTCCCACACCTGGCCGGCAGCTTGGTACGGCGTGGCAGGCTGCGGCGTGTCGGCGTAGCGCACCTGCGGTTTCTTGAATCGCATGGTCAGTTCTCCTTATGAATCGGAATCGCGCAGGCTCGGCCCCTGGCCGGAGCCGCCGCCATCGCCCCCGCGCAGCGCGTGGGCGGTGGTGGTCGCGGCGTGAGTGAGTTGCTGGCGGCGATGCAGGCGCTTGGCCCAAGCGGGCTGTTCCTGTGTCTGCGCCGTAGCGGCGCCAGATGCGGCCTCGCCTGCGGCACCCTGACCGGATGCCGCCCCCGCGCCGCCATCGGCAGCAGCGCCGTTCCAGCCAGCGCGGAAGGGAGCGGCCATGCGCTGCCCGGCAGTGGAGGCGCGGGATGCAGCGCCTCGCCCGGCTGCCTGCGCGCCGGTCTTGGCGGCGTTGCCCAGGCCCGCCATTGCGCCTTTCGCACCACCGCCTGCGGCGGCGGAGCCGGCCTGGAACGCCGATTTCGCACTGCCAGCCGCCGACGTGGCCGCACGCGCGCCAGCGCCGGCCAACTTGGCGGCGGCCGGGGCCATGCGGGCACCAGCGGCGACCGCACCGCCAACGCCCGTCGCGGCAGCACCGACAGCCACTGCCGTTCCGGCTGCGCCGACGGCGGCACCGGCCATCGCGCCCGCGCCGAGCTGCGGCGCGCCGGACACTAGGCCCGTAGCGATGCCGGGGCCGAAGATCCCGAGCGCCAGCAAGGTGAGCGAGGCCAGCATGATGACCAGCGCGTGGTCGATGTTTGGTTCGGCGGGATGGACTTGGAACTGCGAGAACAAACCCGAGCCGATGCCGACGATCACGGCCAGCACCAGCACCTTGATGCCGGCGGCCACGACATTGCCCAGCACCTTCTCGGCGAGGAAGCTGGTCTTGTTCCACAGCGCGAACGGCACCAGCACGAAGCCGGCGAGCGTGGTCAGCTTGAACTCGATCAGCGTGATGAAAAGCTGGATCGCCAGCACGAAGAAGCACAGCACCACGACCAGCCACGCGAGGAACAGCACGACGATGGGATCGAGACTGGCAAACACTTCGGGGAACCCGGCCATGTCGCCGATCTGCTTCAAGATCGGCGCTCCGGCGTCGATGCCGGTTTTCGCCAGCCGGCCCGGCTGCAAGAAGTTCTCCATCGTGATGGCCGAGCCGGTGGCGGTGATGCCCAGCCCCGCGAACGAGCGGAACACGATGCTGGCTAGCCAGTTGAAGTTGTTGAGGATGTACGCGAAGGCGCCGACGTAGAGCACCTTGCGCAGCAGCTTGGCGATCACGTCCTCGCCTTGGCCGGTGGCATGGCTCATGGCCCAATACAGGCCGGCGACCGTCATGTCGATGACGATCAGCGTGGCCGTGAGGAACGCCACTTCGCCCCGCAGCAGCCCGAAACCCGAGTCGATGTAGGCGGAGAAGGTGTTGAGGAACTGGTCGATGATGGTCACGTCATTCATGGCGTGCCCTCCGGTTCGGTCGGCATTGCTGGCGCCACGCCATCGGCCGGCTCATCGAAACTCGGCGGGATCGGCGGCAGATCGGCCAGCGTCCGGTATTCATCCGGCCCAGCCTCGCCGGAAAAGAAGCGCCGCCGGAAGGCTTCGGCGGCGGCGCGGCAAGCGTCCTCGCCCGTGGCTTGCCGGTCGGCTGCGCATTGCGCGCGCAATGCCTTGAGCCGCACGGGATCGGCGGCCAGGGCATCGGCAAGGTTGTCGGCCGGCTGCTCGCTGCACGCGGCCAGCAGCGCCACAAGCAGCGAAACCGACAGGGCGAGGACGCATCGCATGGCGGCCTCCCGTCAGTTGCCGTAGAAGTTCACGGACTGCGGCGTGTACGGCGTGCCGTCGCCCAGGAAACGCCGCCGCACCTCGCGGGCGCGCTCCGTGGCTGCCGCCTGCCGTGCCAGTTCCAGCGCAGTCGCCCGGTCTTGCGTGATCTGGAGCCGCTGCGACTGGATGGACTGCTTGGCCTGTAAGGCCAGCAACTGGTTCATGGCCTGCATGGCTTGCAGCGCGCCTTCGGCCGACTGGCTCTTGCCCACGAGGTCGGCCAGCACGCTTTCGTCTTCGCCCAGGTTCTGCGACACCTGCGCCTGCATCTGCATGGTGGTTTGCAAGCCGTTGAGCGTGTTCTTCCAACGCTCCTGCGTGTCGCGGTACATCTGGTCACCGCTGACGGTGGCGGCGTACTGCTCGGGATATAGGCGCGCGAACTCCCGATCGAGGTTCGTCATGTCGTAGGCCAAGCCGCGAGCCTGGGCGATCAGCCGCTCGGTCGTCGCCAGATTGGCGCGCAACTGGCCCACCACGCTGGACGGCAGGCTGGCGAGATTGCGCGCCTGGTTCATCAGCATCTGCGCTTCGTTCTGGAGCTGCTGGATCTGGTTGTTGATCTGCTCCAGCGTGCGGATCGCGGTCAGCGTGTTCTGCACGAGGTTGGTGGGGTCGATCACGACCCATTGCGCATGGGCGGTGGCGGTGCAAAGCATGGCCGCGACGGCGGCGGCGATCAGGCGCTTCTTCATGACAGGCTCTCCTGTGGGTGGTCGGTAGTACGGAGGGAACCCGGCACAAGGCCGGGAAACGAGGGCAGCAGGTCGGCCGCCCAATCGAGGCCGCGATGGCGCAGCCAGGCGCCCGCGAAGCCGGGTGCGCCGGCGTCCGGCGGCACGCGGCCAAGAACGTCATCAATGGCGCGCTGGTCTTGCGGCGTGGAAGCGCCCGCGAAGGCCAGCGTCGCCGGCCCCAGGTAGAGGTCGAACAGACGGTTGCCGAGGCGGGATTGGTAGTAGTAGTCGCGCTTGGGCTGCGCGGTGGCGACGATTTCGATCTGCCGCCGGTTGAGGCCGAAGCCCTCGTAGATCGTGCGAATCTGCGGCTCGGTCGCCTGCGGGTTCGGCAGGAAGATGCGGCTGGCGCAGCTTTCGATGATCGCGGGCGCGATGCTCGAATCCTTGATGTCGGCCAGGCTCTGGGTGGCGAAGATGACCGAGACATTCTTCTTGCGCAGCGTCTTGAGCCATTGCCGGATGCGGGCCGCGAACACCGGGTCATCCAGAAACAGCCACGCTTCATCGAGGATCAGCAGCGTGGGCGCGCCGTCGAAGCGTTCATCGAAGCGCGCAAAGAGGTAATGCAGCACGGCCATGACGGCGGCCTTGCTGTGCATCAGCTCCTCCATCTCGAAGCCCTGCACGTCGGCGTTGCCCAGCCGGTCGTGGTCGGCGTCCAGCAGCTTGCCGTGCGCGCCGCCGAGCACATAGGGCGCGAGCGCCTGACGCAGCGCGTTCGATTGCAGCAGTACCGACAAGCCCGTCATCGTGCGCTGCTCCAACGGCGCACCGGCGAGGCTGCCGAGTGCCGACCATATGGCGGCCTTCTCGTCCGGGCCGACCGCCACGCCCTCATGCAGCAAGCGGCCTTCGATCCATTCGGCGGCCCAGGTGCGGTAGCCCTCGCGGTCGATGCGGGCGAGCGGCTGGAAGGCGATTTCGCCATCCGTGCCCAGGTCGTAGTGCTCGCCGCCCAGCCCGAGGATCGTGGCGCGCATGGAACGCCCCATGTCGAACACGAAGATGCGCGAGCCGCGATAGCGGCGGAACTGCATCGCCAGCGTGGCGAGCAAGACCGACTTGCCCATGCCGGTCGGGCCGGCGACCAGCGTGTGGCCCACGTCGCCGATGTGCGTCACCAGCCGGAACGGCGTCGCGCCATCGGTGCGCGTGACGATCAGCGGCGGGCCGCCCAAGTGGTCATTCTTCTCCGGCCCGGCCCATACCGCCGACACCGGCATCATGTGCGCCAGGTTCAGCGTCGAGACGATGGGCTGGCGCACGTTGGCGTAGGCGTTGCCGGGGAGCGAGGACAGCCACGCATCCACGGCGTTGAGCGTTTCGGGAATGGTCACGAACCCGCGCCCCTGGATGACGCGCTCCACCATGCGCAGCTTCTCGTCGGCTGCGGCTGGGTCAGCATCGAGCACCGTCACCGTGGCGGTGAGGTAGCCGAAGGCGACTTGATCGCTGCCCAGCTCCTGCAACGCCGCGTCCGCGTCGGCGGCTTTATTGCTGGCATCGGTATCGACCAGCGGGCTTTCCTGCTGGAAGATCGTTTCGCGCAGTAGCGCGATGACGTTCTTCCTTTTTGCGAACCACTGGCGGCGCAGCCGGGTGAGTTCTTTTTCCGCCTCGGCTTTGTCCAGGCACAGGAAGCGCGTACTCCAGCGATACGCAAAGCCCAGGCGGTTGAGGTCGTCCAGAATCCCTGGCCAGGTCGAGGTCGGGAAGCCCCGCACCGACACCACGCGCAGGTGCTGGTCGCCCAGCATCGGTGCGAGGCCGCCGACCATCACGGAATCGGTCAGCAGCGCGTCGATGTGGAACGGCACCTCGGGCACCGCCAGCGAATAGCGCCGCGTCGAGATGGTGGCGTGCAGGTAGGTCAGCGTCTGGCTGTCATCGAGCCATGCGATTTCCGGCATCACGCCATCGAGCAGGTCAAAGACGCGATCCGTCTCCGCGACGAAGGCTTGCAGGCGCTCACGCCAATCCACGCCTTCGGTGGGCCGGTTCTCGTACAGCATCCCCGCCGCACGCGCGCGCGATTCCTCGGGCGGCAGGTACACCAGCGTCAGGTGATAGCCGCTCTCGAAATGGTTGCCCGATTCCTCGAACGCTGCGCGGCGTTCCTCGTCCACCAGCCACGAAAGCGGCTCGGGGAACTCCGAGTGCGGATAGTCGGCGGCAGCGCAGCGCTCGGCTTCGATGAACAGCGCCCAGCCCGAACCCAGCCGCCGCAGCGCGTTGTTCAATCGCGCTGACGTGGCGATCAACTCGCTTTGCGTGGCGCTGTTGAGGTCAGGCCCGCGAAACCGGGCCGTGCGCTGGAAACTGCCGTCTTTGTTCAAGACGACGCCCGGCGCGACCAGCCCGGCCCAGGGCAGCCAGTCGGCCAGCAGCGCAGGCCGCTGGCGGTATTCGGCGAGGTTCAGCATGGCGGCGTCCCCTCACACGTCCAGCAGCGGGCGATGCTTGATGTGTCGCGCAAAGACCTGCATGAACTGCGGATCGACGCGCGCTCCCCACACCGCCAGCGAGTGGCCGACGATCCAGAGCACGGCACCGGGAATCCAGAGTTGCAGGCCCAGCCCCACAGCGGCAGCCAGCGTGCCGTTGGCAATCGCCACGGTGCGCGGCGCACCGCCCAGCAAGATCGGCTCGGTGAGCGAGCGGTGCAAAGGCACCTCGAACCCCGCCGCGAAGCTATCCGGGGCGCTCATACGACAGCCCCGCCGGAGAAGCTGAAGAACGACAGGAAGAACGAGGACGCGGCGAACGCGATGCTCAAGCCGAACACGATCTGAATCAGCTTGCGGAAGCCGCCCGACGTGTCGCCGAACGCGAGAGCGAGGCCCGTGGCGATGATGATGATGACTGCCACGATGCGCGCCACCGGCCCTTGGATCGACTCCAAGATCGACTGCAAGGGGCCTTCCCACGGCATTGAGGAACCAGCGGCCTGCGCGGTGCCGGCCAGGAACAACAGCAGCGCGGACAGCAGCAGCCCTTGCCCCGCAGGGCGGGCCAGGCTGTGCAGCCGGGCCAGCCTCGGCAGCCGCGAGGGCGGATTTACGGAAACACGGAAAGCAGGAATGTGCATCTGCGTCATGGCAGTTCTCCAGAGTGGTTGAGGGACGGGGAAGAAAGGTCGGACTGCGAAGGCAGCTCGGGAAACGGCGCGTCCAGCGCGTCCGCCAGTTGGTAGCCCACGTCGTCGAAGCCGACGACGCGGGCGATGCTCTCGATGCGGCGCTTGTGCCCGCGCCCGGCGATGTGGATCACCACGTCCACGGCCTCGGCGATCAGTGCACGGGGCGGGTTCACCGCCACTTCGAGAATTAGTTGCTCCATGCGCAGCAGCGCACCCAGTGCGGAACCCGCGTGGATCGTGGCAATGCCGCCGGGGTGGCCCGTGCCCCACACCTTGATGAGATCCAGCGCCTCGGGGCCGCGCACCTCGCCGACGACGACGCGATCCGGCCGCAGGCGCATGGACGAGCGCACCAGCTCGGTCATGGACACCACGCCCGCGCGCGTGCGCAGCGGAACGTGGTCGCGGGCCGAGCATTGCAGTTCCACCGTGTCTTCGAGCACCAGCACGCGGTCGCCGGTGGCGGCGATTTCCGCCAGCAAGGCATTAGCAAGCGTGGTCTTGCCGCTGCTGGTAGCGCCGGCGATGAGGATGTTCTTGCGCTCGCGCACGGCGCGAACGAGAAAGGCTGCCTGCGCGGCGGTCATCACCCGGTCGATGACATACCGCTCCAGCGGGATCACACCGATGGCACGCTTGCGCAGCGCGAAGGCCGGCCCCGGCGCGGCAGGCGGCAAGATGCCCTCGAAGCGTTCGCCCGTTTCGGGCAGCTCTGCCGACAGCAGCGGCTGGCCGCGATGCACTTCCGCGCCGACGTGGGCGGCCACGAGGCGGATGATTCGCTCGCCGTCCGCTTCGGACAGCTCCACGCCCATCGGCGCGCGGCCCGACGACAGCCGATCCACCCAAAGGGTGCGATCGGGGTTGAGCATGATTTCCACCACGTCCGGGTCTTCGAGCGCAGTGGCGATCAGCGGCCCCATCGCCGTGCGCAGCATCTGGATGCGGCGGTCGAGCGATGTGGCGCTCATGACGCGCGCTCCTGCGCTTGCGCGGCTGCCGCCGCGTCCTCCATCCGCATCGGGTCGGGATGCAGTTCTTCCACCACGTCACGTACCAGGCTGCGCCCGCGCAGCAGGTGGCGCCCGAGTTGTTCGACGAACTGCTCGAAGCGCGCCTTGCCCTGGGCACGGGCCGCGTCTTGGTGCGCCTCGGGCACCGGTGTGCTGACGGTCAGGTAGTAGCGAACGAACAGCGCCAATGTCTCGATGGCGATGTTCTGGTCGCGCTCCAGGCGCTCGGCCTGCCGCGACAGGCGATCCAGCCGCTTGGCGATGGCCGCCTCGCGCTGGTCGGCCGCGTCCGGCGACAGCCAGGACGCCAAGGCGGCAGCGACAATGCTGGACTTGGACACGCCTTTTTTGGCGGCCAGTTCATCGAGCCGCTGGGCGTGCTCGGGCTGGATAAAGAGGTTCAGGCGGTAGTGGCTCATAGCTCGATTCCGTCGTTGGGGTCGAGGGAAGCCAGCCGGGCCGTGCGCTGCATGGCCGGATCGAGCTGGCGAGGAAGGGGAAGCGGCAGGTCGTCGTCGTCATCGAGCAGCCCGAGGTCGGCTGCGGGCGCGGCCAGCTCGGGGTCGTAGGCGACGGTTTGCGAGAGTTCGGGCTGACGGCGCGGGCCGCCGTCGTCGGTTGCGGCGCCGAAGCCTTCGGCGGTATCGGCCGCAAGCGCGGCGGGCACGGCAGGAATCGCCATCCCGCTCCAGTCGTCAGGGCGCAGCGGCGGCGCGTCGGCGTACTGTCCGTCCGTCAGCGTGGGCGACGGCAGCACGCGCCGCTTGAAATTGGCGTCCGCGTAGTAGCGCAGCTTCTTCGCCTTGATCGGCGCCACGCTGGACACCATCACCACCGCCTCGTCGGGCGGAAGCTGCATGACTTCGCCCGGCGTCAGCAGCGGGCGGGCCGTCTCTTGACGCGACACCATGAGATGGCTCAGCCACGGCGCGAGCCGGTGGCCCGCATAGTTGCGCTGCGCGCGCAGCTCGGTGGCGGTGCCGAGCGTTTCGGAAATACGCTTGGCCGTGCGTTCGTCGTTCGTGGCGAACGTCACGCGGACGTGGCAGTTATCGAGGATGGAATGGTTTTGCCCATACGCCTTGTCGATCTGGTTCAGGCTTTGGGCGATGAGAAAACTGCGGATGCCGTAGCCGGCCATGAAGGCCAGCGCCGTCTCGAAGAAGTCCAGGCGCCCCAGCGCGGGAAACTCGTCGAGCATCAGCAGCAGCTTGTGGCGGCGCGCGATGCCGTCGGAGCCATCGAGCGATTCGGTGAGCCGCCGCCCAATCTGGTTGAGGATCAGGCGAATGAGCGGTTTCGTCCGCGAAATGTCCGAAGGCGGCACCACCAGATACAGCGACACTGGATGCTCGGCCGCGATCAGGTCGGCGATGCGCCAATCGCAGCGCGAGGTGACTTCGGCCACCGTGGGATCGCGGTACAGGCCGAGGAACGACATGGCGGTGCTCAACACACCGGAACGCTCGTTGTCCGACTTGTTGAGCACTTCGCGCGCCGCCGAAGCGACGACAGGATGCGGCCCATCGCCCAGGTGGGGCGTGGTCATCATCCGGTGCAAGGTCAGCTCGAACGGGCTGGCCGGGTCGCTGAGGAAGTTGGCGACACCGCGCAGCGTCTTGTCCTCGCCCGCGTACAACACATGCAAGATCGCGCCGACTAGCAGCGCGTGCGAAGTCTTCTCCCAATGGTTGCGGCGCTCCAGCGCGCCTTCGGGATCGACCAGAATGTCGGCGATGTTCTGCACGTCGCGCACTTCATGTGCGCCGCGCCGAACTTCCAGCAGCGGGTTGTAGGCCGCCGACTTCGCATCGGTCGGGTTGAACAGCAAGCAATGCGAGAAGTGCGAGCGCCAGCCGGCTGTGATCTGCCAGTTCTCGCCCTTGATGTCGTGGATGACGGCTGACGCGGGCCACGAAAGCAGCGTCGGCACCACTAGGCCGACACCTTTGCCCGAGCGGGTGGGTGCGAAAGTCAGGACGTGTTCCGGCCCTTCGTGCCGCAGGTACTGACGATCATGCTGGCCGAGGAACACGCCGGCCGGCTGTGTGAGGCCGGCTTTGCGAATGTCATCCGCGTTCGCCCAACGGGCCGAGCCGTAGGTTGTGACCAGGCGCGATTGCCGCGAGCGCCAGATCGACATGCCAATCGCCACCAGCACGGCGACAAGACCGCTGCCGCCCGCGATGGCGCCGCCGGTGTCGAACACACGCGGCGCGTAGGCGTCGAAGAAGAACCACCACTCGAACAGCCGCCACGGGTGATAGACCGGCGTGCCGAGGAAGTCGAACCAGGGCGAGCCAAGGCGTAGCTGGTAGCCAAGGGCTGCTGCTGTCCATTGTGTGGCGCCCCACACTCCGGCGATCACGATGCCGAATACCACGGCGATCTGACCGAACAGCACGTTCGTCCCTTGCATCCCAGCCTCCAAGCACGGCACATAGACGTGCCGCAGGCATCAGGATCAGTGCCGTGGGGAGTGCCGGTCAAAGGCCGTTATGGCGGGGATTCAGGCGAAAAAAGCCAGATTTCTTGCAATGGCGAAGACAATAAAAACGCCGCGAGCGCGGGCGCGTTGCGGCGTATGGAGGTAGTAGCGAGAGCTTCGTCGTAGCGAAGCAACAGCGGCGGACGCTACTTCGTCTTTTGCTCCGGCCGATCACCGAAGAAGCGCCGATTGGCGGCCTCGGCCGCGCGCACGCAGAGTTCATCGCCGACCCTTGCGCGATCCTCCTTGCATTGGCGCTGGAGTTCCTTGATGCGGTCGGGGTGGGCCACAAGGAAGTCCACGGTTTCCGAGGGTCGAGATTGACCACATGCCGTTAGGGTGATGACCATTATCAGCAGCACTTTGTTCATGGTTCCCAGTCCTTTCGTCGAGTAAGTCAGGAATCTTCGGCCAGGTTCAGATTACCCCTTGCCTCAAGAAAGGCGACTCGTTCAATGAATCGGTTCAACATCTCGAAAGGTGCGGCATCACGGCGCAACAGATAGGTTGTCAGCATTGGCGGCTTGCCTGCCAAGGGGCGACCCACGATGCCTGACTCTCGACAAGAAGCTATATGCGCTGCGCCTGCTAGGCCCAAAGCCAAACCGGCGGAAACCAATGTCATCATCACGTCAAAGGTCGCCACGCGCTGGACTATCAATGGCTCCTGATCGAGCTTGCGGAGAAAACGATCGACTTGCCGTGCATGGCCTTCGCATACTGCTGGGTCGCCGAGCACCAACGGATGACGTAGTACTTCCTCCAACGGAACGCGCTTATGGGCGAGCAGAGAATGGCGAGTTGGCACCGCAACCATCAACTCGTCCTCCCAGGCGGGCGTGACCAAGATGCCATCGCCTCCGTCTTCGGCCATTGAAAAACCTGCGTCATACAGATCTTCATGCAAACCCTTGATCTGTTGCCCGAGCGGCACCTCGAACAGACGTATCTCAACTTCGGGGTCCTCTTCACGGCATTGCGCCAGTAAAGTTGGCAAGCGTGAGGGAGTTACACCGTCAGACAAGGCAATGCGCAACTGGCCGCAAAATCCGTTGGCGGCAGACTTGACGCCATCACGGGCCTGATCCAATGCGGTAAAAATGCGCGGGACATGCTCCAGAAGCTGCCGCCCAGCACGGGTTAGCTGAGTGCTTCGGGTGGTGCGAACGAATAAGCGAGCACCGAGTTCCTCTTCCAATTCCTTGATAGTGCGCGAAAGTGGGGATTGGTCGATATGTAGCCGTTCAGCGGCGCGAGCGAAATGAAGCTCCTCCGCAACGATGAGAAAGCAGCGAAGATGTCGAAGCTCCATAGTGCTCACTCCTTTTGGGCTATTGAATTCGCTGCCTAGCTAGTCGGCTAAAGAAGAAAGCGCCGCTGTCGTGCCAGGAAGAAAGCATTTCTTCAATATGGCAGCTAACAACACGTCGGCGCTTCCCATCTTTGACGCATAGGAACAAAGACATGCGCAGAAATAGGAGTTCACGGAGCGGCATCGATATGCACCTCCTCGGAATGCCACAGCGCATGCGCGTCGATACGCACCAGTGCTGATGCTTGCAACGCATCGACGCGAACCTGTGCTTCGGCGAGTCGTGTCTGGCGCAGGTTGCGCAGCGTCAAAAGGTATTCGGCCAAGGGGGCCTCTCCCAATTCCCAAGCCCGCCGCGTGCGGTTGCTGGCCGTGGTCTGCGCGGCCAGCGCCTGCGTGAATGATTGCCACTGCGTGCGCTTACTATCCGCTGCTTGCACGGCGACCCACGCACCTTGCTCCACCGCGCGCCGCACGCCGAGCGCCTCGGCCTCTGCGGCCGCCGCGTTGGCGCTTTCCGTGGCGGCCATTGCACTGCGATAGTCCGTGCCAAATGGCACCGTCAAGACAACGCCAATGACACGTTCCGCCCCGCCGCGTTCAGACATCATGCGTACCCCGACGGTGGGGTCGGGCGTGCGGTTGGCGCGAGCGCGCTCGGCCACCTTGGCAAGGCGAGCCGCCTCTCCATCGGCAATGCCGATTTCGACGCTTTGTCGCACAATTCGCGCCAGCCACTCCTGTACCCCGCCCGGCAAGGGATCGGGATCTGGCAGGGTGGATGGCCGTGCGGGAATCTCAATGCCGGGGAACTCAATCACCAACGTCTGTCGTGCTGCCCGTTCTGCATCGCGCGCGGCGCTAACCTGGGCCGCAAGCAGTGCGCGTTCGGCTTGCAAAACGTCGCTGTCCCGCCGCGCGGCATCGCCCAGGGCCACGCGCCGGGCCATTGCTTCCTGCTCACGAATAAGCAACTTTTCCTGCGCTTGCATCTCGTCAGCCACGATGAAACTGCGCAGCCATCCGGCCCAGACTTCCAGCAGTCGCCTTGCCATCTGGTGCTCGGCATCTTCAAGGCGCATACCGGCCACGCCGCGGGTGCGGTTGCCGATCTCCCGATCCAGACGCGCCTTGTTTGGCAAGCGAACAGCACGGCTGAGCTGGATTTCCCATTCGTTGTAGCGACGCGCTTCGTTGGTCACGTTGCGACGTTGTAGGCCGCTACTGAGTTCAAACTCGTGGCTACCGGCTTCAAGGGCGCTTTGCGTGGCAGCAGCCGCGTCCAAGCGAGCGGCTGCGGCATTCACGACCGGCTGGGTTTTCATCGCCGCTTCGACTTGCGCCTGCGCAGGTAGCCAGGAGAGATCATCGGCGCGCACTTGCGCGGGATGGAATGTCAAGGCCGCAATGGCCACCATGACGGCACCAGCCGGTAGTACCAGGCTGCATCCCTTGTTTTTACTCGTCATACCAGTCTTCCACTTGCCAACACCGACTCCACCCACCAGCGGACATCGCTAGACGCGATGCGCTGGCGCAGATGCGCCAGGACCTGTTCCAGTTGTTCGTATTCGATCAACACCCAGATGACGCGCCGATCCACACGGCCGCGAACCTTCTCGCGAATGGACGCGCGCGCGAAGTCGCCGGTATGCCCTTCGGCGTGCAACAGGGTGAACCCTGGCAGCACCGGGTCGGCCATCAGGGCATCGGTGACGGCGTCTTCGAGCGTGGGTGGAAACACCAGATTCAGGCGCACCAGTTGCGCTTCTTTCAATCCGTTCATGCGTGGACTCCTTGTTGTGAGGAGATGGCCTGGCCGAATCGCCGGTACAGCACCGGCAGCAGGACCAGGGTCAGCGCCGTGGAACTGACCAGTCCGCCAATCACCACGATGGCGAGTGGGCGCTGGATCTCAGAGCCAGGGCCACTGGCCAGCAGCAGGGGCACCAGGCCAAAGGCGGTGATGGAAGCCGTCATCAGCACGGGGCGCAGCCGTCGCAGCGAACCTTCGCGCACCACCTGTTCCATGGGCAGGCCTAGCGCATGCAGGTGGTTGAAGTGCGTCACCAGCACCAATCCGTTGAGCACGGCGATGCCCAGCAGCGCGATGAAGCCGACCGAAGCAGGCACCGACAGGTACTGCCCCGACAGCCACAGCGCCGCCACGCCGCCGACCATGGCAAACGGCACGTTGCCGAGGATGAGCGCGGCCTGCCGCACCGAGCCGAAGGTCATGAACAGCACGAAGAAAATCAGCCCCAGGGCCACCGGCACTACCATGCCTAGGCGGGCCGCTGCACGTTGCTGGTTCTCAAATTGCCCGCCCCATTCGACGCGGTAGCCGGGCGGCAGCGGCACGTCGAGCGCCACGGCTTCGCGCGCTTCATCTACGAAGCCGACCAGATCGCGCCCGCTCACGCTGGACTGGATCAGCGCGAAGCGCGAACCGTTCTCGCGCCGCACCAGCACGGGGCCATCGGTGGTGGCGATGCGCGCCAGCGAGGCTAGGGGGATCTCGCCCTGATCGCCACGGGCGAGCTGCAAGTCCTTGAACCGCTCGGCCGATCCGCGCAGCCGGGCATCCCCGCGCACCACGATGGGCGTGCGCCTGTCCGGCTCGATCACCAGCCCGGCCGGCACGCCTTCGAGCTGCGCACGCAGCTCGTCCTGAACCTGCGTCACGGCCAGTCCGGCGCGACCGGCCGCCTGCGCATCCACCTTCACCTGCAGGTATTCCACGCTGTCGCTGGCCTGGGTGAGCACGTCGCGCGCACCGGGCACTTTCTCGATGCGAGCGGCCATGCGCTGCGCCAGATCGCCCAGCGTTTGCAGATCAGGGCCGAACAGCTTGACGGCCACGTCGCCCCGGCTGCCGGTGAGCATTTCCGAGATGCGCATCTCGATGGGCTGGGTAAAGCCGAATTCCAGGCCGGGGAAGGCATCCATCACCTTGCGTATCTCGGCACTCAACGCGTCCTTGTCGGCTGCATGCCAATCCTTGCGCGGTGCGAGCTGCATGAACAGGTCGGTTTCGTTCAGGCCCATCGGGTCGAGCCCCAGCTCGTCCGAGCCCACCCGCCCGATGCTGTGCCGCACCTCGGGCACCGCCGCACCGATGGCCTTCTGCACCGCCAGGTCAATCTCCAGCGAGCGCTGCAACCCAATGGACGGCGGCTTTTGCAGTTGCAGCAGGATATCGCCCTCGTCCATCGTCGGCATGAACGCCTTGCCCGTGCCGAGGTAGGCCACCACACCCAATGTCAGGGCCGCGATGGCGACCGCCGATGCGCGTAGCGGGTGGTGAAGCGCAGCCTCCAGCAGCGGTTGGTACAGGCGCGTGGCCCAGCGCATCACCCACGGCTCGGTGTGCGCGTGTTCCTTGAGCAGCAGCGAGGCCAGCACCGGCACCAGCGTGAGCGACAGCAGCAGCGAGACGCCCAGGGCGAACACGATGGTCAGCGCCACCGGCACAAACAGTTTGCCTTCCAACCCTTGCAGCGTGAGCAGGGGCATGAAGGTCAGACAGATGATGAGGATGCCCGAGGCCACAGGCATGGCGACCTCGCGCGCCGCGGCGAATATGCGGTGCAGGCGCGGCTGGTGCGCACTGGGCGCGTGCGGGTCGAGCCGACTGACGGCGTTTTCCACCACCACTACGGCAGCGTCCACCAGCATGCCGATGGCGATCGCGAGGCCCCCCAAGCTCATCAGGTTGGCGCTCATGCCGACCAGACGCATCAGAAGGAAGGTGCCCAGTGCCGCCAAAGGCACCATCACCGCCACAACCAGCGCGGCGCGAAGCTCGCCGAGGAACAGAAGCAGCAGGATAACGACCAGTACCGTGGCTTCCAGCAAGGCGCTTTCCACCGTGCCCACAGCGCGCTCGATCAACGTGCTGCGGTCATAGAATGGCACCACCTTGACGCCGGGCGGCAGGCTGGGAGTCACCTCGTCCAGCCGGGCTCGAATGGCTTTGACCAGCGCCGAGGCATCGGCCCCGCGCAGCGCCACCACGATGCCTTCCACCGCTTCGCCCGCGCCGTCCCGGGTGACGGCGCCATAGCGCGTCACGCCTTCGATGCGCACCTGGGCCACGTCGCCCAGGCGAACTGGGGCCGTACCATTGGCCCCCGCGCGCAGGATCAGACGGGATAAATCGTCCAAAGTGTGGATCGCGCCTTCGGCGCGCACGATCAGCGTGTCTTCGCCTGCATCCAGGCGGCCCGCACCGTCATTGCGGTTGTTGCGGCCGATTGCCGTGATGACATCAGAGAAGCTGAGGCCCGCAGCGGAAAGCCGTGCGCGATCCGGCACCACGGCAAAGCTCTTGGCTTCTCCACCCAGCACGTTGACATCGGCAACACCGGCCAGCGTGCGCAGGGCCGGGCGCAGCGTCCAGTCCAGCAGAGCGCGGCGCTCGCTCAGCGTGAGGCCACCGCCTTCGATGGTGAACATGAACACGTCCGACAGTGGTGTCGAAATCGGCGCTAGTCCGCCGCTGACGCCTTCGGGTAGGCTGCCCGAAACGCCGCCATAGCGCTCGGCCACCTGCTGACGCGCCCAGTAGATGTCACTGCCTTCGGCGAAGTCCAGCGTGATGTCGGCGATGGCATACTTGGCCGTGGAGCGCAGCATCACGCCCTGCGGCACGCCGAGCAACTCCATCTCCAGCGGCGTGATCACGCGCGACTCCACCTCTTCGGGCGTCATGCCGGGGGCCTTGATGATCAGCTTGACCTGCGTGGGGGAAATATCCGGATAGGCATCGATCGGCAGTTGCAGGAAGGCTGCCAAGCCCGCACCTGCCAAAGCCAGCACGCCGAGTAGCACCAGCGCACGTTGGCGCAGGGAAAATTCAATCAGACGGGACAACATGCGTGGTCGCCCCTCATTGCAATGGAATCATGGATTTGAGCAGTGCCGTGCCGCGCACGACGACCTGCATGCTTGCCGCAAGCGGCGCAGTGTCTGGCGAGACGGCACGCACGGCGCTTGACGCCTCTGATTCGTCTTGCCCCAGCAGTTGCACCGGAACAGCGCGGACGCGTAGGTCGCCTTGCTTGTCTTGCGATGACGGCTCAGCAACGTAGAGCACGTGGGCGCTGCCCGCTGGCAGCAGTGCGGACGATGGCACGCTCAAGGTGCCATGCGGTGCTGGCAGCAACAGCGCGACACTGATCTGCTGCCCGGCCGCATAGCGGTCTGCCCCTGCCTGATCTGCATCGACGCGGGCACGTACCCGCAGGCTCTGACTACTGAGGTCAGTGTCGCCACCAACGGCCGTCACCCGAGCGATCGTGCCATCGGGAAGACGCACTTCCAAGCCCGGGCGGAGATCCGAGCGCCACCGCAGCGGAACCGTGACGCTGACATCCAGCGGGCCAGGCTCAGCCACCAGGAAGGCGATGTCGAGCGGCGCGACCGCCTGCCCGAGGCTCAGGTGACGACGCATCACCCGCCCGGACAAAGGCGCCAGCAATTCATACTCGCCCGCCTGCCCACCGCTAACGGGTCGAAGCCGTGCGAGGGCGCCATTGGTCTCTTGCAACGTACTTTGCGCAACCGCCGCGCGCGCTTGGGTTTGCTCGTTGCGCGTGGCTGGGATGATGCCCTCGGCCAAGAGCGAGGCATCGCGCCGGGCCTGCGCCGCGGCCACCGCCGCTTCGGTGCGGGCACGCGCCAGATCGGCCTGCGCCGCCAGAACGTCCTTGCTCTGGATGTGCGCCAGAGCTTGTCCTTGACGCACCGCAGCGCCTTCATCGACCAAAACACGCGTCACCACACCGCCATAGGGCGCTACGACGTGCGCGCTGGCCGAGAGCGGCGCTACGGTCTGCGCGGGCAAGCCATCCAGCGGTATCACTGCGGTGTCTTTGACGAGCGCGGTTTCCACACCCTGCGCGCGAAGCTGAGCAGCGTTGAGCTGAACGCCGCCAGCGCTCGGTTGGGCGACAGCCTCGCTCGCGTCTTTATCGGCTACGGTTGTCCGCGGCGTTGTCCAGGCCCACCAGCCGTACCCTGCGGCAACCAGAACCGCCACGCTGATAGCGGACAGGGCCAGAGTCTTGGTTCGGCTGGAGGCACCCGCCGCTTTCAAGGTCGGGAAGCTCATGCTTGTGCTGCTCCAAACGACGTAGAGCAGAGTAGCGAGCACACAGCGCGGATTGAAAATCCGTCGCATATGAAGCGGTGCGCGAGGTTAATGAGGCGAAACATGCGGTCGATCTCTTGTAAAAGATCGGCTCATGTTCTTCGGTGAAGCTTTGAGAAAGCTTTGGAGAAAGCGAAATTTGCTCAGTACGATGTATTTCGGCGAAACGCCTGCTTTGAGCAGCAAGCAATCGATAAACTGATTTTTCAGTAACTTGCTCTGATATGCCAGCGGTGCGCCTTTGCTACCTCAAACATCGGAGCCATACACCATGAATGTCAGGAATTCCGAATACCGCTTCAGTCCTTTGGTCATAGGACTGCATTGGCTGACCGTGCTTCTCATCATCGCGGTCTATGCGAGCATGGAGCTGCGCGGACTGGCACCCAAGGGAGCCTTGAGAGACGCCATGAAGTCCTTGCACTACCTGCTGGGCCTCAGCGTTCTGGTTATCGTCGTGATCCGTATCGGGGTGCGCATCCAGGCGGGCGTGAAGCCCGCGATCCAACCACCCATGCCACGCTGGCAGGCCACGCTCGCCGATGTCATGCACTATGCGCTCTACAGCTTCATGCTCGCCATGCCGCTGCTCGGATGGCTCACCTTGAGTGCGGCGGGCAAGCCGGTTGTTCTGTTTGGCTTGCCCATTCCCTCTCTGATCGGCACCGACGTTGCTTTGTCGCGCCAACTCAAGGATGTCCATGAGGCGCTGGCGACATTGGGCTATGTCTTGATCGGATCGCATGCGATGGCGGCGCTGTTGCACCACTACGTCATGCGTGACAACACACTGGTTCGCATGCTTCCCGGTCGTCGCCCCTGACCTACTGGCCTCAGGCTGCTTTATATGGATTCGAATCTCCAATGACCAAATTTCACCACCGCGCCCACCCTGAAAGTCACCGCACTGAACATATCGGATGGCTGCGCGCCGCTGTTCTGGGTGCCAATGACGGCATCATTTCCACGGCCAGCCTGGTTGCAGGCGTGGCTGCTGCCCATGCAAGCCATGCCAGCATCATGACCACGGCCATCGCGGGGTTGGTAGCCGGTGCCATGTCCATGGCTGCAGGCGAGTTCGTGTCGGTCTATTCACAAGCTGATACGGAGAAGGCGGATTTGGCGCGGGAACGTGATGAACTGGAAAACAGTCCGGAAGCAGAGCATCGGGAACTAACGGCCATCTATGTCCGGCGTGGCCTGGATCATCGACTCGCGGATCAGGTCGCCACGCAATTGATGGCGCATGATGCGCTGGGCGCGCACGCGCGCGATGAATTGGGCATTTCTGAAACCTTGAGCGCTCGCCCGCTGCAAGCCGCCATGGCGTCCGCTGGGAGCTTCGCGATGGGTGCGGCCATGCCGCTGGCCGTGGTTCTGTTGGCGCCGGAGCAGAGCCTGCTCTATTGGATCGTCGCGACGGCGATTGTCTTCCTGGCCCTTCTCGGCGCTGCGGCCGCTGCCGTGGGTGGTACGCCGCTCTTCAAAAGTGCGCTGCGCGTCGCGTTCTGGGGCACATTTGCCATGGCGGTGACAGCGGGCGTGGGAGCCATGTTCGGCACTGCGGTGTAGATCTGCGTCAATCTCAGAGCAGCGGTGGCCAAGGGCCAAGCCGCGCGGACAGCCGACCGTTGTCCAGTGAGAACGCCAGCGGCAGGTCTATGGCATGCGCGAGCGCCAGGGCCAGTGCAAGTCCCAGCCCGGCGTGGTGCGCCGTGCCACCTTCGGAATCCTTGCGCCAGAAGCGAAGTCCGAATTGATCCAGATCGGATGCCTGCAAATTGGGAGCTGTGTTGACGATGGTCAACATCCAGCCGGAAGCCGCGCGCTCCAGCCTACATTGAATGTCGTCGCCTTCGGGCGCGTATTCGATGGCATTGCGCAAGAGGTTGGAGACGATGCGTTCGATCACGCCCTGATCGCTTTGCACCCATGCCGATTCAGGCAAAGTCACACGGATAGGTGACTTGGGTGCCATTTGCTGGACGTTGAATCCCGCCAGCAACTCTTGCAGCAAAGCTGTTAGATCCAGAGGATCAAGCGCAAGTGTGTGTTGGCCGGATTCAAGCCGCGCCAACAACAGCAGAGTGTCCACACTGCGCTGCATGCGTGAACTGGCCTGGATCGTTGCATTCAGGGCGCGCTGGATTCGGGTCGGGTCGGCATCGATCAAAGCGCTTTCTGCGCTGATGCGGATTTCTGCCAAGGGCGTGCGCAACTCGTGGGCCACGTCGCGGGAGAAGCGGCGCTCGCGGGCAATGGCCGCATACAGGTGATGCAAGCCCTGATTGAAGGCTTCGGCAAACGGCCGCAGTTCGCGTGGAAAGTCCGCTCCGATCCGCGCAATCGGCCGATCCGAACGCAGGTCGGCCAGTTGCACGCCAACGCGCTCCAGCATGACCACGATGCGCCGAACCATGAGCAGCGCCAGGCCTGTGGCCAGGAGCGTCGCCAGCACGATACCGCCCAGGAGCGTGAAGTGGATGCGCCGTTCGGTTTGATCCCAATCCCGACGTTCTGTTGCCACAACCAGCAATCGAGATTCCTCACCTCTTACCGGCACGCGCGTCGCCAGCGCGCGGCCCGCGTGGCCGTCCGGGAGTATCACGTCGTAGTAGCGTGGGGTGCCTTGCTCCACCGGTCCAAGCGCCAGCTCGGCCCCAGCACTGCTGGGCGAACGCAGCAAGGTCCGGTGGGTCTGCGAATCGAAGACCGTGAAGAACTCGGTATGCCCGCCAGGCTCGTATTCCGGCATGAGGCTTTCGAGCTTTCTCGCATCCAACTCCTGCAGCACGCGCCCCACCGCCGCTGATCGTTGCATCAGGGTGGTATCCATCCGTCGGTAGATTTCGTGGTCGATCCAGTAGTCGAGGACGGGAAACAGGATGGCGAAGGTTCCTCCAATGCAGATCACCAGGCTGGCAGCCAGCCGCCGCTGCAAGGACCAGGATCTGCCTTGACTCGCATCAGAGAGGGCTTCGGAATCGGGACGTACCATCGTTCAGGGCAGTATGTAGCCGAAGCCACGTCGTGTCACGATCAGTTCATCCAGGCCGCACTGGGCGAGCTTGGTTCGCAAGGTGCTGACGATCACCTCCACCACCTTGTCCGATGCATCGCTGCGGCTGTCGTACAAATGTTCAAAAATCTGCGGGCGCGACAGCGTGGCGCCGCGCCGACGCAGCAGCAAGTCGAGCAGTCCATATTCCTTCGGCGTGAGCCCAAGATCAATGCCCTTGAACCTCGCGGTGCGCGAGCGCGGATCGACCTCCAGATCGCCGTGGCGCAGAACTGGAACGTCCCGTTGCGGCGGACGCCGCACCAGCGCCCGCAGGCGAGCCAGCAGTTCGGCCAGCTCGAAGGGTTTTGTCAGGTAGTCATCGGCACCCGCATCCAAGGCCCGCACCCGGTCGTCAAGCAGTTCGCGCGCGGAGAGCACCAATACCGGAGCGGCATGGGCCTCCCGGCTCAATGCGCGCAACACGCCAAAGCCGTCCAGCCGGGGCAGCATCAAGTCCAGAATGATGGCGTCGTACCGGTAGCTGGCAAGAAACTTCAGCGCGGACACGCCATCGGCTGCTGTATCGCAGGCATAGCCTTCCGACTGAAGGCTCTGGCTCAGGGCTTCGGCCAGCGTTTGCGAGTCTTCCACGATCAATACGCGCATATGCTTTCTTCCATTCAGCGCATCTCGAAAAGCTCTTGGTGGAAGGCTTCCGGCTCCAACCCCTGGGCCAGCAGGTCGGCGCGCAACGCGCTGCCGAAGGCCGTGGGGCCGCAGAACCAGACGCTGGCGTCTTTCCAACCGGGAACCATGGCACGCAGGCGCTCACCTGTCAGGCGACCGTCCTTCTTGTCGATGAACAGGTGTAGCGCAACGCCGGCCGCCTCGCTGTCGGCGCTCAGTTTCTCGATGGCCTGCGGATCAACGTCGCTCGTCGGATGAAACAAATCGATGGGACGTGCGTCTTGGCCCTCGTGCTGCGCCAGGAACTTCATGCGCGCGATGAACGGCGTGATGCCGATGCCAGCACCGATCCAGATCTGGCGGGCACGCCCGTCGTCGAAAGTGAAGCAGCCGTAAGGCCCCTCGACCGTCACCCGGTCGCCAACTTGCAGGCGTTCCGGCAGCCGGCGGGTGTGGTCGCCCAGCGCCTTGGTGATGAAGGTGATGCGCCGGTCTTCCGGCACCCAGGCTGAGGCCAGCGTGTAGGGATGCGGGCCTTCTTTCGGGTTGGACATGGCGAAGGCAAACTGTCCGGGCCGGTGGCCGGGCCAGGCCGGGTCCATTCGCAGGGTGGTTTCCAGCACGTTCAGCGCAGGGTAGGTCTGCAGCGATTCGATGACACCGTGCGTGGTGCGCTGCGCACCGACCCGGCCCAGCAGCACCCACACCGCCGATACCGTGCCGCTCGCCAGCAGCATAGCCAAAGCCCAGCCCACGGGCTGCGCCCAGTAGGAGAACTGAACCAGCACCAAGGTGTGGAAGGCCAGCACCAAGTAGATCGCTGCCATCCAGTGGTGCGTCTTGGCGAACAGCCGGTATGGAAAGCGCTTGACCAAAGCCAGTACCAGTAGCACCGCGACGGCGTAGAAGGCCCATTCGCCCAAGTCCTCGGCCAGTCCGCGCCAGCCACGCAGCGCCGATTCAATGGAGCCCATTGAATCAGCCGCTGCGCGGGGCTTGCGCGCCGGGCGCGTCAGCCAGCCCCAGCCTACGGCCCACTTAGTACCCTGCGCCCACAGCCAGTGTATTGTTGCAGCGGCCAGAGCGGCGATGCCGAGCCACTTGTGCAGGCGGTACATCTTGTCCAGTCCGTTCAAGCTGGGCTCCAGCCACGCAGGGCGCGTGGCCAGCACCATCGCCACGGACATCGTGCCGATGGCCAGTACGCCGCTGTATTGAATCCATACCGTTCGCAGGGCGAAGTAGTTGGACTGTGCAGGCCAGAGCGTATCGGTAAAAAGCCATAGAGCGCTCAATGCCAGCGCAAAAAACCAGAACGTCCAAATTATTCTCTTCATCGTGGATTTGCCCTAAATTCTGCGGAAGGCGCATGCGGTATTGGTCTGAAACCATCAATCCAGATACGCGATAGCGTGCCTTTGAATGTGGCCATGTATCCGAAATTACAGAAAATTTTAATTCTGGAATCCCAACCTTTGGTAATGCTTTGGATTGATCAACCATCAATAAATAGGATCTAATTTTTCCCACCGGCTTGTGGCATTACCTTGACTCAAGAAATGGTTGGCCCCCGATGCCGCCCAATCTCCCATGACACCGCGCCGCCGCGCACCGTCCCGGCAAGCTGCTGCCCCATTCGCTGCTCGATCACCGGTTTCCACGGCACCAGGCTGAACCCCATGCCGTCATCGAGCATCGCGTAGCGCCCGCTGGCAAGCATGACGGAGCGCCGGTAGATGCCGGCCACGCGCTGCCCATCGGACACGGGTCGATGCTCCAAGCCAGTTTCGGCCGCAATGTCTTTGGCGACCTGCGCCAGTTCCCGGTTGCGCAGTGTACCCAGCAGGTTGCGCGCCAGGATCACGCGCTGGCCGCGCCGCTCGGCCAATCCCTGTTCGGCCAGGAAGTCGGCGCGCTGCTGCATCGCCTGTTTGGCCTCGCTGCCAAAGCCGAGGTCGCCCAGGCCCGAGCCGCCGCCGATCAATTGCTGGTCGAGCCAAGTGGCCCCAATCACGCGGGCCTGCCGCTCGATGGGCAGGTGCGATTTCAGTTCCACCGCCACGCCGCCCAGACGCTGCGCGTCGTAGCGGCGGCCCTGTTCGGCCAGGTCGTCCGGCACCTTCCAAAGTCCCTCGGCCACGCGCTCCACGATGCCGGCGCGGCGCAGGGCTTCCAGCCGGCGGACGTGGACCGCGACGACTTCCTGCGGATCACGGCCCGGCACTGTCTGCCCCTGCGCGACGGCCAGATGATGGTCGGTGCGGTACAGGCCACCGCTCGCCAGTGCGGTGATGTTCTTGTCGGCCGCACGCACGTCGGCCGATCCCTTCACCGCCACCACGGCGCCGGTCGGATAGTTCGCCAGCTCGTCGCGGGCATTGAGCGCGACGTAGTGGGCCTTGCCGTCCACGCCGTCGATGACCAGATAGCCCCGGTCGCGCAGCTCGTCGGCCAGCCCCTTCGCGGCTACGCGGCCGAGAATGGTTCGGCCATCGTCGCCCGGCTCGAACACTGCCAGCTCGCGCGGCTCGCCGCGCATGGCCCGCTGCATGGTGCGGATGATGTCGCCACGCTCGCCCAGGGTGCGCAGGGTCTTTTCCGCGTCGGCGTGGACGGCCCAGGTGCCGGGCTGCATTTCGTCGGCCAGGCCCAGGCGCTGCAAGCGTTGCAGCCGGCCAACCAGCAACAGGCGCTGGCGTTGCAGTCTCGGTTCGTTGAAGCGTTCGATCTGCACTCGGCCGTCGTCGCCGGCCTCGCGTTGCAGGGTGCGATCCAGGCTCGTCCACCGCTCCTGCTCCACCTCGCGCTGCAAGGTCTGCTGGATCTCCAGCTCGGTGCGCGGCCCCAGCCATTCGGTCGCCAGCTCGGCGGCGCGATGGCGGAAGCCATCGGCGATGTAGTCGCCCGCAATGATGAGGTCTTTGCCGGTGTCGTCGCGCCCGCGCACGACTATGTGCGTGTGCGGGTTGTCGGTGTTCCAGTGGTTGACGGCCACCCAATCGAGGCCCGTGCCCAGGTCGGCTTCCATGCGGCCCATGAGGTGCCGCGTGTAGGTGCGCAGGTCTTCCAGCTCGGCGCCATCCTCGGGCGAGAGGATGAAGCGGAAATGGTGTCGGTCGTCGGCGCAGCGTTCCTTGAAGGCGTCGAGGTCGGCGGCATCGGTCTGCGGCCCGTAGGCTTGGCCCGGCTCGCCATCGCGGCCCACGCCATCGCGCTCGATGTAGCGCAGGTGCTTGGCGAGCGACTGCGGGCTGGCCTGGCGCTGGTTGACCAGCAGCGTCTTGATGGTCACGCGCCGCGACATGGGCGTGAGCTTCGCCCCCGCGAAGCGCGCCGCCGTGTGGCCGCGCCCCAGGCGCGAACCGGGCCGCTGGCCGGTGCCCCTCCCGGTGCCGCCAGCCGTCCCAGGACGGCGCACCGAGGACTTGCCGCCGCTGGCCTTGCCTGCCTGCTTGAGCACCTTGGAGACAAAGCCCTGGCCGCGATTCTTCGGGGCGCTGGGGCGGATGCGGAAATCGTCGTCGCGGCGGTCGGTCATGGCTGTGCCCTCTGCAAGCTCTGGCGTGTCCGGTCGTGCGAAGCACGCGGACATGCCTGCATTGGCGCGGGCCTCGCGCCACAAACGGCACGGCGGCGAAGCCGCTCCGTGCTGCGCCAACCCCACGTGCAGACTGGCTTTCGACGCGGCCCGGTGCCGCGTCCTTTTGTCTTGCCTTCCGCCTTTGCCCCTCGCTGGCGCTCCGGGCAGCGGCGGCCCGGCGGCGCTGCTGCGTGAGCAGCCAGCGCGCCGGCGAACGCGGACACGGCCGCAGGCCGGGCGCGTTCGAGGCAAGACGCCTGCACGTTGGACGGCTGCGCCGAAGGCAGCGCGAACTGCGGTGCCCAATGCGTAGGATTGGCACCCGCACTGCACGCGCGACGACACGGCGACGAACAGCAGAACGACACGCCCGATGGCACGATGAGATGCACGGCGACGTGCAGCGAATCGGCGGCCATCATGGGTGGGACTCCAGCCAGACCGGATGCGCGACGCCGATCACGGCGGATGCGCTGACCGGCCCGAAATACCGGCTGTCGAACGACGCCGGGTTGGTCACACTGAGCAGGAACAGTTCGCCAGCTTCAAGGCGACGGCATTGCTGCCAGGATGGCAGCGGACGACCCCAGCGATCAGCGGGCAGCACGGCGGCCGAAGGCACGCCGTCAATGCGGACGATGCGGCCAGAGATGCACACCTCCTGCGGTGCGATAGCGCCCACGCGCTTGAGCAGCGGCACGCGCGCCGGCAGGTAGCCGCGCTGCGCAGCCAGCGCGGCGGCGTCTGGCGGCAGCGTGGTCAGGACGATGCTGTCCACGGACAACGGACGTGGCAGCGAGCCGGCACCGTGGCCCAGCGGATCGACGCGATACCAGCCGACCGCCACACTGTCGGACGGGTTGTAGATCAGGCGCGGCAGCGGATGCACGAAGGATGCCCAGGCCAGCGCAGCGAGGCCGCAGGCGGACAGGCCCGCCAGCACGATGCGAGCGCGCAGGCGCGAGCGAGGCTGCGGCGCGGTGTCGGCAGCACAAGCGGCGGTCATGACAGCGCCCTCCCGGTCAGCCAGGCGGCGTGCCGCTCGGCTGTGTATTCGGGCAGTGGCAAGCGTGCGGCGAGCCGGTTGGCGAGCGTGCGCCAGTACGCGAGCGAGGCGCCGCCGGGCGCGATACCCAGCGCCTCGATGGCGTCGATGCGCTCCAGCACGGCGCGCACTGCGTTCTCGCCCTCGGCGTGCAGCAGCAGGCGCGCGCCCGGCAGCACGCCGGGGATGCGCTGCGCCGCATCGAACGGCGTGCAAGCCTGCATGACCATGAGCTGCCAGCGCACGGTGCCGTAGTCGTTGGCCTGCCAGCGGATGCGGCAGAACATCGCGCCCGGCAGGAACACCGCGCAGCGCCGCCAGCGGTCGAGCTGGAGGGTGCGCGCGGGTTCACCGAAGCGCAGATAGAGCTTGAAATGCGGTTCGATGTAAGCCAGCGCCACGCGCGTCAGCGGCGCGCTGGCGGGTTGGCCGGCAGGTGCTGCGAGCGCAGCCGTGGCCGCGACGGAAGGCGCGGAGGCAGGCGAAGCGGATGTAGTCATGGTGTGTTCTCCCTGCGGTTCTCTGGAAACTCCCGTTCCAGCAGGCCGCGCAGCAGGTCGGCCACGGTCACGCCTTGCGTGAAGGCCGACACCTTGATGCGCGCCCGCATCGCGGACGTGATGTCGAGGGTCAGGCGGGCGGTGTAGAGGTCGCCCTTGCCCAGCGCATCGGCGTCGCCCTGGCGAATCCACGCCTCGGCGTGCGGATTTGCGGGCGGGCGCGCGCCGATGCCGACGCGCTTGGCCGTGCGCTTGCTGTTCGGTGGTGGCTTCTCTGTCATGACGGCCACCGCAGCAGTTCGTCCACCAGCGCAGTGATTTCGCGGGCGGCTGCGCTGTCCGGCGCCGTCTCGCGTGCAAGCCGGCCAGCGGCCACGCTGTCGGCGAACACGATGCGCTGATGCACTTCCGCGCGCAGCGCAGGAAGCGGCTGGTCGGCGAGCGCCTGGCGCGCTTCGCGCCCGATCACCGTGGTGCTGACGCGCCGATTGATGACGAAGGCCGCGCGCAGCGCAGGCCGAAACACCTGCGCCTCGCGGATCAGCGCCACCATCTCGGCGCTGGCCCACAGGTCGTAGGGGCTGGGTTGCACGGGGATCAGCACGCGCTCGGCCGCCAGCAGCGCGGAGCGCGCCAGTGCCGCGATGCGTGGCGGGCCGTCGATGACGACGTGATCGGCCCGCCTGGCGAGTTCTGGTGCTTCCTGATGCAGCGTTTCGCGTGCCAGGCCCACGGCGCTGAACAACCTTGGCAAACCCTGCTGGCTTCTGCGCTGTGTCCAGTCCAGCGATGAACCCTGCGGGTCGGCGTCCAGCAGGACGACGTGCTGGTCGCGCATCGCCAGCTCGCCGGCGATGTGCGTGGCGAGCGTGGTTTTGCCCACGCCGCCTTTCTGGTTGAGCAGAGCGACGATCATGGCCTGGCCCTCCGTGCTGGAAAACCGGGCTTTTGCTGCTGCGTTTGTGGCCGCGTGGTGGTTGTCCACCGCAGCGGCGTTTCTCTACTAAAAGTTAGAGAAATGAAGTTAGGGAAGTTAGAGGGCCAGGAAACCCAGTGCTGGCGAGGGTTTGCGGCCGATCGGCACGCCTGATAGCACGATCGTCCCACGCCTGATAGCACGATACCCCGCACGCCTGATAGCACGACTCCATCCACAGGCTCTCCCGGAGTTATCCCCGTGCCGTCTGCGGCACGGGCCGGAATGTCAGCAGTTCCATGCCGTTGTCCGGCATCCGCTCGATGCCCAGGACGTAGCCGGGCAGCGACTGCCGTGCGACCAGCGCGCGCAGGTCGCAGGCGAAGTCGTAGGGCTTGGCGGTACTGCCCGATTTCTGGTGCAGGTAGCGGAAGTCGAACTGCCAGCCGTGCTCCTGCCTGCCGCCATGCTTGCGCACCAGCCGATACAGCCACCGCTCGATGCCGCCCGTGAGCCGGAAATACGCCGTGTCGATGGTCAGCACCAAGGCGGCGTCGAGCACGCCGGCATAGAACCAGTCCGGCAGGATCAGCTCGATGCCCAGCGGCGTGCCGCTGGCGTCGGCCAGTTCCTTCCACTCGTTGATCCATGAAAAACGATGCAGGCGCCGCCCGGTCGTCTCGCGGATGGACGTGGCCACCGTGGTCGATTGGAGGCGATCCAGCGCAGCCTTGAGGCGCTGGTAGTCGCGCAGCGACTTGCCGCGCCCGATGAAGCGCAGGATCTCGTAGGGCGTGGCGCGCATCAGCCGCGAAGGCCGCAGTCCCGCGTCCTTTGCCTCCACGATCTGCGAGGCCGCCCATATCAACACGTCCGCATCCCAAATCGTGGCGATGCCGTGCTCGGCCGTGCCTTCCACGCGGATCGTGACGTTGCCCGCGCGGAAGTCGATGGGCTTGACCCGCTTGGACTTGCCGAGCGAGAAGAACGGATAGGCCATCAGGTCTTGGCTGTCGCGCGGCGCCATGTCGCCGGGCAAGGCGCGGAACAGGTCGAGCTGTTCGCGCTCCTGCAACGGCCGCTGCCGGGACGGCAGCGCGGTGCTGGACATGGCGATGGCCTGCCGCGCGCCGCCGATCAGCGCGCACGGCTGTCGGCCGAGTGGTGCTCGGCGTATTCGGGATCGGAGGTCGTCTCGAAGCTGCGGTCGGCCGCCCAGGCATCGAGGTCGGCCACGGCGTACATGACACGGCGGCCGAACTTGCGAAAGCGCGGGCCACCGCCAATCACGCGCTGCTTTTCCAGCGTGCGCGGCGATAGGCGTAGGTACTCGGCGGCTTCGTCGTTGGTGAGATAGCGTTGAGGTTGCGCGGCAGCGGTCGAGACAGTGGCGGCAGGCCGCAAAGGAGCGGGACGCATGGTGTGAACCTCCATCGTTTGAAAACGCCCGGCCACACAGCGCGACCGGATGGAGGCAGTCTCAAGAAGCGAGAGGTTTCCGATCAGGGCCGTTTTGCGTCCGCATCAAAACGACCCTTCTCAAGCGGCGGAAGCTGTGCTAACCGGCGATAGCCGCCGCGCATCAGCGCATCGCCGCGCCGCACCAGGCGGCGCACCTTGGAGCGCAGGCCGCCATCGCTGTACCAATCGGCCACGGCCTCGGCACCGAACAGCCCTTCGCCGACATCGCGCAAGGATGCGCCCGCCAGGGTCGCGTCGAGCGCCTGCAAGGTGTGCAGCTCCAGCAGCGCGGCAGGTGTTGGCCTGGGCTTGGCGTCGGCCAAGGCTGGGCCGGGCGTATGGCGACGCGCATTCGCGGCAGCGCCGCCGCGATGGGCATAGGCCACGGCCATGCCGTCTTCCAGGGCGGACGCCAACGCGAAGCGCAGGCAATGGCCTGGGCTGCGCGCGATCAGCGCCAGCCCCTTGCCGTCGTGGAGAAGTTGCTTGTGGCCGGGGATGCACCAGAACGCGAAGGTGGCGGCATCCTGCGGCGGGTCGGCATCGGGATAGAGCTGCACCACGGCCGCATGACCAGGCAGCCAAGCGGGATGCGCGTCACGCGCATCCAAGGCCGGGTCTTCCAGCAGGCGCAAGCCCCAGCGATGCGCTGCTTCAGGCCGGCGATGACGGCGCAGCCAGTCAAGCCGGTAGTCGGGATGCCTGCGCAGGTACTCCCAGGCGAGCGCGAGCGTATCCAGCCAAAGGACGTACAGGTAAGCGGCAGTCGGATACCAATGCGCGACGTGATGGGGATCGACCATGGCGCAACCTCCCTGCGAACAGGACAGGCCGCCACGGCAGGGCTACGCGCTACATCGCCATCATCAGAACGTCATGGGGAAAAAAGATAGTTGGGACTGTCAAGACCGATTGGCTCCGATGCGTTGCGGTAGTTGTCTCAATGCTGCGGCGGCAACGCCCCGAGGTGGGGCGCCGTACAGACCAGCCTGCCGTAGCCCGCGTCGGGCATCATGTCTATTTGGATCAGACTGGTGCGGCTGCGCCGCAAGAATGCTGATTGAGACCTGCCCGGTATGACACCAGACTGAAAAAGTCACAGTGGGCTGTGCTCAGTCCGGGATAGCCCCGTCTTGCTCGGCCAAGCAGGTGTATTCCGACAGTGTGCGCGTGGGCTGGAAATAGAGATCGCGCATCACGGGCTGCTTGCGTGGCCCGACGATGCCGGCCAGCTCGGACAGCTTGACGGTGCCTTGCGCCGGCATCCCGATCCCCAGGTCGATGAGGCCCCAGGCGGTATCGCCATCGACGGGGTCGAGCGCGGCCAGCAGCCAGGTCACGTGCGCGTCCGGCGTGAACAGGCGCACCACGGGCACCGGGTCGATGGCCCGGCCAGCGGCACGGGCCGCGCCGTTGGCGAGCAGTTGCGCGCGCTCCGGGGCGGTGGTGAGTGACTGGGGCATGGTCGGCAATCCCACAAATCCAATGATGCACGAATGCTGTTCCACGTCGAAGCGCAGAACCGCGAAAACGGATGTACGCCTTCGTGCGCAAGCACGGATGCGGTTCTGTGGCTTTGCTGGAACCCGTCGATACGGATTTCCGTAAAGGCACGAAAGCGGAGAACAACAATGAACACTATAGATTGTAGCCCTATAGAGCGCAATGGGTTGTCATCTTGGTTTTTCAGGGGAACCATAGGTGGCGGCTCGGTACTCATTGGCGAAGGCTTTGAAGACAGTCAGGAAAGCGCGTGGCTTGAGCCAAGAAGCGTTTTCGGACGTGTCGAGCCGCACCTATATGAGTACCCTGGAGCGCGACCTTAAAAGCCCTACCTTGAACAAACTGGCCGAGCTGTGCGAGGTGATGGAGATCCACCCGCTCACGCTGCTGACGCTGGCTTACGCAGGCGACAGCACGCGCAAGGCCGACGAGTTGCTGGCGCAGGTTCGCCACGAACTTGAGGCGGTATTGAATTCAGACGGAGATTGAGAAGCGCCATGGCATATCGAAATGGAAACTACACCGCCTTCTACGTTGCGGAGCCATTCCATCCCAGCTCGCTGGGTGCCAATGCGACAAAAGATTTTCAATACTACAACACCCTGCGGATGTGGAAAGGCGCTGATGCGACGTTCCCCTTTGTCGATTCGCACGACAAAACTTACAGCGTCCGCGACGGCAGCGATTGGGAATATACCCTGAAGCCGAGACTCAGGGAGCGCCTTCGGAACTCGAAGAACATCATCCTCATCTTGAGTTCGATCACGACGAATTCCCGTGCCCTTCGAGAAGAAATCGACTACGGGATCAACGACCAGGGGCTACCCGTCATCGTCGTCTACCCTGAATATGCCACCAAGGAAAGCCTGCTGGTCGGTGGATCATTGAAGCAGGCGGTCAAGAACCTGTGGGGAAATCTTCCCGTATTCCGGGATTCGATGAGCAAAATCCCTACGCTTCATGTCCCAATGAACAAGGAACTCATAAAAAAATCCTTGCAGGACGGCGAGTTCATGGTTGGGAGCATGAAGGCCCCAGGCATCTACAGGTACAACCCATAATCAATCGACATATCGGAGCGAATGATCCACGTCATGGCGAAGGTCAACTTTTTTGACAGGCGGGTCATCAAGAAATTCCTTGAGATCACCGCTGTCATCAGCGGTACGCTGTCATTCGTAGTTATTTTTGTTGACGTCCCTACCGAGTGGAAGCTGAAGGCTGGCTTGGGCTTCTTAGTAATACTGGCGCTCATCTACTTGGTGATATGGCTCTGGTCGAACAACCTGAATAGTATCGACATCAATGTCGAGGGCAGCGATGTCGCGATCAAGACTGGAGACATTTTCCAGCAGCCTGGATTGAAGGCAATCGCCTTCAATGAGTATTTCGACACGCAGGTTGATAACAAGATAATTGGCGAGACTTCCCTCAACGGCGTTTTCATCCAGAAGCATCTCGGCGTCCCACTCTCCGAACTGGACCGCCACATCGAGGAATACGCTTTTGATATCAGCGAAGTGCTGGATGAGAACGAGGCCAGGAAACAGGGGAAGAAGAAAAGATATCAGATAGGCACGATCTGCCTGTACAAGGACTACCTCCTGACCGCGTTCTCCAAGTTCGACGAGAACAACAAGGCGCTGCTAACGATGCCGGAGTACCTTGAGTTTCTCATCAATTTCTGGGACAAGGTAAACAACGTCTACGCCCAGCAAAGCGTATCGACCACAATCTTCGGTTCGGGAATCACGCGGATCAAAGGACACAAGAACATTTCCGACGAGGATCTCCTGAAGATAATGCTGTGGACGTTCAGGATCAGCGAAATGCGATTCAAGTATCCCGCGAAGCTGACCATCGTGATCCACAAAGATAAGATTGACCAGATCAATCTTCTTGACATTAAATCCGCTAGGAACGGCGTGTAATTTCCAATAGCGGTTCGGAACGAGCCTGCTTCTCATAGGTGCTGACTGGATAGGTGCTGTACCAACAGCACAGCGCCCCGCCGCGATGGGCGGGGCGCTGCGACGGTCACGCCGCCTGGGGCTTGCTGCGCGACCAGATCAGGTCGTGCGTGCCGTCCTCGCCTTCGATCAGGCGGGCATAGACCGGAGCCGGGAACGAAGGATCGTCGAGGGTCACGGACTTGTATTCCCGCCCGGCCTCGCTGGTCTTGTTCCATGCCGCGCCGATGTCGTGGCCTGCGGCCTGGAGGCAGAACTCGGGGGCGTTCTCGCTGCTGCCCTTGTCGTTGGGAACCAGCTTGACCTTGACGTTGAGCGTCAGGGTGCGCAGCGTGCCGGTGAAGCCGTCTTTGTCTGCGGTGAAGGTGCCGATGTTGGCCATGATGTTCTCTCCTTTCGGTTGAACAAGGTTCGCGCCCATCGCGTCCTTGTTGTGATCCGGCCGGCGGGGGACGGGCTGGCTGCACCGCTTGCGGTCGCAACGTAGTGGAGAACCGGGAGGCGAAAAGAATTTGTCCCGCGAGGAATGCGCGCAGCGCAGGGGAAATTGTTTTCGCCGGACGGTTGCAGTCATGAAGCCCGAGGCGCAGCCGCGCCCCCGCCAGGATTCACAACGAGACAAGGACGCCTTGGGCCGAACCGCTCCGAACGGAGATAGGGCCGGCTCGGCATCCCCGCCCGAAGGCTTCTCCGGCCCGCCCCCTGACGCGGGCCAGGTCAACCACCCAACGACAGGCGAGAACGCCCTGCCACACCTTGCGGCGCAGGTCTTGAGGCGTGGCGTGGAAGCTCCATAGCGATGCCGGGCGGGTTGTCCGTGAACCGTCCTTCGTGACGTGATGGGCAGGAACCGCCAGCGTTGAGGACGGCACGCATCCGCACAACCTGCCGCAGCAAGCGCCAGCGTGTTCGCCAGCGGCCCGTCCATCGCGGCGGGGCGCTGGCTAGGCAGATCCGGCGCAGCCGGTTCGGCGGTGTTTGAGGGGCGCCAAGCTGCGCGCGGCGGGGATAGCCCGCAGGGCTTTCCCCTGGAGGCAAGCGAAGCGCGCAGCGCCGCAGGCGCGAAGGCGTGAGCAACTGTCTTGAAGGTCAAGCCACCCAAGCACGCAGGCTTGATCCAGCATAAGCGGCATTGCCATTGATTCAATAATTGATGTATCATTGAATAATGAATGAGACCCAAGCTGTTTCCGCCCTCGGTGCCCTAGCCCATGCCCAGCGCCTGCGCGTGTTCCGATCCCTGGTCGTCGCCGGCCCCGAAGGGCTCACGCCCAGCGTTCTGGCCGATCAGCTCGACGTGGCCCGCAACGCGCTGTCCTTCCACCTGAAAGAACTGGCCCATGCCGGCCTCGTCACCATCGAACAGCAAGGCCGCAACCTGATCTACCGCGCCGACTTCAGCCAGATGAATGGGTTGCTCGGCTACCTGACCGAGCACTGCTGCCAAGGCAGCACGTGTGAGGTCAGTGATTCCTCCTCCGCCTGTACCTCCTGCTGAAAGGATCTCCCCATGAAGCGCTTCCACGTCCACCTGCACGTCGATGACCTGAACCGCAGCATCGGCTTCTATTCCCAACTGTTCGCCGCGCAGCCCGCGCGCGTCGAAGGCGACTACGCCAAATGGATGCTCGAAGACCCGCCGGTCAACTTCGCCATCTCCACACGTGGCAACAAGCCGGGCATCGACCACCTGGGTATCCAGACCGACGATGCCGAGGAGTTGGCGGTGCTGAAGGCCCGCGCCGAGGCGGCCGACATGACGCTGCTGGACGAGGGCACCACGACCTGCTGCTACGCGCGCAGCGAGAAGCACTGGATCACCGATCCGCAGGGCGTGGCCTGGGAGCACTTCCACACGCTGGGCAATATTCCGGTCTTTAACGAAGCGGCGCCTGCAGCGACTTCCGCCGCAGCGTGCTGTACCCCGGTGCGCGGCAAGCCGGTGGGCGTTGCGGTGAAGCCGGCTTCCTCCTGCTGCTGATGTGAGATACCCATGACCACCGACAAGACCTACAACGCCCTGTTCATCTGCACGGGTAACTCGGCTCGCTCCATCCTGGCCGAAGGCATCCTCAATGAATTGGGCCAGGGGCGCTTTCGCGCCTACTCGGCGGGCAGCCACCCCAAGGGAGAAGTCCACCCACTGGCGCTCGCCACGCTGGAGCGGCTGCACATGCCGACCGCCGGCTACCGCAGCAAGAACTGGGACGAGTTCGCGGCGCCCGGTGCGCCGGAGCTGGATTTCATCTTCACGGTCTGCGACAACGCCGCCGGCGAGGTCTGCCCCGTGTGGCCGGGACGCCCGATGTCGGCGCATTGGGGTGTGCCTGATCCCACAGCCGTCGAGGGCACCGACGAACAGAAGCGCAAGGCATTCACGGATGCGGCGCTGACCTTGCGCCGACGCATCGAGCTGTTCCTGTCGCTGCCGATTCAGCGCCTGGATGCCATGTCGCTGCAGCACGAGCTGCGCAGCATCGGCACGAAGTGAGGTCTGCGCGATGAGTGTTGGAACCCAAACGGCCAGCCGCGTGCCGGCCGCCCCAACCATGAGCGTCTTCGAGCGCTACCTGAGCGTGTGGGTACTGCTGTGCATCGTCGCCGGTATCGCGCTCGGCCAGTTCGCGCCCGGCGTGTTCCATGCCATCGGCCGCATGGAGATCGCGCAGGTCAACCTGCCGGTGGGCCTGCTGATCTGGGTGATGATCATTCCCATGCTGCTCAAGGTGGACTTCGGCGCGCTGGGCCAAGTCAAGCAGCATTGGCGCGGCATCGGCGTGACGCTGTTCGTCAACTGGGCCGTCAAACCCTTCTCGATGGCGCTACTCGCCTGGATCTTCATCCGCCAGGTCTTCGCGCAGTGGCTGCCCTCCGACCAGCTCGACAGCTATGTCGCGGGCCTGATCCTGCTAGCCGCCGCACCCTGCACGGCAATGGTGTTCGTCTGGAGCCGGCTGACCGGGGGCGATCCTGTGTTCACGCTGTCGCAGGTGGCGCTGAACGACACCATCATGGTCTTCGCCTTCGCCCCAATCGTGGGCCTGCTACTGGGCTTATCGTCCATTACGGTGCCGTGGGACACATTACTGGTATCGGTCGGTCTGTACATCGTGATTCCGGTCATCCTGGCCCAGCTCTGGCGCCGCGCGTTGCTGAGCAAGGGCCAAGCCGCCTTCGACCGGGCGCTGGAGCGCATCGGCCCTCTGTCGATCGCGGCGCTGCTGCTCACGCTGGTGCTGCTGTTCGCCTTCCAGGGCGAGGCCATCATCCGCCAGCCGCTGGTGATCGCCATGTTGGCGGTGCCGATCCTGATCCAGGTGTTCTTCAACTCCGGGTTGGCCTACTGGCTCAACCGCCGGCTGGGCGAGCAGCACAACATTGCCTGTCCCTCGGCGCTGATTGGTGCCTCCAACTTCTTCGAGCTGGCCGTGGCCGCCGCCATCAGCCTGTTCGGCTTCCAGTCCGGCGCGGCGTTGGCCACGGTGGTCGGCGTGCTGATCGAGGTACCCGTGATGCTGCTGGTCGTGCGCGTGGTCAACCGCTCGCGCGGCTGGTACGAATGCGGCCCGGACTCCGCCACCCGATAACCAACCAGGTCACTCCCATGAGCACCGTCACGATCTACCACAATCCCGACTGCGGCACCTCGCGCAACGTGCTGGCCCTGATCCGCAACAGCGGCGAGGAGCCCACGGTCATCGAGTACCTGAAGACCCCGCCTGATCGGGCGACGCTGATGGTGCTGATCGCCGCAATGGGCGTATCGGCGCGCGCCGTGCTGCGCGAGAAAGGCACGCCCTATGCCGAACTGGGCCTGGGCGACCCGCAGTGGGGCGATGACCAGTTGATCGACTTCATGCTCCAGCATCCCATCCTCATCAACCGGCCCATTGTGGTCACGCCGCTGGGCACGCGCCTGTGCCGGCCTTCGGAGGCCGTGCTGGACATCCTGCCGCAGCCGCAGCGCGGCGCGTTCCGCAAGGAAGACGGCGAAGCCGTGGTGGATGCGGAGGGTCGCAGGGTCTGAAGACCTCCCGCACAAGCGGCAGGCAATCTGAAGTGAGGCTGGTATTATCGAATTTCGTTATCGATATTCGATATGAAAGAGAAACCTACTCCACGCGCCATGGAGCACCACGACCTGCTGTCGGGGCTGATCCGCCTGCATGTGCTGCACCACGCAGCCGAGCAGGAGATCTACGGGCAATGGATGATCGACGAGCTGGCCCACCACGGCTACCGCCTCTCCCCCGGAACGCTGTACCCGATGCTGCACAAGATGGAGCGCGACGGCTACCTCGTCTCCCGCCAGGAGCGTGAGGGGCGCACCGTGCGCAAGCTCTACACGATCACGCCCAAGGGCAAGGAAGGCTTGGCGCTGGCCAAGGACCGCATCCGGGAGTTCACCGGGGAGGCGATGCACAAATGACAGATTCCACCAACACCTTGCAGCATGAGGCCGCTGCCGCGCGCGGCTCACCCGTCGAAGTCTTCGGCGCCTTCCTCAAGCTGGGGCTGACCTCCTTCGGCGGGCCGATCGCGCATCTGGGCTATTTCCGCTCGGAGTTCGTCGAGCGTCGCCGCTGGCTGGATGACCGCAGCTACTCCGATCTGGTCGCCCTGTGCCAGTTCCTGCCGGGGCCGGCCAGCAGCCAGGTCGGTATGGCGCTGGGGTTGGGCCGCGCGGGCTGGCTGGGGCTGCTGGCGGCCTGGGCCGGATTCACCTTGCCATCGGCGATTGCGCTGATCCTGTTCGCCTTTGGCATCGCCGAGTACCAGGGGCTGGCCCAGTCCGGCTGGGTGCACGGGCTCAAGGTCGTCGCCGTGGCCATCGTGGCGCAAGCGGTCTGGGGGATGGCCAAGTCGTTGTGCCCGAACCGGCCGCGCGCCGCGCTGGCCATTCTGGCGGCGCTGCTGACCATGGTCCTGCCCTCGGCTGCGGGACAGCTTGCCGCCATCGCGGTGGCAGGGCTGCTGGGCTGGTGGACATTGAAGATCGCGCAACCCGGCGGCGGCCACGCCCACAGCTACCCCGTCTCGCGCAAGCTGGGCATCGTGGCGCTGCTGCTGTTTGCCGCACCGCTCGTCGGGCTGCCCCTGTGGGCGGCAGCCACGGACTCGTCCACGATAGCCCTGCTGGAAGGGGTGTACCGCTCCGGTGCACTGGTCTTCGGCGGTGGACACGTTGTGCTGCCGCTGCTGCAGGCCTCGGTGGTGCCCAGCGGCGTCGTGAGCAATGCCGACTTCCTGGCCGGCTACGGTGCGGCGCAGGCCGTGCCGGGGCCGCTGTTCACTTTCTCGGCCTACCTCGGCGCGGTCGCCCACGGACCGCTGCATGGCTGGATCGGCGGGCTGGCACTCCTGGGCACGATCTTCCTCCCCGCTTTTTTCATGCTGGTCGGTGCACTGCCGTTCTGGGAAGGGCTGCGCCACCGCGCGGGCATCCAGACGGCCATGGCCGGCATCAACGCCGGCGTGGTCGGTATTCTGGTGTCCGCCCTCTATGACCCGGTATGGACGAGTGCCATCCACAGCAAGGCGGATTTTGGGCTGGCGCTGCTCTCGTTCGGACTGCTGACGGTGGGGCGCGTGCCGCCGGCGCTCGTGGTGCTGTTAGCCGGGCTGGTGGGCTGGGTCATGGCGATGGGCGTCTGAATCTCATGTGGCACACCCTGACCATCCAGCTCCGACACGAAACCGCCGACGACATTGCCGCCATCGAAGCGATCACGACCGCCGCCTTCGCCGATGCGCCGCACACCAGCCATACCGAGCAGTTCATCGTGCGTGCCTTGCGTGTAGCCCAGGAACTGACGCTTTCCATCGTGGCCGAGGAACGTGGACAGATCATCGGCTACGTCGCACTGTCCCCCGTCACGGTCTCCGACGCCCAAGGCCGGAAGGCCGAGGGCTGGTATGGTTTGGGGCCGATTTCAGTCATGCCGCCAAGGCAGGGGCAAGGCATTGGTTCGCGCTTGATGGAACGGGCACTGACCGAACTGCGGGCCATGCGGGCCGCAGGCTGCGTTCTGCTGGGAGATCCCGCGTATTACGCGCGCTTTGGTTTCCAGGCCCATGCGGGCCTGTAACTGCCGGGCGTGCCGCCCGGCTACTTCATGGCGCTGGCCTTCGATGGGCCGGTGCCCGAAGGCATCGCGAAATACAGCGATGCCTTCAACGCCGCCGCCTGAGCCACCGCGAAGGCGGCGGCGTTCTGATTCGGCTGTTGGCCTTCGACACCGGGCGCGGCCACTGCCACGCCCGGATTTTGTGTTTCACCGCGCCCAGGACGGAACGGCCTGGGCGCGGTGCTGAACACGGTTATTCCTTCGTCTCGATGAGCCACCACACGGCACGCGGCAAGGCGCGGCCCGTGATGGGATGAATGTCGGTGAGGTCGGTGCGGGCCGTCCAGCCCGCAGGCGGACGATAGCCGCGCACGTCGCCTTCACCATGCCAGCGGCGGGTGCGTACCGTGCCGGGGGCATAGGTCGCCGCCATGCGTGGGCGGCTGGTCGTAGTGTGGGTCATGGGCGGTGCCCCTTCCAGCGAAGCGCCCCGGCCGGAGTCGGGGCGCTTGCCATTGGCGCGGGTCAAGCGGCCAGCGCCTCGGCAGGTTCATCCGCCACAGCGTCGGCATCCTGCTCTGGGTCGGCCTCCTGCACGGCGTCCTGCGCGCCTGCGGCCTTGAAGATGGCGGGCATCCAGCCCGTGCCATCGGCCAGCCGTTCCGCTTCGCTGGCAATGTCGGCCTTCTTGAGCTTCGCCAGCCGGTTGACCTGCTCGGGTGCGTACTCGCCCACGGCATCCAGAATCGCGGCCTTGGAAACATGCTTGAAGTAGCCTTCTGCGGTCGGCTTCCACCATGCGGCCATATCCAGGCCCACGGCCTGCGCCAGTTCCTCGCCGGGCTGGTGCGTCATGGCGCGGGGCGTCACCACGTCCACCGTGGAAGCGACGCATACGGCCAGCAGCTTGACCAGTTCGTTTTGCGACTTCGCCAGCAGCGCGGCGAACAATTCGGCGCTGTCCTCCGGCAAGGCTTCACCGGCCACCTGTTGCAGTTCGCGCAGCGCCACGGCGGCGGGCGATTCCGGCCAGTCCGGGGCCATGCCTTCCAGCCGGTCTTGCACCGTGAGGCGCACGCCCAACGGCAGGCCATCGCCGTAGGCGTCGGGCTGCAAGACGGTCTGCACCATGCCATGTACCAGCGCGGCCAGCGCGGCTTGCGGATGCCGGGCGACTTCAATTTGCAGCGCGGCGGTGCGGTGGGCGCTCAACCGCTGCGCCAGCCGATCGGACAGGCTCGCGGCCTTGGGTGCGTCGTTGTCGTCGTCCTCGCGCTCGTCGTTGGCGGCTTCGCCTTCGGTGCTGCCGAAACCGCGCCGCAGCTTGTCGAGCGCGCGCAGCGCCTTCGCTTCGGCCTCGCGCAGCAGGCCGCGATGAATGACGGCCTCGCCGTTGCGGTCGATGGTGACGATGGCCCCGGCCACGTCGCGCACCTCGGGCGCATAGCCTTGCAAGGCGTCCTCCGCGTCTTGCAATTCCCCGACCACCTGATCGCGCCGCTGTTCCAGCTTCTCGGCCTTGGCCTCGTCCTCGGCGTCGCAAGCATCTTCCAGTTCGGCGTCGATCTTCTCGAGGCGGGTTTCCAGCGAGGCGATGCGGCGGGCCTCGCGGGTCGTCGGCTCGCGGCGATGGCGCGGGGCGTTCTGGAACGCCTGCCGGTCCTCGTAGGCCAGATGCGGCACGGCCTCCACCCATGCCCAGCCCTCGGCGCGCACGTCCTCGGCCAGCGTTTCCAGCTTGTCGCGCACCAGCATTTCCAGCACTCCGGTATCGGTGAGGTAGGTTCCGGCATCGCCTTCTGCGAACAGGTCGCGGCGGATGCCGCCGTTCGCTGCCTTGTAGGCGTCCAGCCCGGCGAAGCGCACCAGCGGGTGCGTGGCGTCGATTTCGCGCTCGGTCAGGCGCTCGCGCAGCTTGGACGGGCTGCGCTGCCATTCCGGCGCACCATAGAACGCGGCTTCCTGCGCGGCGTGGTCGTCGGTGATGGTCAAGGCCATCAACTGTTCCAGCGTCACGCCACCGGCGCGATAGTCGGCCATCAGGCGCGGCGAGACGTTCGCCAGCTTCAAGCGGCGCTGCACCACCAGCGGGGACACGCCGAAATCGGCGGCAATGTCCTCGATGGGTCGGCCTTCCTTGACCAGCGCGGCGAAGGCCGCGAACTGGTCGGCGGGGTGCATGTTCTCGCGTTGCACGTTCTCCGCAAGGCTGACGGTGCGAGCCGAGGCATCGGGCACCAGCAGGCACGGCACTTCGTAGTCGGCGGGGATGCGCTTCTTCTTCGCCAGCAGCTTCAAGGCGGTCAGGCGGCGGTCGCCTGCGACGACTTCGTATTGCTCGCCATCGGCGGAGAGGATGACGATCAGGTTTTGCAGCAGGCCGATGCGGGCGATGCTTGCGGCCAGTTCGGGGATGGACTGGCGCGGGGTCGTCCGCACGTTGCGCTTGGAGCGGCGCGGCAGCAACAGCGAGAGGGGAACCAAGATCAGGTTCTTGGACGGGTCGGCCACTTCCAGCGGTGCGCCAGCTTCGATGGCGACAGTTTCGGTTTTGAGTACGGCGTTCATGGTGATAACTCCTTGCGGTTGGGATGCAGCAGCGAGAGAAGCGGCAAGGGCTGCGGCGTGCCGCTGCCGCGTCGGGATTCAGGCTTTCAACTGGCGCAGGCCATCGGCCAGCAGCCACAGGGCGCGATTCAGGCGCACGCTTTGGTCGATGCCCTGCACGGGCCGCGTGGTCTGGCGGCGGCCATTCGCGGAGCGGGCGGACAGGCCGCCTTTGGTTAAGTTCTCCTGCGTGCGGTTGAACACGCTCCACAGGTCGCGGCGGTCGTCGTCGTGGCGGCGCGGCATCAGGATTTGCGATTCCGTGATGGGCGCCGGCTTGTCCTCGTCGTACTTCAACGCCAGCGCAGCGCGGGCGAACACTTCCGATTCCCCGCTGTCGAGCGTGATGGCGCGCATGGCATCGCGTGATTCCTGCGCCCGGTCGAAGCCGTGCAGGACTTCGTATGCGCCTTCGATCACCTGTCCGGCCACGTCGCCCTTGTGCGGCACGCGCACGTCGGCCACGGTGTCGCCGCAGACAAGGCCATTGCTGCAAACGAAGCGGAACATCCCGGCCAGCATCTGATAGCTGCTGGTGCCGTCATGGGAATTCAGCAGGATGATTTCGTTGGCCTCGCGGCCGTTGACCTGGCTGGCGTGGCGCAGCCGGATCATGTGCTTGGTGTAGTCGCGGCGGTCGTCGTGGCGCACGCGGGTCTGCGTCACCATGAAAGGCTCGAAGCCTTCCCCGCGCAGTTCTTGCAGCACGGTCGCGGTGGGGATGTAGCTGTACCGCTCGGAGCGGCTTTCGTGCGGTGCCTCCGCGAAGATGGACGGGGCCACGGCCCGGATTTGGTCATCGGACAAGGGACGTTCCGAACGCAGCACCGGAGAACGGGAAGCGAAGCGGGATGCGAGTTGCATGGCATTTCTCCTTACAAAGAAAAAGGGTTTGCTGTTCACACCGCACACCGGATTCCTAGATTCGGAAGCCCAGCCTTCCGGCTGTTCGGTGCGGTCGGCACGAGGAACCCGGCTGGCCCTGTTGCCACCGTCTTTCCTGAGTTCATCGCCCGCGACGGTCAGGAGCGCGCGAACGGGTGCCGTCAAGGAGGCAAGCGCGGGGTTGGTGCGGCCCGCAGGCGCAGCCGAGGACACGGCCCTGCGCGCCTTGACGGCACAGGGGCGCGGCTACAGTCGCGGACAAGGTGATGGAGTCAGGGAAGACGGCTGGACATGGCAACGGCCCTCCCCTTGCGCTGACCGCACGGCAAGCGAAGCGCGCAGGCCCGAAGCTGGAAGCTGGGCCGGAGGCGTCAGCCGAGCGGAGCGAGGGAACGATGGAAGCCCGAAGGGGCGAGACACCGCAGGCGGCTCGATGCGCAACGCGCACGACAGCGCGACCGGCCATCTCCCTGGTGGCCGGGGACGCCCGAACGCAAAGTGGCCTTTACGATGACGCCATGCCCGAGACAGAACACACCGATTCCGACGATCCCCTGGAACACATGCTCCAGCGCTCGGAGGCCTTGCACGAACGATTCAACGAACTGCTGGACGAAGCCGAATTCGACGGCTCTCCACGCGGCGAAGCAGCTCTGGGCATGTGCCTGGTCGCCATGGAACACGCCACAGCCTTGCATGCCTTGATGGCGCTGGGCATGCCTACATCGGCCGTCAGTCTGATGCGGTTGCAGTTCGAAGCGCTGACCCGCGCCATGTGGCTCATCTATGCGGCCCCCGAGACAGCGATCGAGAAGCTGTCGGCCCCGCTCACGCTGGAGGCCGAACAGGCCGCCAAGAATCTACCCAGCGCAAAGGACATGATCGATCAGATCGGCAAGCGCGTCGGACAGAATGCGCCGGCAGCAGCCCACCAGATGCTGGTCCATTTCAAGGACATCTCCTGGAATGCCATGAACTCGTTCGTTCACGGCGGCATTCATCCCCTGCGGCGCAATGCCGATGGCTTCCCCGTGCATCTGGCCCTGCAGGTGCTGCGCAACTCGAACGGGCTGAGCACCATGACCGCCATGACGATGGCCATCCTCACCGGCGATGAAGCCATCACCAAGCCGATGAGCAAGGTCCAGCCGGCGTTCGCCGACTGCCTGCCGGATCTGCTCAAGCCCTGAGGATCAGGGCGTCGATGACGGACGCCCTGATGGCGGGTCAGACGACGACCCGCCCGGCCAGCCGCGCATCACGTGCGTAGGCGCTCAAGCGCTTCTCGGCGCGAAAGTGCAGATCACGCTCGACCGGCAAGCCCAGCCGTCCCCGCACGGTTGCCAGTTCCTGCAGACTGACCCAGCCCAGCTCCGGGGCACCCAGGCCCAGGTCGCAAAGACCGAAGGCATGGTCATGGTCGTCGGGGTCGATCTCGGTCAGCAGCCAGGTCGCGCCCGCATCGGCCGTGAACAGTTTGACCACGGGTGCCGGATCGAAGTCGGTGTCCTGTAGCGATTCGCGGCCATTGGCCAGAAGCAGCACGCGCTGCGCGTCGGTGATGAGTGCGTTCATGGTGAACTCCAGAAGAAATGCCGGGCGGGATTGCCCGCAGCCTCCGGGTCACGGCGCAGCGCAGCGGTCAAGGTTCGAAGACGGCCGCCCAGGCCGCCAGCGCATCGCCGATGCGCGCCGACCTTGACGGCGAGAATGACGTGGCACGCTGGGTGCAACAGCAAGCCAGCCTCACCCTCCGTCTTGCAACGGTCTCGTGCCATGCCATGGCACGCTGTCCACGGCACAGGAAAATCCGGGAGCCCATGCGGCTCCCGGTTGCGCGGGCTCAGATCAGCCCGCGCTCGGCAAAGGACAGGATCGTCGGCCCAGCCACGATCAGGTGATCGATGACCCGCACGTCCACCAGCGACAGCGCGCTCTTGAGCGTCTGCGTCAGAGCCTCGTCCGCCCGCGACGGCTCGGCCACACCCGACGGATGGTTGTGCACCAGAATCAGCGCCGCCGAATTGCGCGCCAGGGCTTCCTTGACGATCTCGCGCGGGTACACCGACGTCTGGTTCACCGTACCCCGGAACATCTCGACGTACTCAATGACCCGGTGTTGGACATCCAGATGGATCACCGCGAACACCTCGTGCTCCAGCGTGCCCAGCTTGATACGCAGGAAGTCGCGCACCACCTGCGGTGACGACAGCATCTCGGTACCGCGCAACTGGCCTGCCAACACCCGCAGCGCCGCCTGCAGCACTTCGGCTGGCTCGGCCGAGCGGTACTCACCCGCGACATCGCGAAAGAGCAGTGAACCAGCAGCAGAAGAAACGGCTGCGAAGGAATCGAGGGACGAGAACAGATCGTGCGACATGGCGAACTCCAGTGATCGGGCGGGATTGCCCAAGACCGGAACCGGCACGCCGCAGCGCAGCTGTCACAGGTTCAACGACGGCCGTCAGGCCGCAAGCGCACGAGTGCGCGCAGACCTTGACCGCGAGAACGGTGTGCAAGGATGAAGGGAACAGCAAGCCAGCCCACACCCCGCCAGCATTGCACTGGCAAGCGAAGCGCGCAGCGGCAACGCCGCGCAGACGTCAGGGATCAAAGCCGGATGGCCGGGATGCGGCAGGAAACCCGGGGCGCAGCCCCCGAACCCGGCTGCGGTACGCCGGAACGACCGAATATCGATTACCAGTTATTCCACAGGGATCAGCACTGAACCGCGTCCCGTACTTGGCACCAGTTCGACATACAGGGACTGTCGCCCAACGATGACAGCAAGCATGGGCCGCTTGTCTCGACGCTGCGCTGACAGTCGGTTCCACTCTGATCTGTCGAGACCAGAAGGATGAGGATGATCTTCAGGGTGGGTATGCCATTCACCCAAATAGCGGATTGTCCCTTGACTCGCCGTCCATCGAGACAAGGCGATGGCTTCGTGTCCAAACGGCATCCGCTCGAACAGGTAGCGAAACCGCTTGTCCCAGGCCGTGGGAACCGTCGCTTGCTCAATGAGCAAGTGGCCTCCATGCACGGAGCCAAGCAAAAGCCCACCGGCTTCGCAGTCGGCATCAGTGCCCTGAATATGCTGATTGAATGTCTGCAGCGTAGCTGCCGAAAAATGCAGCAACGTGCCTTTGTCGCCAGTTGCCCAGGAACCTAGGAGTTGCATAGAGGGCAATCCCGATCTCGCTGAGGATCGCAGTCGGACGTGGCCAACTGATGGGTCTGATCGATCAGCCGGGTTCGCAACGCAGGAGAGTGGACGCCGTTGATCCAATCAAGGGCCATATCAGCGCCCAGGCTGGCAGCCTGCACCGACACCGAAGCCGGAAATGGCACATACAAGCCCTCGCACCCATGGCCTGCCAAGATGTTCGGTAGAGCATCAACGGTCGAGCGAAGTTCGCTTCTTCTGTGGCTGTGCCATAAGCACCGGTAGCACGCACCCAACGCGGTCGTTCTCAGGAGCGCCCGCACAGCTGTTCCAGGCCCTTCGATCCAGACAGAAAGCATGGGGGTGGGCGCCCGATAGCGGCCGCACAGCCAGTGCCCGAGGGATTCTTCGCCGGTGGCATCGATGAGCAGGTCAAGCTTTCCCAATTGAGCCTGTCTGACATCTACAGGAAGCGCGTGAACCTCGGCGCCTGGCGACAAGCGCTTGAGTTCCCGCGCCATGGCCTCGGCCTTGTTCGACAGCAGGTCCGGAAATCCGAGGCGATGCCGCCCGATGTTCTGTGGAAGGAGTGCGTCGAAATCCACCAGCGTGAGTTTTCCGCCGCATGTGCCCGCCCCGGCCTTGACCAGCATGTCCGAGAGGTATCCGCCGATCGTGCCGCACCCCACAACTGCGATTCGTTTCCCCGCCAGCGTTCTCAAATTGGGAATGTTGCGCTGGGCCAGATACCGGTCATCGATCCGGATCACAGAGACGGGCATAACCTTCAGTCCAAAGGTTGAATCTCTGCGATCAGCGAGCTTGGCTTTGTGCGTCAACGGTTGGTGGTCAAAGAGCACAACAAAACCATACGTCATCAATGGCGACTCGATGACGATGAGGACACCATTGGCCCTCTTGCTTTGCCCCTCCTTGATTCGTTCGTGAATCTTGCGCCGACACCGAGGGTCCAGGGTGCTTTGCCAAGTCAACACGTCCCCCACGGTTTCAGGAGGCCAGTGGCTGGTCAGCGGCCGGGGCTGAGCGGTGGTCTTGACTCGGTAGGTCAGCACCGTTCTATCGGTGACCTGGTAGCCGAGCGAATGCAGCTTTTTGGTTGTTCGTTCTTCGTTGTCGGTGATGAACCAGAGCGGATTGCCATGGGCTTGCGCAACGATACAGTTCTGCCGGCCCAGATCTTCGCCTTGCATGTCCACGAAGCAAAGCCAGCCGCTCCAGTAGGCAAAGAATTCTTCGGCGAGGTCTTCGATCATCTCGCCTTTCAATATTCGCCCCAGCACGGCGGCCGCGCGTTGCAGACATGCCAAGGACTGCCCGACTGGATCGTAGATGTCCAATACCACGGTCCCCTTGGCCAAATAGCAAAGGCTGCCATCCGCACCAAGATGGGGAACCGCCTTGGGCAGTTCAGGCGGAATTTCAAGCAACCGAATGCGAGGCAGGTCGAAGAAGGCAGGGTCGAGCTGAACCTCACATGGAATGCCGTCGACCGCGCCGCAAGGGATCAACGGCCCCCGCAGCTTGAACCAGCCGTCTTCCGTCTTGCCGACGAACTTGAAGCCTTGCCGCTCAAAGGCTTCGATCACGTCAGCGATTGCGGCAACGCTGCTCATCCGGCTTTCGTTCGCCCGACCAGTTCACTCGGACCAGCCGTGGCCGGCGCTGCGGCGATGGTCGCGGCAACGGATACCACTTTGACCCGGTCGGGCTCGTTCGGAAAACGTGGACCGAACTCGCCTTGCATCCAGATGCAGGCCTGTGAAGGGCTGCCGGCGTCGGTGGCACCGCGCAGCACCTTTTCAAATGCTTCGAACGCCTTCGCAGCCTCTTCGACGCCCTCTTTGCCAAGGCGTGAGGTAAGTGACTCCGACTCTTCCACGGGGTTGTTCACCCCCGCGCGCAGCCTGCCCGGCAATGCTGCGACGACATCCAGCAGGGCTAGGTCGTCACGCCGATCCCGTTTCTCGAAGAGCGGAGCCGCAGCGGCCATCAGCAGAATCGAAGCCGGCCCGCCGCTGGGCCATCGCCAATCGCGGAACGCCTTCAAGTAGCGAATCGCGCGGCGGAACTGTTCGCCCTTGGCTTCCACCTCGCCCAGAAACCATTCCTTCACAGGCCTGGGATCCGAAGACATCCAGTTGCATTCCCGATGCGCCAGCAAAACTTTGTCAGCGGGCAATGCCGTCCAGGCATCCCGCTCTGCCATATTCACTGCCTCCGTCAGCGAGTCGTAGCCGTATCGCTCCATCGAGGCTTTCGCGAGCGTGACGAATTCTTCGTCGGGAATGGCGTACAGCGGAATGTCGATGTGGGCATACGCTGCAATGACAATTCGGATGCAGGTCGGCTTGTCGGTGACGAGCTTCCAGCGCTTTTCCTCGACCAGCGGCTTCAATGCTTCTTCTGCAGCGGCAAAGAACACCGTTGTTGCCCTGCTGGGACGCTTCGTCTGGGAGACGAAACTCAACGGCAGATAACAACCATCATCGACATCCGCCTGCTGGGGCCGCTGTGCCGGACCATTCAAAGTCTTGTACGCCCACGATCCTTGCGTGAAGAAACGCGGCTGCGGCACGTCTTCCGTGTACCCACGTTCGCGCAGCACGCGCGGAATTCCGGTGCGGAGGCAGTTCCTGACATCATTTCGGGCGCTGGCGATCCCCGCTCGTTGCGCGGGCGACAGATCCAACTCGTCATGCATGCAGGATTCGTCATCGACGGTGGTAAAGAAAAGCGGGCTCAGATTCAGCATGCGGCCTCCGGCACATTCTTGTTAGGGCCGTGATAGAAGGTGGGTGCGCCGGCCTGATGCGCTCGAAACGGTTGGAAAAGAGGGTCGCCAAGCGCGCGCTGCGCTGCATGATTGCCGCGATCCTTCAGCGTATTCGTGGCACCGAAGGAAACCCGGTCCAGCGCCTTTACGTCCTTGCTTTGATCGGGCGTGGCCTTGTCGTCGATCTGGAAGTAGTTGCTGCCCAAGGACTGTCGTAGCATGTAGTCCACCGACGACTCCTGGGCGGAGATCACCAGGTCGAAGAGCCCCCCGCGCCACTTACCGAATCCGCGGTCGAGGCTGGCGCCACCGCGGACCGTTGCACCGATCGTCATCGTGCCGATGGACAGCACCCTAACCAGGGCATTCTGTTTCGGCGCGAGGAACGTATTGACCTCATGCAGCCCGAACAGTCCGGGCGCGTTGCCGACCAGACCTCCATCCGCAAAGACGCCGCGGTCGTTACGCGCCAGCGGAAAGTACACAGGCGCAGCGGCGGTCGCCAACGCCACATCCACGATCCTCATGCGGTGGTCCATCTCAAATGAGGGATGGTGAGGCGTTTTGAAGAACTGGCCACGCCCTGTCGAGTAGTTGACGGCTGGCACGAGAACGCGGTGCTTCAAGTTGCCGATCGTGGCGTCTTGAAAGCGCTCGGTCAGCACGCCCCGCAACCCTGCGGAGTCGTGCTTGGCGGTCAACCAGAAGCCCAGAAGGCGCCGAGCGAGACTTCGGCAACCAAAGATGCGGGAACCCTGTCCTTCGAACAAGGCTTTGAGTTCAATGGCAGGGATTTCTGCGGCCAGCCCCAAGGCCAGCATCCCGCCTGCAGAGGTGCCGCAGATCAGGTCGAAGTGCGAAGCGATTGGGCGGCCCAGCACGGCTTCAAGCTCGGCAAGAACCGTCGCGGTGTACAGGCCGCGATAGCCGCCCCCAGACAGGGCGAGCACATGGTAGGTGGGCACGCCCGTCATGGCATCAGCCTTTCGGCGGGAAAGAGTCGTTGCCGTGGCTGTCCTTGTCGCGGATGCGGCCGTCGGGGCGGTGGATGACCAGTTCGGACTGCTGGTTGCGTGCGATGTCCCGTGCCGCGTCAATGGCCTGTTGCTGCGTGTCGTGCACGGAGGTTGCCCGCTGATTGCCGGCACCCTTGACGGCCCAACCGTCCTGGTGAGGAACTACGTGCTGATTTTTGCCTGTCATGGCGAATTTCCTTAAGTTGAACCATCGAGACCCCAGCCAGCCGGCCGGGTTGCCAATGACCACCGGTTGAAGCAAAATCGTTGCTCTTGCAGACAACGGGCGAGTCAAGCCAAATCAACTCTCTGCAGTCGTAGAACTTACTTCTGTTGTCTGGCTGGACAACAATGTATCAGACTTGGTGCCAAGCTGCAAAGGGTGGGCTTGGTGCCGCGGAACGCAACTGCTTCGGACCGGAAACACACCGGTGTCCGCCGCAGCCACAAGGAACGGAACGGATGTCACAAACAGGCCTGGGCGTCGCCCTCAAGACGCTACGCGAGCGCAGAACCCTCTCATTGCGCGAAATCGGTCAACTGTCATCGGTGGACCATGCCTATGTCCACCGCCTGGAGTCCGGCGAGAAGACGAACCCGTCAGCGGACTTGGTCGAGAAGCTGCTGAAGGTTCTCAAACCAGGTGAAAGAGATGCTGCGCTGGTGATGTGGCTGGTTGACCATGCTGAAGCCGATCCCCGCCTTGTCGAGTTCGTGCTGAACGATCCGTCCATCAGCATCGATATCTTTTCGGCTGCAGCGGGGGTGAGGCATCGTGGGAATACGAGGCCCGATCCCGCGACGCTGATTGCCCGGATACAGAGGGCATTCGAGGACGAGGACGAGGACGATTGAACATGGATGAGGCGGATGTCAGACAGAAAGCGCGCGCCTTTGTTGCGAAGGTCGATGCGTCCGACATCCGGCAAGATCTGACGCCCTATGTCGTCGAGGCCAACGCCAAGGTCAAGAAGGAGGAGCTTGGTGAGGGTGAGTCCGGCTACACGATCACCAAGCCGAATGGCAAGCACGTCATTACGGTGAACTCGCTGGAGACGGAAGAACGCCAGCGCTTCACCATCTGCCACGAAATTGCGCATATCGTCCTTGCGCTGGAATCGAGCCATGAGGAGGTGCCGTCCTGGTCCTATGCAAAGCGGCATCCGAACGAAATCGCCTGCGACACCTTCGCCGCTGAATTGCTGATGCCATATCAGCAATGGCTGTCGCTTGCGCCCAAGGAAGAACCTTCGCTGGAGCTGATCCAGCGCATGGCGGCATTGTTCAGCACATCATTTCCCGCCGCAGCGTCGCGATTCGCCTCCCTCAGCGACATCCCTTGCGCCTTCGTCACCATGGAGCGCGGCGCAGTACGCTACGCGGCACGCTCCACCAGCTTGCGACAGGCTGGGGCTTGGATATCTCCCAGATCCGCCATTCCCGTCGGCTCCGTGGCTCACCGCCTCCGTTCTTCAGGCAGCAGTGCCGCCGACACGGATGAGGTTGCACAAGACATCTGGTTCGACAACTGGGAAAAGGGCCTTGACCTCTGGGAGATTTCCAAACACTACGCCCGCACTGATACCACGACGTCGCTGCTGTGGTTCGACAGCGAGGACTTGCCAGATGTCGAAGTGAACCGCTTCGGTGCGCGCGTCGAAGACGATGGCGGCTTGGCGGAGCTCACGGGGCAGCTACCGTGGCCAGGGCGAAGTAGACGCCGCTGAGAAGCGGATAGTTGTTTGTCCGTACGTAACTTGCTCTTCCACTCCACAGCAAGTTGTTCCGATGGGTACTGAACTTCACCATATCTCCATACAGCAAGTTCTTGGAGTTCGAGGTGGAAAAGCTACGACAAGCATCTCATGCGACCGGCACCCACGCCCACCAGTCGCTTCCCTTGCCAGGCACCGAAGCTTACGAGGCCCTACCCCAGTTTCCGCAGCGCAGCCCTCTCCCCTTTCGTCGCACCATCCGACGTCCCGAACTGCACCAAATCGTCCCCCTCGCCGAGACGACGATCTACGAAATGGAACAGCGCGGCGAATTTCCCCGTCGCTTCCACCTCACCTCCCGTTGCGTCGTCTGGGACCTGGAAGAAGTCGAAGCCTGGATCGAAGACCGCAAGCAAGCCTCTCGATCAGGGAAGACTAACTCGCCCAGCGGACCGGACGTGAGGCTGCGCCGGCACCGCCCTGTTCGATGATGAAGTCACCATCAAATGCCTGCAGCGGCTACGCGGCATCAACCCGGACCAGTACCGCCCCCGGCAGCGCCTGTGCCATTTGCAGCGTTGCAAGCGTGACTGCAGCATCGCGGTCGCTCGCTTCCCTGCTGAAAGCCAGGCCGACATGACCCGGCCGTCCCCAGCCCACCGTGGCATCGGCGCAATCGCTATCCGCCAACTCGCGAAGAACATCCTCCTGCGACCCCACGCCCGAGTCCAGCGCATAGACCAGTATGAAATCGTGAACCATCGCGTCAACCTCCTTCGTCATCTAGCTCCTGCGATCCGCGCGAGCGTTTCGTCAAGCTGCTGGCGATCTGCTGCACGCTTGGCGGCCGTGCGCTGCGCAAGGTTGTGCAGCTTGCGCCGCACACCCGGCAGGCCGACCGCATCGGCCAATCCGATCAAACTGAAATCCGGCTTCTCATCCTCGACGGATTGCAGAAGGGCGCGCGACGGACCATCCAGCCAATGCGCTACGCGCGCCAACAGGCGCTCGCGGTTTTCCAGCAAGGCAGCCACGCTGATAGGCTCGGATGTCATCCCCTTGAAGTGGGCCTCGAAGGTGGCCTCGAAATCCCCCGGCACGCGCGGCGACAGCATCTCCCAGGCTGGCTTGGGGCTGCACGTCAGGTAAACAAGGAAGGTGCGCCAGAGCACTTCGTCCGCTCGTTCATCTTGCAGCAGCAGGCCCACGTCGAAAAGATCGCGCGGATGCTGGCGCGACAGCGCCGCCGCCAGCTTGCCGGCATAGAGATCAGCGAACGCCAGCACCTGCACCTCGGCAAAGCCGAAGGCCTCTTCCACCCGTGGCCGCACGACCATGGTTCGCACCGGATGCACCGCGCCGCGCATGACCGGCGTCGTCTCTATCTGCACGCGCGCACGGCCGCGACTGGCCACCAGCCGGGTGACCACCCCACCCTCGCCCGCCGAGGCGTGGACCTGTAATTGCAGAGGCCGGGCGCGCAGCGTATTGGCCAGTCGCCCCAACGCGTCAGCAATCAGCTTCGCATCTTCGGCATAGCCGTGTACCGGCAACCAGGCCAGATCGATGTCTACCGACAGGCGCGGCAGATCGTGCTCGAACAGGTTGATGGCCGTGCCGCCCTTGAGCGCAAAGCCCGGCTCCGAAGCCAACACCGGCAGGATCTCGACCAGCAGCCGCACGCGGTCCGTGTAGCGCTGGTCCCAATGGTCAAGCCAGGTGCTCATCGAGGTCCCCCGGCAAAGTGATCTGGTAGGTCGGATGCAGGCGCCCGCCGGGCACCAGCGCGCGTTTGCCACGGCCGAGATCAACGCCCTCCAGGGGCACGTGCGACAGCCATGCATGCCGATGGCGCTCGGCCAGGGCCAGGAACAGCCGCTTCGCCTTGATGCTGCGACAGTGGCGCAACAGCAGGCCGACCCGCTGCGGCCGCAGCGTGGTCATGGCCTGCATCAGCGCATCGGCCTCGTAGACCCCTGCCGCATCCGACACGCTGTCGCACAGTTCCAGCATGGCCCGCTCGGGCGTCGAGCAGACCAGCGCATCGGTCCCAGGTGCTGCTGAATGCCAAGCTAGGCCCGCTTCCGACAACGCCTTCTCGGAGACTTCCGCAGTGACAGGCACGGCCGGGAGATCGAGCGGACCCTTGCCCTGGTACTCGAAGCGTTGCTCCAGTGAAAGCTTGCCCACCCAGCCCGGCAGTTGCTGCGGCCCATACAGCGTGATCGTCCCGGCATCGCCCAGGCGCAGGTAGTGCTCGTGGCCCTGCAGGCCGAGCGCGAAGCGTCCCCCGAGGTGCAGCGGCATGCCCTCGCCGACCTGCAGGCTGCGGACCACACCATCCCATTGCAGCCGCCCGCCTCTGCGCATGTAGACACCACGCGCCGGCGACACCAGCCAGCCGCTGCCCACATAGCGCGCCACAAGGCTATTGGAGTAGCCGTGCGCCCGGAGCCAGCGGCTGGACACCAGGCGGGTATCCCCCAGCTCGGCCAGCAAACGGTTCAGTTTTCCTGAATTTTGAGCATCCATAGTGCTCAAAATAACAGATTTATAAACCTTCGCCAAGATAGGCCAGTTTGATAAGGGCCACAAAGGATCACTCAGAGTGATCTTTTCGCCATGCCAGCAAACCTTGCACTCGTCGCCGAGAGAGAGTCTCGATAGGGTCATCATGCGGCCCTCCCTTCACAAAGCTGCGCTGAGAACCGGGACCGATGTGTTCTCCGGCAGCAGCTTCGGCACATGGGTGCGCCCATCGATCCAGGCATCGACCATGTCCGCCCACTCCTGCAGCATGTGCCGCCGCTGCTCAGCGTACTCGGCCTTGTTGTAGATTGAGCGCGAGGAGCGCCCTTCCTCGTGTGCCAAGCACTTCTCGATCCAGTCGCCGTTGAAGCCCACTTCGTTGAGCAGCGTCGAGCCCGTGCGGCGAAGGTCATGCACCGTGAAAGGCTCCAGCGGCAGGCCTGCGGCCTGGGCCCGCGACGCGATGAGCTGGGTCACGCGGTTCAAGGTTGCATGCGACATGCAACGGGTTGGTTCATAGCGCGAGGGCAGCACGAACTTCGAGCCCGCCGCGCAGGTGTGCAACGCCACGAGGATGTCCAGCGCCTGCCGAGACAGATAGACCACGTGAGGGTTGCGCCCCTTCATGCGCTGCTTCGGGATCGTCCAGGTCGCGTTCTCGAAGTCGATCTCGCTCCAGGTGGCCTCGATCAACTCGCTCTTGCGCACCAGGGTCAGCAGGACCATCCGCAGCGCCAGGCGGATCGTCGGGTATGTCGCAATGGACTCCAACTGGTGGAACGCCAGCCGGATCTCGACCGGCGACAGCGCGCGGTCCTTCGGCACGAATGTGGCGATCGAGGCGGCCGCCACGTCGTTGGCCGGGTTGTCCACTCTCTCCCCGTGCAGGATGGCAAACGCATAGACCTGCTTCACGATGTCGCGGACATGCACCGCAGTGGCAGGAGCGCCGCGCGCCTTCACCTTGTTGCACAAGGCCCGCAGGTCATCGGCCGTGATTTCGTTGAGCAGCCGGCTCCTGAACACCGGCAGGATGTCGCGGTCCACGACATGCTTGCGCATCGCGCGCGTGCTGTCGGCCATCTTGGCGTCCGCCAGCCACTTGAGCGCTACATCGCCGAAGTTCTTGGCTGCGGTCAGCCGGCGCTTCTCGCGCTGCTTCTCCAATGCCGGGGAGCGGCCCGCAGCGACGGCCTTCTTGGCGTCGAGCAGCTTTTCGCGGGCCAGAGCCAGCGAGATGCCGCCAGAGCCATAGCGGCCGATGGTCAGGGTCTCACGGCGCCCGTTGAGACGGTAATCGTAGCGGAAGGTGACGGTACCGGCAGGCGATACCGTCACGTACATCCCATCCCGGTCAGAAACCTTATAAGTCAATGACTTAGGCTTCAGGTTGCGCAGTGCTGTGTCGGTAAGCATCGAGGTTTTCCTCCTGTTTCGTGACGGCTTTTACCGTCAGGGGTCAGGAGACCCGTCGATGCCCGGAAAGCCGCATGAAACAAGCTTTCCAGGGGAGCGTTTTACCGTCAAAGACCGGTTTGGTCTCAATAGTAAACGGGAGGGTCTTAATCAGACCTTCGGTTCTTACCGTCAACTCTACCGTCAACCCGTTTTGCTGGCCGGCGATAGCCACCGATAGCTGTCGTGACGTATTTTCTTTTAAATCAACACGTTACGGCAGTTTTTCGATAACTGGCGATAGTCCCCGAAGGACTCGATTTCACTCCCACTCAATCGTCGCTGGCGGCTTGCTGCTCACGTCGTAGGCGACACGGTTGATGCCGCGGACTTCATTGATGATTCTCGAAGACACCTTCTTCAGCAGCGCGTAGGGCAGCTCGGCCCAGTCGGCGGTCATGAAGTCGCTGGTCTGCACCGCGCGCAGCGCGACCACGTAGTCGTAGGTGCGGCCGTCGCCCATCACGCCCACGCTCTTGACCGGCAGGAAGACGGTGAAGGCCTGGCTAGTGAGGTCGTACCAAGTCTTGCCGCTCGCCTCGTCCTTGAAGTTGCGCAGCTCTTCGATAAAGATGGCATCGGCACGGCGCAGCAGGTCTGCATATTCCTTCTTGACTTCGCCCAAAATGCGCACGCCCAGGCCCGGGCCCGGGAAGGGATGGCGGTAGACCATCTCGCGCGGCAGGCCCAGGGCCACGCCGAGTTCGCGCACTTCATCCTTGAACAGGTCGCGCAGCGGCTCCAGCAGCTTCAGGCCCAGCTGCTCGGGCAGGCCGCCGACGTTGTGGTGGCTCTTGATGGTGACCGCCTTCTTGCTCTTGGCCCCGCCCGATTCGATGACGTCGGGGTAGATCGTGCCCTGGGCCAGGAAGGTGGCGCCCTTGACGGCCGGGCGGCCGTCATTTCCATTTCCGCCTGCATCGCCGGCCTTGAGCTTGGCGGCTTCGGCCTTGAACACATCGACGAACAGGCCGCCGATGATCTTGCGCTTGGCCTCGGGCTCGCTCACGCCGGCCAGCTTGCCCAGGAATAGCTCGCTGGCATCCACGCGGATGACCTTGGCGTGCAGCTTGCCTTCGAACATCTCCATCACCATGTCGCCCTCGTTCAGGCGCAGCAGGCCGTGATCGACGAACACGCAGGTGAGCTGGTCGCCGATGGCGCGGTGGATGAGCGCGGCGGCCACGCTCGAATCCACGCCGCCCGACAGACCGAGGATGACCTCTTCGTCGCCCACCTGCTCGCGGATCTTCTGCACCGCCTCTTCGATGTAGTTGCCCATGATCCAGTCGGGCGCGGCAGCGCAGATGTCCTTGACGAAGCGGCCCAGCAGCGCCGCGCCCTGCACGGTGTGCGTGACCTCGGGGTGGAACTGCACGGCGTAGAAGCGGCGCGCCTCGTCGGCCATGCCGGCGATGGGGCAGGACGGCGTGGAGGCCATGACCTTGAAGCCCGGCGGTAACGCGGTGACCTTGTCGCCATGGCTCATCCAGACCTTGAGCATGCCGTGGCCTTCGGCCGTGGCGAAGTCCTCTATGCCCTCCAGCAGCTTGGTGTGGCCGTGCGCGCGCACCTCGGCATAGCCGAATTCGCGGGTGTTCGAGCCCTCGACCTTGCCGCCCAGCTGGTTGGCCATGGTCTGCATGCCGTAGCAGATGCCCAGCACCGGAATGCCCAGCTCGAACACCGCGTCGGGCGCCCGGTCGTCCACCTCGTAGACGCTGGCATGGCTGCCCGAGAGGATCACGCCCTTCAAGCGGCCGTCGGCGGCAAACTCGCGCACCCAGTCGCTACTCACGTCGCAGGGGTGGACCTCGCAATACACATGGGCCTCGCGCACGCGGCGGGCGATCAGCTGGGTGACTTGGGAGCCAAAGTCAAGAATGAGGATCTTGTCGTGTTGCATGGTGGTCTAGGGCAAGGGTGGATGGTTGGAATCAGAAATCTTCGGGCGCCAGCAGCGCCATGCCGCGCCTGCGGGCGGCGGCGATCTGGGCCTCGTCAAAGGTGGCCAGCGGCAGGCGCAGCGACTGCGCCAGCCACAGGTAGGCGGCGTCGTAGATCGGCAGGCCGCTATCCAGCGCCACATCGAGCACGGCCTTGTGCTGCGCCACGGCCAGCTCGTGCAGCTCCACGCGGTGGCGGATGGCTTCGAGCACGCCCCACAGCCCTTCGACCGAGCCGTGCGGAATGCGGCCGCTGTTGACGCCCGATGCGATCAGGTTGCCGCATTCCCACTGCCAGAGGTTGGGCGCCTGCGGCTCCACCTCGTCGCGGCGGATGCGGGCGTAGAGGCGCTGGGTGTGCCGACTGGCGGCATCGGGCAGCAGCCAGGCGGCGGTGACCGAGGCATCGAGCACGAATGCGCTCATGCCTGGCTCCGGCCGGCGTGGCGCAGCCTGGCGGTGGCGTCGGGCGCCTGGCCTCGGCGCACCGTGGCCTGCAGCGCCTGGATCTGCGCCAGCTCGCGGGCGATCTGCTCGTCGGTGATCACCGGGCGGCGGCGCACCGGCAGCATGCGCACCACTTCCTTGCCGTGGCGGGTGATGCGCACCTCTTCGCCCTGCTCGACCAGTTCGATCAGGGCGGAAAAGCGGGTCTTGGCTTCGTAGATGCCGACGGATTGCATGGCTGGAAAATAAAAAAATCTGGCCTGAAATCAAATTCAGGCCAGATTCTAACATTAAGACCAGATTCAGACAATCTGGCCAGATTTGCGATGATCAGTCCGCGCGGTAGTTCGGCGCTTCCTTGGTGATCTGCACATCGTGCACATGCGACTCGCGGATGCCGGCGGCGGTGATCTCCACGAACTCGGCCTTGTTGTTCATCTCTTCGATGGTGGCGCAGCCGCAATAGCCCATGGAGGCCCGCACGCCGCCCGCCATCTGGTAGACGATGGAGACCATCGAGCCCTTGTAGGGCACGCGGCCCTCGATGCCCTCGGGCACCAGCTTGTCCGCGTTCGGGTTGCCGGTGGTGGCCTCCTGGAAGTAGCGGTCGGCCGAGCCCTGCTGCATGGCGCCGATCGAGCCCATGCCGCGGTAGCTCTTGTACGAGCGGCCCTGGTACAGGATGACCTCGCCGGGCGCTTCCTCGGTGCCGGCGAACATGCCGCCCATCATCACCGTGGATGCACCGGCGGCCAGCGCCTTGGCGATGTCGCCCGAGAAGCGGATGCCGCCGTCGGCGATCAGCGGCACGCCCGTGCCCTTGAGCGCCTGGGCCACGCTGTCGATGGCCATGATCTGCGGCACGCCCACGCCCGCCACGATGCGGGTGGTGCAGATGGAGCCCGGGCCGATGCCGACCTTGACCGCATCGGCCCCCACTTCGGCCAGCGCCAGCGCAGCGGCGCCAGTGGCGATATTGCCGCCCACCACGTCGACCTGCGGGAAGTTCTGCTTGACCCAGCGCACGCGCTCGATCACGCCCTTGCTGTGGCCGTGGGCGGTATCGACGATGATCGCATCCACGCCGGCCTTGACCAGCAGCTCCACGCGCTCTTCGGTGCCGGCGCCCACGCCCACCGCCGCGCCCACGCGCAGCGAACCCGACTTGTCGCGGGCAGCGTTCGGGAAGGTGGTCTGCTTGGTGATGTCCTTGACGGTGATCAGGCCCTTGAGCTCGAAGGCGTCGTTGACCACCAGCAGGCGTTCGAGCTTGTGCTTGTTGAGCAGCGCCTTGGCGGCCTCGGGCGTGATCTCGTCGCGCTCGTTGACGGTGATGAGCTTCTCGCGCGGCGTCATGATCTCGCGCACCTTGACGTCGTAGCGCGTCTCAAAGCGCAGGTCGCGGCTGGTGACGATGCCCACGACCTTGCCGCCGTCGCACACCGGAAAGCCCGAGATGCCGCGCTCCTCGGACAGCTGCAGCACCTGCAGCACCGTGTGCTCGGGAGTGATGACCACCGGATCGAGCACCACGCCGGACTCATGGCGCTTGACCTTCGAGACCTCGGCCGCCTGCTGCTCGGCGGTGAGGTTCTTGTGCACGATGCCCATGCCGCCCTCTTGCGCGATGGCAATGGCCAGCCGCGCCTCGGTCACCGTGTCCATGGCGGCCGATATCAGCGGCAGATTCAGCGAGATGTTGCGGGAGAATTTGGTTTTGAGAGACGTGTCCTTGGGCAGGACTTGGGAGTAGGCGGGCACCAGCAAGACATCGTCGAAGGTGAGCGCTTTTCCAATCAGGCGCATGTGTAAGCTCCAAAAAAAGGATTCTACCGTCTTTCGCAAAAATCGCGCTGCGCGCAGGCCTACTGCAGCTACTGCACCCGGTTGGGTTTCCTTTTTTCAGTATCCCGACTTGGCCTCGGGCCTGCGCTTGGCGAACAGCCCCGTGGCGCGGGCGCCCTGCCGCGCAAAGCGCTCGCGCCGGGCGAGCTTGGGATCGACCTTGAGCGGGCGGTACAGCTCCAGCCTGTCGCCGTCAGCCAGCACCGCCTGCACCGGCCGGCGCTGGCCCCACACGCCGGCGGGCAGGCCCGGCGGCGGCGCGGCGCCATGGCCTTCGCATGCGGCCAGCCGCAGCGCGGCCTCGATCGTGCAGTCCAAGGGCAATACCAGCACTCTCGACTGCGCCTGGCCGGCGTCGTCGGCCCAGACCAGTTCGACCCGTATGGTGGCCTCAGCCATAAATTTTTTCGGCGCGCTGGATGAAGGCATCGACCATGCTCGCCGCGATCTTGTCGAATACAGGGCCCACCAGCACCGCCAGCGCCCCGCTGCTGAAGCCGTAGCTCAGGTTCAGCTCCACCCGGCAGGCGCGCTGCGAGCCGTCGCCCACCGGCAAAAAGCACCATATGCCCTCCAGCTGCGAGAACGGCCCCTTCACCAGCTGCATGCGCAGCTGCTCGCCGGGCACATAGGTGTTGCGGGTGACGAAGGACTTCTTCAGCCCGCCCAGCGACATGCCGACCTCGGCGGTGACGCCGTCGGCATGCTGCTCGAGCACGCGGGCAAAGTCGCACCAGGGCAGGAACTCGGGGTATTGGGGCACATCGGCCACCAGGTTGAACATTTCCTGGGGGCTGTACCAGATCAGCACGGATTTTTGGACAGTCTTCATGCAGCTTGTATTCGTTTTGCCGGCCGATACGCCTTGGATTCCGCCTTTTGGGCCTAACATTGCGGATTATGGCCAAGACAAACAATTCCAACGCGCGCATTGCGGATAACAAGAAGGCAGCGTTCAACTATTTTTTCGAAGAGCGCCATGAGGCCGGCATCGTGCTGCACGGCTGGGAGGTGAAGGCGCTGCGCGAAGGCAAGGCGCAGCTGACCGACGGCTATGTGGTCATCAAGGACGGCGAGCTGTACCTGATCGGCTGCCAGATCAACCCGCTCAAGACCGCCTCCACCCATGTCAGCCCCGACTCCGCCCGGCTCAAGAAGCTGCTGATGCACAAGGACGAGATCCGCCGCCTGATCGGCAAGGTGGAGCAAAAGGGCTACACCCTGGTGCCCACCAACCTGTATTGGAAGAACGGCATCGCCAAGTGCGAGGTCGCGCTCGCCAAGGGCAAGGCCGAGCACGACAAGCGCGACGTGATCCGGGACCGCGAGGGTAAGCGCGAGGTGGAGCGCGCGATGAAGAGCCGCAACCGCTAAGAACCATTCCGTTCAAGGTCTTGAACATTAAACAGGCGCCCTGTACATGACCAAGAGGTTGAGCGTTGTGCGTTGAGGGTTTTGCGGCTTTCACGCTCAACGCAAAACCCTCAACGCTCAACTGCCTGCAGTGCCATGGGCACTCACTACGGCACAACACCTTGAAAGGCCTGGATCTAAGGGGTCACAACCCATGTCGGGCCCATGTCCGACACCGGCGGGTGGCGCGCCTGCCTACATTCAAAGGGTTCGTCCACTGACAAGGAGGCCCTTTCATGAACAGCAAGCTCCCCATTTTGGCCATCACCCTGTCCGCCACGCTGCTGGCGGGCTGCAGCGTATTCAGCTCGGGCCCCAAGGCCAGCACGCCCACGCGCGCCGCCGACGGCACCTTGATCGGGCCCGACGGCCGCACGCTGTATGTCTTTGGCAAGGACGTCGCGGGCAGCGGCACCTCGGCCTGCTACAGCCAGTGCGCCACCAACTGGCCGCCGCTGACCGTGGCGGCCTCCGCCCAGCCCGTGGGCGACTACAGCATCATCGCTCGTACCGACAATACCCGCCAATGGGCCTACAAGGGCCAGCCGCTGTACTACTTCGCCAAGGATGGCAAGCCCGGCGACAAGCTGGGCGACGGCATGGCCGGCGGCCTGTGGAAAACGGTGAAGCCCTGAGGTCGGATCCGCCTCAATCCCGCAGCTGTGCCAGCGGGTGGGCATGGGCCGGCCAGGGGCTGGCGAAGAAGGCCTGCCACATGGCATCGCTCACCTCCTCGATGTGCGCCGGGCTCCAGCGCGGGCTGTGGTCCTTGTCGACCGCCAGCGCGCGTATGCCTTCGATGGTCTCGCTCTGGCCCGGGCGCAGGTAGAAGCAGTGGCGCACCATGTCGCGCTCCATGCGCAGGTCGTCGGCCAGCGGCATGCTGCGCGCACGGCGGATCTGCTCCAGCACCACGTGCAGCATCAGCGGCGAGCGGGCGCGCAGCGCGGCCGCCGTCTGCCGGGCAAAGTCGCTGCCGGCGCCTTCCAGCGCCTGGATGATGGCCGGCACTGAATCGAGCGCGAAGAAGCGCTCGATCTCGTCAAGCGCCACGGTCTGCGCCTCGGGCGCCGGCTCCAGCTGCGAGCGCGCCCAGGCCTCGGCCTCGGCGCCGCTGGCGAAGCCGCCCTGCGCCAGGCCGTCCCACACCGCCTGCTGGCGCTGTGCCGGCAGGTAGCCGTCGGCCAGGCCAAAGCGGATCGCGTCGCCGGCGGCTATGGCCTGGCCGGTCAGCGCCAGCCATTCGCCCACATGGCCGGGGCAGCGCGAGAGGAAGTAGCCGCCGCCCACATCGGGGAACAGACCGATCAGCGTCTCGGGCATGGCCATCTTCGTGCGCTCGGTCGCGATGCGCAGCGTGCCGCCCTGGCTGATGCCCATGCCGCCGCCCATGACGATGCCGTCCATGAAGGCGATGTAGGGTTTGCCGAAACTGTGGATCAGGTGGTTGAGCGCGTATTCCTCGGTAAAGAAATCCTCCAGCTGCGGATTGCCCTGGCTGCCCGCCTGGTGCAGGAAGCGGATATCGCCGCCCGCGCAGAACGCGCCGAACACGCCCGCCTTGTTCGAGCCGCGGATCGCCACCGCCAGCACCGCATCGTCGTGCTGCCAGGCGCGCAGCACCGCCATCAGCTCGCGCACCATGGACAGCGACAGCGCATTGAGCGCCTTGGGGCGGTTCAAGGTGATCATGCCGACGCGGCCCCGCACCTGGGCTTGCACTTCTGCGTTCTGGTTCATGCGAGTAGCTCCTGATTTCCTTATGTCTGAGACAGCGCGAACCATAGCCGAAAACGCGGCATGGCGGCGGACACGCCGGTGACTTTTTACGCCGACGTCGCTGCCTCAGGCGGCGATAGGGTCCGTCACCTGGCGGATCAGATCCAGCGTCATGCCCTGGTGCGCCACCAGCGCCTGGCCGGCGCGCAGCTGCCAGAACGATTCTGCCCCGGCGGTCTGGCGCCACAGGTGCAGGCGGCGGGTGAACAGCTGCAAGTCGAACTCGGCGGTGAAGCCGATGGCGCCATGGATGGAATGGGCCAGCGACGCCACCTCCACCGCCGCCTCGCTGGCGCGAGCCTTGGCCACCGCGACCTTGAGCGGGTCGAACTGCACATCCGCCGATTCGCAGCCAATCTGCGCCGCCATGCGCGCCGACGAGACATGCTCGGCCATGATGGCCAGCTCGTGCTGGATGGCCTGGAACTTGCCGATCGGACGGCCGAACTGCTGGCGCTCGTTGGCGAACTGCAATGTGCTCTGGAATACGCTTTGCAAGGCGCCGGCCAGCAGGGCCGCGTACAGGCCCGCTTGCGCGGTGTGCAGGTCCGCCAGCGCGGGCAGCGCCTGTGCGCCATCCCACACCGCGCGCGGCCAGCGCAGCTCGGCGTCGAGCGCAAAGATGCCCGGCGCGGCCTGGGCCTGGTCCACCGGCAGCAGGCGCCATTCGCCGCCCGCCGCGGCCAGCACCCAGGCGGCGCAACGGGCGCCGCGCACCGCGGGCGCCCGCAGCTCGTGCGCCGACAGCACGGCCTGCGGCGCGAAGGCCACCAGGCCGTTCGCGCCATCCGCGCCGTCAGGGGCGGCCACGCCCTGCTGAGCGCACCAGGCGCGCGCCAGCATGGTTTCGGCCAGCGGCAGCGGCAGCGCGTACTGGCCCAGCAGCTCGAGCACCGCGAACACCTCGCGCAGCGCCAGCCCGGCGCCGCCGGCCTCCTCGGCCACCAGCAGGTCGGCAAAGCCCGAATCGCTAATCGCCTGCCGCAACTGCACGGCCTGCGCTCCTGCAGCCTCCGCCTCGATCGCACGCACCGCATCGGGCGTGCATTGGCCGGCCAGCAGGCCACGCACCGCATCCACTATCAAATGATCCATGTCCTGCTCCATCAACGCAATCCAAGGCCGCGCGCGATCATGCCGCGCAGGATACTGCGCGTGCCGCCGCGCAGCGTGAAGCTGGGCGCCACCAGGCTCACATAGTTGAGCGTGCGCAGCAGCTCGGCGGGCAGCTGCGCGGCGCTGTCATCGGCCTCGCGCGACATCACGTCGTCGGCGATGGCGGTGGCGATGGTCTGCTCCAGCACCGTGCCCTGGTCCTTGACCAGTGCGGCCTCGACGATGGGGCTGTGGCCCTGCACCAGCTTTTCCTGCACCGCCACCGACATGGCGCGCAGCGGCGCCAGCCGCGTGAAGACCTGGCCCGCGAGTTTGAGCGATTCGGCGCGCGGCGCCTGCTCGCTGCGCAAAAAGGCCAGCCATTCGTCGAACAGCACGATGCTGGAGAACAGCCGCTCGGGCCCGCTGCGCTCGAAGGTGAGCTCGGCCGTCACCTGCTCCCAGCCCTGGCCCTCGGCGCCGATCAGCGCATCGGGCGCGAGCTGCACGTTGTCGAAGAAGACCTCGCAGAAGTGGCTGTCGCCCGACAGGTCTTCGATGGGCCGCACCGTCACGCCGGGCAGCTTGAGGTCGACGATCACCTGCGACAAGCCCTTGTGCCGGTCTTCGCTGGAGCCAGAGGTGCGCACCAGCGCGATCATGTAGTGGCAGTGGTGGGCATTGGTGGTCCAGATCTTCTGGCCGTTGAGCACGAAGCCGTGCTCGCCCGGCATCGCGCGGGTCTTGACGCTGGCCAGGTCCGAGCCGGCGCCGGGCTCGCTCATGCCGATGCACATATAGGTTTCGCCGCGCGCCACGCCGGGCACGTAGCGCTGCTTCTGCGCCTCGGTGCCGTACTTCAGGATCAGCGGCGCGCTCTGGCGGTCGGCGATCCAGTGCGAGCCCACGGGCGCGCCGAAGTTCAGCAGCTCCTCGGCCAGCACGTAGCGCGCGAACGGCCCCATCTCGCTGCCGCCGTAGGCCTTGGGAAAGGTCATGCCCAGCCAGCCCTTGGCGCCCAGCGCGCGGCTGAATTCGGGGCTGTAGCCGCCCCAGGACTTGGCGCGCACATGCGCCGGGATCTGCGTGACCGTGCTCTGCAGGAATGCACGTATCTCGGCGCGCAGCGCTTCGCCCTCAGCGGGAATGCGCGTAAGCGCCAAGGAGTCCAGAACAGACATCTAGCTTGCCTTTCTCAATCTTAAAATATAGCTTCCTGCGCGCTACTGCATTGATTTTCAAATAGTTTTATATCTGAAAACCATACATATAAAGCGCTGGCAGCTATGTTTTTTTCAATATCAATCCAGTGACACGCCGGTGCTCTTGACCACCGAGGCCCAGCGCTGCAGTTCCTTGCGGATGTAGGCGCCATACTCCGCCGGGCTGGAGCCCAGCGGCTCGGTGCCCTGCACGCGCAGCTTCTCCAGCACCGCGGGGTCCTTGAGCGCCTGCACGAAGGCCTGGTTCAGGCGCGCGACCACCGGCTGCGGCGTCTGCGCCGGCACCATCACGCCCTGCCAGGCGCCGGCCTCGAAGCCTTGCATGCCGCTTTCGGCCAGCGTGGGCGCCTGCGGAAAATTCGCGATCCGCTGGGCGGTGGACACCGCCAGCAGCCGCAGCTTGCCGTCCTTGATGAAGGGCGCCACCGAGTTGATGGTATCGGTCATGAAGTCGATCTGCCCGGCCACCAGGTCCACGTCGGCCGGCGCGCTGCCCTTGTAGGGGACATGGCTGGCCTCGATGCCAAAGTGCTGCACCACCTGGAAGGCCGCCAGGTGGGTGACGTTGCCATTGCCCGCCGAGCCGTACGACAGCTTGCCGGGGTGCTTCTTGGCGTACTCGGCCAGCTCGGCCACCGTCTTCACCGGCAGCTTGGGGTTGACCACCAGGCCCAGCGGCACCACCGCGGTGAGCGCCACCGGCGCCAGATCCTTGTTCAGGTCGTAGCTCAGCTTCTTGTACAGCGAGGGGCTGAGCGCGATCGACGAGGTGTTGTACAGCACCGTATAGCCGTCCGGCGCGGCCTTGGCCACGAAGGCATTGCCGATGTTGCCGTTGGCGCCGGGCTTGTTGTCCACCACCACCGACTGGCCGAGCTGCTCGCCCACGCTTTGCGCCAGCACGCGCGCCACCATGTCGGTCGGCCCGCCGGGCGGAAACGGCACCACCAGCGTGATCGGCTTGGCGGGCCAGTCCGCGGCCAGGGCCGGGATGGCAGCGAACGCCGCCAGGGTGAACAGCCCGGCGGTGGCCAGGCGGCGGCAGATGCGATGGGTCATGTTTTTGTCTCCAATATGTTGGTGTATTTTTTCAGGGTTTACCGGCCAGCAGGCGCACGGCGGTGTATTCCATCACCGGCTCGCTGCGCTGGTTGGACACCGTGATCAGCGAGGTGACCACCGCCCGGTTGCCCTTGGAGGTGGGCCGCACGCCGGTGACCTCGACCACCGCGTCGATGCTATCGCCCACCAGCACCGGCGCGAGGATCTTCTGGTGCAGCTCCAGCATGGCCAGGCCCGTGCCCTGGATCATGCTCTGCAGGATGAAGCCCTCGATGAAGGTATAGGTCAGCGCGCCCGGCACGGCGCGGCCCTGCATGGCGGCGCCCTCGTACCCGGCATCGATGAAGATGGCCTCGAGCATGCCGGTGGTGTTGATGAAGTTGACCAGGTCGGTCTCGGTGATGGTGCGGCGGAAGGTGCGCCAGCGCTGGCCCACCTGCAGCTCCTGCCAGTACACGCCCTGGCCCATGCGGGGGATGTCATTCATCTTGCTCATCGCTCCTGTCAGGCTTGGAGTTGGGAGATGGCCGCATCGCCCAGGCCCGCCTCGCGCAGCAGCTCGGCCGTGTGCTGGCCCAGGCGCGGCGGCATGGAGATCGGCGCCTGCGCGCCGTCGAAGCGCACCGACGAGCGTGGGAAGCGCAGCTCGCCCATGGCCGGGTCGGCCACGCTGGCGAAGAAGCCGGTGGCCTGCAGGTGCGGATCCTGCGGCAGATCGTCCATGCGCGCCACCGGGGCGGCGGGGATCTCCAGGCGCTCGCAGGTCTGCAGCCAGTAGCGGGTCGCATGCTTTTGCACCTGCTGGCTCAAAATTTCGAGCAGCTCGGCGATATGCCGGGTGCGGCTGGCCTGGTCGGCAAAGCGCGCGTCGCGCGCCAGCTCGCTCTGGCCCACCGCGTCGAAGAAACGGCGCCAGTGCGCATCGGTGTAGGGCATCATGCAGACATGGCCGTCCAGCGTCTTGTAGGGCTTGCGCCAGGGCGCCATCACGCGCGGATAGCCCGCGCCGCTCAGCGGCGGCGTGAAATGCATGCCGTAGAAATGCTCGACCAGGTTGAAGCCCACCATGGTCTCGTACATCGGGATCTCGACGAAGCAGCCCTGCCCCGTGCGCTCGCGGGCGAACAGCGCCGCCAAGATGGCGTGCGCACCCACCAGGGCGCAGGTCTTGTCGGCCGCGATCGTCGGCAGGTAGCGGGCCTCGCCGGTCTGGCGCTGCATCAGATCGGCCAGGCCGCTCATGCCCTGGATCACGTCGTCATAGGCCGGCATGCCGGCATAGGGGCCGTCCTCGCCAAAACCATGCAGGCCGGCATAGACCAGGCGCGGATAGCGGCTGCGCAGGCTGGCCTGGTCCAGCCCCAGCCGGGCGAGCTTTTGCGGCCGCATGCTGTGCATGAACACATCGGCCGTGGCCAGCAGCGCCTGCAGCGCCGCTTGCGCAGCGGGCTGCTTCAGGTCGAGCACCACGCTTTTCTTGCTGCGGTTGCAGCCCAGGAACATGGCCGCCATGCCCGGCTCGGCCGCAGGGCCCGTATGGCGCGTGGAATCGCCGCCGGGCGGCTCGATCTTGATGACCTCGGCGCCGTAGTCCGCCAGCACCTGGCTGGCCAGCGGGCCGAACACCACGCTGGACAAATCCAGCACCCGCACGCCTGATAGGGGTCCCAATTGCGTCTCCATAGGTACTTGCCATGAGCCAGCGCCCTGGCCTGAAACCGCATTATTTGATATGTTTCACATTCAGGTCTATGACTATTTCCATCTCGACTGATATGTCCAATATATCAATCGAACTGCGCCAGCTGCGCCAGTTCGTGACCCTGGCGGAAACCCTGAACTACCGCCAGGCGGCGGAGCAGCTGCACATGTCGCAGCCGCCGCTGTCGCAATCGATACGCAAGCTCGAGGACAGCCTGGGCGTGCAGCTGTTCGAGCGCGACCGGCGCGGCACCAGCCTGAGCGCCGCCGGCGTCGCCGCGCTGGAGAGCGCCAGGCTCGCGCTGCACCATGCCGGCCAGGTGCAGGCGGTGTCGCAGGCCACCGCGGCGGGCGAGCGCGGGCGGCTGCACATCGGCTTCATCGGCTCGGCCACGTTCTCGATGATTCCGGCGCTGGTGCCCATCTTCCGCAGCCGCTTTCCGGCCATCGACCTGGTGTTGACCGAATCCACCACGCGCGAGATCGGCATGCGCGTGGCCAGCGGCGATTTCGATGCCGGCCTGCTGCGCTACCCGGTGTCCGAGGCCACCGGGCTGGACATCGTGCCCATCGAAAAGGATACGCTGGTCGCCGCGCTGCCCGCGGCCAATCCGCTCGCCCACCAGCCCGCGCTGGCGCTGCGCGAGCTGGCCGGCGAGCCCTTCGTGACCTACCGCGCCGGCGAGGTGCCGGGGCTGCATGCGCTGGTGATGCTGGCCTGCCAGAACGCCGGCTTCATGCCGCAGATCAAGCAGCAGGCGGTGCAGGCGCAAACCCTGGTCAGCCTGGTGGGCGCGGGGCTGGGCGTGGCGCTGGTGCCGGCGGTGGTTACCAAGGCGGCGGCGCCGAACGTGGTGTTCCGCAGCCTGTCGGACGCCCATGTGCTGCCGCCGATCGGCATTGCGCTGGCGCTGCATCCCCGCAAGCAGCCGGCCACCGCGCGCCAGCTGCGCCAGATACTCACCGATATGCAGCAGGCGCATTTGCATACCTGAAAAGCTTTGTTGTCCGGCCCTGGGGGCGCTTCGATACTGCGGGCATCTCAGCAGCGAAAGCCCCCAGCCATGGAAAAAAGAACCTTCTTGCGCAACGCCGCTAGCCTCGTGCTGGCAGCCGGCCTGCCGCCCACCGGCGCGCTCGCGGCGGCAGCGCAGACCCTTCGCGTGGGGGTGCGCGGCGGCGTGGACGAGGAAATCTGGGAAGTGGTGACCCGGGTCGCCAAGGACCGGGGCCTGCGCGTTGCGCCGGTGGTCATCTCCGGCGCCGCCAGCCCCAACGAGGCGCTGAACAACGGCGACCTGGAGGCCAACTCCTTCCAGCACATTCCCTTCCTGCGCGACCAGAACCAGCAGCGCGGCTACCAGCTCGTCTCGGCGGGCGACACCTATATCTCGCCGATTGCCTTCTACTCGAAGAAGTACAAGCGCCTGGCCGAGCTGCCCGAAGGCGCGCGCATCGGCATCCCCAACGACCCGAGCAACCAGACCCGCGCGCTGGTGGTACTGCGCGACCACGGGCTGCTGGAGCTGCGGCCCGATTTCGACCCGTTCAAGGGCACGGCGGGCCTGGCGGACATCACCGCCTACCGCCGCAAGGTACAGCTGGTGGAGGCCGCCTCGGTGGTGCTCAGCCGCTCGCTCGACGACCTCGACACCTCGGCGATCGTCAACACCTTCGCCTACCAGGCCGGGCTGATCGCCACGCGCGACGGCATCGCGGTGGAAAGGCGCGAGCGCAACCCCTATGTGAACATCATCGCCGTGCACGCCAAGGACGCGCAGGCCCCCTGGGTCAAGCCGCTGGTCGCGGCCTACCAGTCGGAGCCGGTGCGGCAGTTCATCCAATCCAGGTACCAGGGCTCGGTGATCCCGGCATTCTGACGTCCATGACCACCATGCCTCCAGCAGTGCGGCTCGCGCCGCACATCGTGTTCGACGGGGTGGGCAAATCCTACCCCGCCGCCAGCGCCAACGCGCCGGGCGCGCCAAGCGCGCAGGTGCATGCGCTCAAAAGCCTGAGCTTCGACATCCGCCCCGCCGAGGTGTTCGGCATCATCGGCCGCAGCGGCGCGGGCAAGTCCACGCTGCTGCGCACCATCAATGCGCTGGAGCCGCCAACGCAGGGGCGCGTGTCCATCCACGGCGTCGACCCCGCAACGCTCGGCGAAGACGCGCTGGTGGCACTGCGCCGCAAGGTAGGCATGATCTTCCAGCACTTCAACCTGCTGTCGGCCAAGACGGTGTTCGAGAACATCGCGCTGCCGCTGCGGGTGGCAGGCGTGCGCCCGGCGCTGGTCAAGCAGCGGGTGGACGAGCTGCTGCACCTGGTAGGCCTGGCCGACAAGGCCCAGGCCTACCCGGCCAGGCTCTCGGGCGGCCAGAAGCAGCGCGTGGGCATCGCCCGCGCGCTGGTGCACGAGCCCGAGGTGCTGCTGTGCGACGAGGCCACGTCCGCACTCGATCCGCAAACCACGCAGTCCATCCTCGCGCTGCTGCGCGACATCAACCGCAAGCTGGGCCTGACCATCGTGCTCATCACGCACGACATGGCCGTGATCCGCGCGGTATGCGACCGGGTGCTGGTACTGGACCGCGGCGAGATGCAGGAGCTGGGCGAGGTCTGGCAGGTCTTTGCCGCCCCGCAGGCCGCCGCCACGCAAGCCCTGCTGCAGCCGCTGCGCGAAGACTTTCCGCCCGAGCTGGCCCGCGCGCTGCAGGCCATGCCCGACGCGCATGCCACCCAGGCGGTGCTGCGCCTGGGCTTCGACGGCGTGCGCCATGCGGCGGGCCTGCCGCTGCAGGCGCTGGCCGCGCTGGGCCCGAGCGCGACGCTGCTGCATGGCGGGCTCGACCGCATCCGCGGCCACGCCCTGGGCCGGCTGCTGGTGTCGATGCCGGCGTCCGCCGTGGCGGGCGGCGCGGCAGGCCTGGAGCCGCTGCGCCAGCGCATCGGCGCCGACCAGCTGGAGGTGGTGGGCTATGTCCGCAGCGCCGCTTGAAAAATACCTGCAGGCCCTGGCCCAGACGCTGCTCATGGTGGGGGTGTCGGCGGCCATCGCCATCGCCGCCGGGCTGCTGCTGGCCGTGGTGCTCAGCGTGACGGCGCCGCGCGGGCTATATGCGCGGCCGCGCCTGCACAAGGCACTGTCCATCACGGTCAACGTCTTCCGCGCCGTGCCCTTCATCATCTTGCTGGTGGCGCTGCTGCCGGTGACCCGCGCCATCGTCGGCACCACGCTCGGCACCTGGGCCGCGGTGGTGCCGCTATCGGTCAACCTCATCCCCTTCTTCGCCCGCATCGCGCAGGTGAGCCTGCAGGAGGTGGACCGGGGCCTGGTGGAGGCCGCCCGCGCCATGGGCTGCAAGCGCTGGCACATCGTGCGCCACGTGCTGCTGCCCGAGGCCCTGCCCGGCATCATCGGCGGCATCACCGTCAGCGTGATCGCCATGGTCAACGCCTCGGCCATGGCCGGCGCGGTTGGCGCCGGCGGGCTGGGCGACCTGGCCATCCGCTACGGCTACGAACGCTACGAAACCCGCGTGATGTTCGAGGTGATCGTGATCCTGGTGGCGCTGGTGTCGCTGCTGCAACTGGCCGGCGAATGGCTGGCGCGGCGGGCGGACCACCGGCATTGAGCTGCGCCCCCCTCAAAGGGCCTGCGCATCATCAGCCGGCACATACTCCAGCAGATCCCCGGGCTGGCAGTCGAGGTACTGGCAGATCGCCTCCAGCGTCGAGAATCGGACGGCGCGAACCTTGCCCGACTTGAGCAGCGAGACATTGGCTTCGGTGATGCCTACCGCGCGCGCCAGCTCGTTGGAGCGGACTTTGCGCCTGGCCAGCATCACATCCAGATGGACGATGATCGGCATGCCTCAGACCGTGAGCTGCTGTTCTTCGTCGATCTTGCGGGCCTCGTTCATGACCCAGGCGATCACCAGCAGCACGCCGCCCACGAACGCCGCCTGCAGCATGCCCGCACTGACACCCAGGCTAAGCAAGCGCTGCCCCGGCGGATTGCCAACCGAGAGCGCCAGCGCCATGGCCGGCGTCAGCAGCGCCTGCCCCATGGCCAGCAGGATCAGGCACCAACCCAGGCCGCGCAACGCCTGCACGTTCGATTCGTTGAACATGATTCCGTCGGCATAAAGCAGAAACAGGCGGCGCAGGTGGTTCAGGCCCAGCAGCGCCGGCCAGGCGGCCAGCAGCGTCAACCCAAGGCCGGCGGCGCGCAGCAACGGTGTCGGCGAGTGGACCGGCACCGCCCCGTCCAGCCAACGCCGGCTCAAGGCCTCGGGGCCAGCCGTCAGCCAATAGATCCCGATGGCGATCAGCCCCCCGGCCATCAAGCCCCTGCAGGCAATCGCAAACCGCCTGCTGATCCGGCGGATTCTCTGCCTGGCTTCGCTGTGCTCTGTCTCCACGGTACACCTCCCCGGTTGGTCAAGACAGGCAGAGCATAACGTAAATTATCGAAAAACAGAAATTAAATATCGTTTATTAACTCTTCAAGAGGCTATCCATGAACGCGCGGGCAACTTGACGAAAAAAAACCCGGCTCCAGGAGCCGGGTTCGTGTGGCTTCAGGCCCGTGCCATCACAGCCCTTCGCGCGCAGCGCGCTTGCGGTCGTGCTCCTTCAGGAAGCGCTTGCGCACGCGCAGGCTGGCGGGGGTGATCTCCAGCAGTTCGTCGTCCTCGATGAATTCCACGCCGTATTCCAGCGACAGCTCGATGGGCGGCGTGATCTTGATCGCGTCTTCCTTGCCGGAGACGCGGAAGTTGGTCAGCTGCTTGGTGCGGGTGGCGTTCACCACCAGGTCGTTGTCGCGGCTGTGGATGCCGATGATCATGCCCTCGTACACCGGATCGTTGGCCTTCACGAACATGCGGCCGCGGTCGTCCAGCTTGCCCAGCGCGTAGGTGAAGATCTCGCCGTCGTCCATGGAGATCAGCACGCCGTTCTTGCGGCCGCCGATCTCGCCCTTGTGCGGCTCGTAGCTGTCGAAGATGTTGCTGATCAGGCCAGAGCCACGGGTCAGGTTCAGGAATTCGTTGGTGAAGCCGATCAGGCCACGCGCCGGGATGCGGTATTCCAGGCGCACGCGGCCACGGCCATCGGGCTCCATGTTCACCAGCTCGCCCTTGCGCTCGCCCAGGGCCTGCATCACGCCGCCCTGGTGGCCTTCTTCGATGTCGGCGGTCACCATCTCGATCGGCTCGTGGCGCACGCCGTCCACGTCGCGGTAGACCACGCGGGGCTTGGAGACGGCCAGCTCGTAGCCCTCACGGCGCATTTCTTCGAGCAGGATGGTCAGGTGCAGTTCGCCCCGGCCCGACACTTCGAAAATACCGTCTTCGTCGGTTTCCTTCACGCGCAGCGCCACGTTGGAGCGCAGCTCCTTTTGCAGGCGGTCCCAGATCTGGCGGCTGGTGACGAACTTGCCTTCGCGGCCCGCCAGGGGCGAGTTGTTCACGCAGAAGTTCATGGTCAGCGTGGGCTCGTCGATCTTCAGCATCGGCAGCGGCTGGGGATTGGCCGGGTCGGTAATGGTCTCGCCGATACCGATGTTCTCGATGCCGTTGACCAGCACGATGTCGGAAGGACCGGCTTCGGTCACCTGCACGCGGTCGATGCCCTGGAACTGGTGGATCTGGTTGATCTTGCCGGTGTAGCCCTTGCCGTCGGGTCCGGCCATGACCATCACGTTCTGGCCCACCTTCAAGGTACCCTGGGTGATGCGGCCCACGCCGATACGGCCCACGAAGGTGGAGTAGTCCAGTGCCGAGACCTGCATCTGCAAGGGCGCATTGGCATCGCCTTCCACGGAAGGCACATGCTCCAGAATGGTCTCGAACAGGGCCGACATGTCGGGGCCCCATTGCTCGCCAGGCGCGCCTTCTTCCTTGGAGGACCAGCCGTTGATGCCCGAGGCATAGACGACGGGGAAGTCGAGCTGCTCGTCGGTCGCGCCCAGCTTGTCGAACAGGTCGAACGCGGCATTGATCACATAGTCGGGCCGTGCACCGGGCTTGTCGACCTTGTTGACCACGACGATGGGCTTGAGGCCCAGCGCCAGCGCCTTCTTGGTCACGAAGCGCGTCTGGGGCATCGGGCCTTCCTGGGCGTCGATCAGCAGCACCACGCCATCCACCATCGACAGCGCGCGCTCCACCTCGCCACCGAAGTCCGCGTGGCCGGGGGTGTCGAGGATGTTGATGTGGGTGCCCTGCCAGCTCACCGCGCAGTTCTTGGCCAGGATGGTGATGCCGCGCTCGCGCTCGATGGCGTTGTTGTCCATCACCGTGTCCACGACTTTTTCGTGTTCGGCAAAGGTGCCCGACTGGCGCAGCAGCTGGTCCACCATGGTGGTCTTGCCATGGTCGACGTGCGCGATGATGGCGATGTTGCGGATTTGTTTGCTCATAGTGTTTCCAAAATGCCGCTGGCTTGGCGGTGCGGCGTTGCTTCCAGGATTTGTTGAATTTCGATGGGGCTCAGCAGGCGGTCGGGGATGAGTTCGCGCGCCCGGATATGCGCCACGCCCAGCAGGGCCGGCGGCTGCTCGCCGTAGACGGCCACGGCCTCGGCATCCGCCCAGTCGCCACGGCGGCGCAGGCCCGACAGGAACCGCGCCGCATTATCGCCGTCGAGCATGACATGCGCATGCGCAGCCAGCAGGCTGTCCACCGGCAGCAGGTATTGCAGGCGTTCGGCGTCGGGGGTGGCCTCGAGCTGGGCGAGCGACACGCAGCGCGCAAGGCCGATGCCGCCGGTCTCGGTGCGGCGCAGGCTCAGCAGGTGCGCGCCCACGCCCAGCGCCGCGCCGATGTCTTCGGCCAGCGTGCGCACATAGGTGCCCTTGCTGCACTGGACCACGATCCTGAGCGCCGCCGGCGCCTGCCCGGCCTGCGCCAAGGCCAGCTCCAGCCTGAAGATCGTGACCTGGCGCGCCGCGCGCTCCACCGTCTGGCCGGCGCGGGCGTATTCGTAGAGGGCCTTGCCGTCCTTCTTGAGTGCGCTGTACATCGGCGGCACCTGCGCTATCTCGCCGGTGAAGCGGGCAGCCACGGCATCGAGCCGCTCCTGCGCCAGCATGGCGGTATCGACCTCGCGCCGCTGCAGCACCTCGCCCTCGGCGTCGCCGGTGGTGGTGGTCACGCCCAGCAGCGCCACGGCCTCGTAGGTCTTGGGCGCATCGAGCTGCAGCTGGCTGAACTTGGTGGCCGCGCCAAAGCACAGCGGCAGCACGCCGGTGGCCAGCGGGTCCAGCGTGCCGGTGTGGCCGGCCTTTTCGGCGCGCAGCAGCCACTTGGCCTTTTGCAGCGCATCGTTGCTGGACAGGCCCAGCGGTTTGTCGAGCAGCAGCACCCCATGCACAGGGCGCCGTTGCACCCTGGTGCGTGGCGCGTTCATGGTGTCAGTCTTCCTTGCCGCGCGACGAGACCGCCTTGGCGATCAAGGCGTTCATGTCGGCCGCGCGCTCGGTGGTGCGGTCGTAGACGAAGTGCAGCGTGGGCACGGTGTGGATGTGCAGGCGCTTGAACAGGCCGTTGCGCAGGAAGCCCGCGGCCTGGTTCAGTGCCTCCTGCGTGGCCTCGGGGTCGCCCACCAGCACGCTGAAGAACACCTTGGCATGGGCGTAGTCGGGCGTCACCTCGACGCCCTGCAGCGTCACCATGCCCACGCGCGGGTCCTTCAGTTCACGGGCGATCAGCTCCGACAGATCGCGCTGGATCTGGTCGGAGACTTTGAAGCTGCGGTTCGGCGCAGCGGACTTCTTGCGAGTGGCCATGGATTATAGCGTGCGCGCGATTTCCTTGATCTCGAACACTTCGAGCATATCGCCTTCGCGGATGTCGTTGTAGTTCTTGAGCTTGATACCGCACTCGAAGCCTTCCTTGACTTCCTTGACGTCGTCCTTCATGCGGCGCAGCGACTCGATCTCGCCGCTGTAGATGACCACGTTGTCGCGCAGCAGGCGGAAGTGCGCATTGCGCGTGACATGGCCCTGCGTGATGTAGGAGCCGGCCACCGTGCCGATCTTCGAGGCCACGAACACGGTGCGGATCTCGGCCATGCCGATGATCTCTTCCTTTTGCTCGGGCGCCAGCATGCCGGACATGGCCGACTTCACCTCATCCACCGCATCGTAGATGATGTTGTAGTAGCGGATGTCCACATCGTTGCCCTCGGCCGTCTTGCGCGCCTGGGAGTCGGCACGCACGTTGAAGCCGATGACGATGGCCTTGGAGGCGATCGCCAGGTTGATGTCGGACTCGCTGATGCCGCCCACGCCGGAGTACACCAGCTGCACCTTGACCTCGTCGGTCGAGAGCTTGAGCAGCGAGGCGCCCAGCGCTTCCTGCGAGCCCTGCACGTCGGCCTTGATGATGATGGGCAGCGTCTGCACATTGCCCGAACCCATTTCGGCGAACATGTTCTCCAGCTTGGCGGCTTGCTGCTTGGCCAGCTTGGTGTTGCGGAACTTGCCGGCGCGGTAGGTCGCGATCTCGCGGGCGCGGCGCTCGTCGGGCAGCACCATGAAGTCGTCGCCGGCCTGCGGCACATCCGACAGACCCTGGATCTCGACCGGAATCGAGGGGCCGGCTTCCTTCGCGACCTTGCCGTTCTCGTCGAGCATGGCGCGCACGCGGCCATAGGTCTGGCCGGCCAGCACCACGTCGCCGACCTTCAGCGTGCCGGACTGCACCAGCACCGTGGCCACCGAGCCGCGGCCCTTGTCGAGCTGGGCTTCGATCACGATACCCTTGGCGTTGGCATCCACCGGCGCCTTCAGCTCCAGCACCTCGGCCTGCAGCAGCACCTGCTCCAGCAGGTCGTCGATGCCCATGCCGGTCTTGGACGACACGGCCACGAACGGCGAGTCGCCGCCGTACTCCTCGGGCACCACCTCTTCGGCCACCAGCTCCTGCTTGACGCGGTCGGGATTGGCATCGGGCTTGTCGGACTTGGTGATGGCCACCACGATCGGAACGCCGGCCGCCTTGGCGTGCTTGACGGCTTCCTTGGTCTGGGGCATCACGCCGTCGTCGGCGGCCACCACCAGGATGACGATGTCGGTGGCCTGGGCGCCGCGGGCACGCATGGCGGTGAAAGCCTCGTGGCCCGGGGTGTCCAGGAAGGTGACGATGCCGCGCGGCGTCTCGACGTGGTAGGCGCCGATGTGCTGCGTGATGCCGCCGGCCTCGCCCACCGCCACCTTGGAGCGGCGGATATAGTCCAGCAGCGAGGTCTTGCCGTGGTCCACGTGGCCCATGACGGTGACCACCGGCGCGCGCGGCAGTGCCTCGGCGTCGGACTGCTGCATTTCGTCGTCGGTGAAGGCTTCCGGATCGTCCAGCGCCGCCACATGGGCCTTGTGGCCCATTTCCTCGACCACGATCATCGCGGTGTCCTGGTCCAGCGGCTGGTTGATGGTGACCATCTGGCCCATCTTCATCAGCACCTTGATGAGCTCGGACGCCTTGACCGACATCTTGTGCGCCAGCTCGGAGACGGTGATCGTCTCGGGCACGTGCACGTCGAGCACGCGCGCCTCCACCGGCGCCGCCTGGTGGTGCTGGTCGTGGTGGCGGTCATTGCCGCGGCGGCCACCACCGCGCGGGCCCGAGCGCCAGTTGTTGCCGCGGCCACCGGCACCGGTGTCGCCGCGGGTCTTGATTTCCTTGCGCTTGCCGTTGCCGTCGGTGCCACCGCCGCCGTTGTTGTTGCTCCAGCTCGACGACAGCTTGGCCGACTTGACCTCCTTGTTGCCGCCAGCAGCGCCCGCGCCGCCGGTCTTGGCAGCGCCAGCCGCAGCGGTGGTGGCGGGCTTGTGCAGCGTGCCCTTCTTGGGGTCGGCCGCCTTGGGCTTTTCCTCGGGCTTCTTGGCCACCAGCACCTTCTTGGGCGCGCTCATCATCGCGCGGATGGCCTCGGCCTCGGCCAGGGCCTTGCGGCGGCGCTCGTCCAGGTCGGCGGCGCGCGCCGCATCTTCGGCGGCACGGGCCTTGGATTCCTCCTCGGCCTTGGCCTTGGCCTCGGCCTGGGCGGCGGCGCGCTCGGCCGTCTCGCGGGCATGCTGGCGCGAGGCCTGTTCCTGCTCGGCCACCTCGCGCGCCTTGCGCTCTTCTTCCTTGGCGATGTAGGCAGCGGCGCGCTCCTCGGCCTCGCGCTCCTTGCGCTCGCGCTCTTCGCGCTCCTGGCGGGAGCGGACCAGGTCCTGCTCCTGGCGGCTGATCAGCTCGGCCTGGCGGCGCGCTTCTTCCTCGCGCTTGACCAGCTCGGCATTGTGCTGCGCCTGCTGCTCGGCGGCCTCGGCCTGGGCGGCGCTCTCTTCGGGCGACTGGTCGGCCACGTCGTCGCGCTTGACGAAGGTGCGCTTCTTGCGCACCTCGACCTGGATGGTGCGCGCCTTGCCGGTGGCGTCCGCCTGCTTGATTTCGCTGGTGGACTTCTTGGTCAGCGTGATCTTCTTGCGATCGGCGCCCGCAGAGCCGTGCGCGGCCTGCAGGTGCGACAGCAGCTTTTGCTTGTCCGATTCGTTCAGCGCATCGGACGCGGAATTTTTCGCCACGCCGGCGGCCTTGAGCTGCTCCAGCAGCGTCTCGGGCGATTTTTTCAGTTCGGTAGCGAACTCAGCGACTGTATTGCTCGACATATCTTGTTCCGTGCCTCCCGACCTTTATGCCTGTCCATCAAACCAATGCTCGCGCGCCTTCATGATCAAGGCTGTCGCTTCATCGGCAGGCTGGCCGGTCAGTTCAGTCAATTCGTCAATGGCCAAATCGGCCAGGTCATCGCGCGTGTGGATGCCGCCCTCTTCCAGCTTGGTGATCAGCTCGGGGGTCATGCCGTCCAGGTCGCGCAGCTCCTGCGAGACGCGGCCCACGCTTTCCTCGCGGGCGATCTCCATGGTCAGCAGCGCATCCTTGGCGCGCGAACGCAGCTCGTTCACGGTGTCTTCGTCGAAGCTCTCGATCTCGAGCATCTCCTGCAGTGGCACATAGGCCACTTCTTCCAGGCTGGAGAAGCCTTCGGCGATCAGGATGTCGGCGATCTCCTCGTCCACATCCAGCTTTTCCATGAACAGGCGGCGGGCGGTATCGGTCTCTTCGGCTTGCTTCTGCGCCGACTCCGCCGCGTCCATGATGTTGATCTTCCAGCCGGTCAGGTCCGACGCCAGGCGCACGTTCTGGCCACCGCGGCCGATGGCGATGGCGAGGTTTTCCTCGTCTACCACCACGTCCATCGCATGCTTTTCCTCGTCGACGACGATCGAGCTGACGTTGGCCGGGGCCAGCGCCCCGATGACGAACTGCGCCGGGTCTTCCGACCAGAGCACGATGTCCACGCGCTCGCCGGCCAGCTCGTTGGTCACGACGTTGACGCGCGAGCCGCGCACGCCCACGCAGGTGCCGATGGGATCGATGCGCTTGTCATGCGACAGCACCGCGATCTTGGCGCGGCTGCCGGGGTCGCGGGCGCAGCTCTTGATCTCCAGCAGGCCCTGCTCGATCTCAGGCACCTCGTTGCGAAACAGCTCGACCATGAACTCGGGCGCCGAGCGCGACAGCAGGATGGGCGCGCCGCGCAGCGTCAGGTCCACATCCATGATCATCGCGCGCACGCGGTCGCCGCTGCGCAGGTTTTCCTTGGGGATCATCTCGCTGCGCTTGAGGCGCCCTTCGACACGGCCGCTCTCGACGATGAGGTCGCCCTTGTCCATGCGCTTGACGGTGCCGGTGAAGATCTTGTCGCCCCGGGCCATGAACTCATTGAGCAGCATCTCGCGCTCGGCATCGCGGATCTTCTGCAGGATGACCTGCTTGGCCGCCATCGCGCCGATGCGGCCGATGGGCAGCGACTCGATCTGCTCCTCGATGAAATCGCCCACCTCGACGCCCGGCTTGCGCTCGACCGCGTCCATCAGCATTTCCTCGGCATCGGGGTTCTGCAGGCCGGCATCGTCGGGCACGACCAGCCAGCGGCGGAAGGTGTCGTAGTCGCCGGTCTCGCGGTCGATGGCCACGCGCACATCCACCTCGCCCTCATACAACTTTTTCGTAGCCTGGGCCAGAGCGGACTCCACCGCGCCAAAGACCACATCGCGCTCCACGTTCTTTTCGCGCGCGATGGCATCCACCAGCATCAACAATTCGCGATTCATGCGACGACTCTCCTATTCCAATCTCGAAGGAAGGTGCGGCACATGCGGCCCATGCACCTTCCGGTATCCATTCAGTCTTCCGACTGGGCCTGCGGCGCGTCGGTGTTGGCGTTGCGCGCAGCGCGCCCCTTGAAGCTCACGATCGGCGCCAGGCGCGCCTCGCGCAGCTCATCCAGCGCAAAGCCCATGCTCTGCAGCGGCGCCGGCACGCGCTTCTTGCTCACGCGCTGGCCGGGCTTGACCGGCGGCTCGTCGCTCCAGACGATCTGCCAGCCGCCCTCGGCGGTGCGCTCCAGCGTGCCGCGGAATTTCTTGCGGTTGGCATTGATCGCGCTGCCGTCGGCGGCAGCGCCGATGGGCTGCTTCAGCGTGAGGTCGATCACCTCGCCGGTGAAGCGCACGAAATCCTGCTCATGGCGCAGCGGGCGATCGATGCCGGGCGACGACACCTCCAGGCGCCGGTAGTCGACACCGTCGACCTCCAGTGCGAACTGCAGCTGGCGCGTCACCGTCTCGCAATCCTCCACGGTCACGAACTGCTCGGGCGCTCCTTCGGGGCGCACCGCGTCCGGGCTCCATGGCAGGTCGATGGTGATGCGCAGCAGGCCGCCGGCGGAACGTTCGATCTCCACCAGGTCATAGCCCAGTCCGGTCACGGTTTGCTCAACGATTTCCTGAAGCGCCACGTGCGATGCCACCCCTGCACAATGCAAAAAGCCAATACAAAAAACCCGACAGCCACCCACAAACACATTTGCGGCAGCTTCGAGCTCCAAATGTCAACACCCAAAAAAAACGGGCGGTGGGTACCGCCCGTCTGGTCGTATGCCCTCCATTATAGGGGCAAACCAGCATTATTGGCAACCAGGGCCTGTTCACACAAAGCACGGGGATCGCGTTGAGTCCTCTTGGGATGGGCTG